>CAYJUC010000022.1:0-9923 GCA_964372605.1 uncultured bacterium | reverse complement strand
ACCCCCGATTTCTTGACTTGCCTGTGCTCCTGTGGTTTTATCTCATGCGCCATGACCGGCAAACTGGGCTCGTGGTTCAAAGTTCGATTCCTCAGCGGCTTTTTCGTCACCGTGCCCGCCATTGCAACCTCGTGGCTCCTCTGGGTGTTCTGGAGCAAGATCGACGATTTCTTTTCTCCTGGTTACGAACGGCTCTTCGGCCGCAGGGTTCCGGGCCTCGGGTTCCTCACCGCCATCGCCCTCATCCTCCTCGTGGGGACCATCGCGACCAACGTGGTAGGGCGCCGGCTGGTGGCCCTGGCGGAGAAACTCCTGCTCCGCATTCCCGTCTTCCGGAGCATCTACCCTTCGGTGAAGCAGCTCCTGGAGGCGTTCTCCCCGGAAAAGCGAACCTCCTTCAAAGAGGTGGTCCTCGCTGAGCACCCGCGGAAGGGCGAGTACGTCTTTGGCTTCCTCACAGGAGAAGTTTTGGTGGAGGGACCCGAGGGCGTCCGCCAGATGGTATCCGTGTTCGTCCCCACCAACAACCTCTATCTCGGCGACGTGATTCTCCTGCCGAAGGACGAGGTGGTCCATACCGGTCTTCCCGTCGAGGAGGGACTCCGGATCCTCCTCTCAGCCGGGACTGCGATCCCCGGCCGCCTCCCCCGAGATCGCCGCTGACCCCACCCAAAGCCGAGCCCAGCTCGCGACGGCTTGGCCCAGCGGGTAGAGCTTCCCGAAGAAAAAGTGGTCCGCGCCCTCGATCACCCGGATCCCGGTTCCAGGAACGCGCTCGGCCAGCGCCCGCAGCTGGTCAACGGGGCAATACTGGTCCTGGGAGCCCGCCGCCAACAGCGTGGCCTGGAACGGGCCCTTCAGAAACCCGAAGTCGCGGAGCGCCAGCGGCGGGGCAATGGCCGCCAGCGCTCTCACGCGCCGCTCCCGTTGAGCGACCCGGCTCCCCACCCACGCCCCGAACGAGTATCCCGCCACCCCGAGCGGAAGGTTGGGGCCGATCCGTCCTTCGAGAAAATCCAGGGTCGATGCGACGTCCTCCTGTTCCCCCTCTCCGTCAGCGTAAACTCCGCCGGACCGGCCCACCCCCCGGAAGTTGAAGCGGAGGGCGGCAAGGCCGGCCGCCTGGCACACCTCGCTCACCCTGATCACCACCGGATTGTTCATCTCCCCTCCGTAGAGCGGGTGGGGATGGCAGACGACGATTCCCCCCGTGAGGGCACTGGCCGGCATGGCCAGGCACCCTTCCAGGGAGATGGGACCAACAGGAATGTTGACCGGAGTCTCCGAGGCCCCCTCCAACGATCTAGCGGCTGCTTTCCCTGAGGCCAGCCAGCCGTTCCCGGGCCAGCGGAGCCTCCTCCGACTGGGGAAAGTGGTCGAGGAGGTACTCGAGGCGGGCCCGAGCCAGGTTCTCCCGCTTCAGATCCAGGAGGGCCAGCGCTTCCTTGTAGAGCGCTGTCGGGACCTTCTCGCCCCTCGGATGGTTCACGATCACCTTCCTGAACTCCTGCACGGCCTGCTCGAGCGCTCTCAGCGCTTTGTCTTCCTGCCCCTGGGCGGCGTAGTTGCGCGCCAGGCTGAAGTGAGCCTCGCCGATCCAGTACTGAGCGTGATCGGCCAGGTCGGAGCTCGGGTAGCGGCGCAGGAATTCCTGAAAACCCGCCAGGGCGAGCGGGTAGTTTCCCTTGCTGAAGTCGATGTAGGCGGCTTGATAGAGATCGGGCGGCGCGCCGCCCGGCCCGGACGGTCTGGGTGATGGCGGAGCCGGGCGGCCGCTCCCGGCGGGCGGCGCCGGACGCGCTCCCGACTGGCGGCTCAAGCTACCGAGCCGCTGCGTCAGCTCATCCACGCGCCCGGAGAGCCGGGTCAACTCGGAGTTCAGACTGTCGGTGCGAGCCTGGAGGGCGGCGAGCGGCTTCTGAATCTCGGCAGACTGTTCCCGCGCCCGTCGATCGATCTGTCCCACCAGCGTTTCTGTGTCGCTTCTGGTCCGGTGGAAGGCCAGGGTAAGCGCGTTCAGGTCCTGACGAAGCTGGGCCAGGTCTTCCTGGATCGCGGGTCCGGCGACATCGGCGCAGCCCGCCAGGCCGATGGCGCAGAGGACGAGGAGGACCCCGACATGCCTCCTCGCCCCCCGGAGCTTCGCCCTTAAGAATGCTAACGCTGCCACGTCTCCTGGTCGGCTCCACGGTTCGAGCGCGGGCTTAGCCCGCGCAACCCTCTGGGGGGAGGTATCGGAAGGGGGGCGTAGCCCCCCTCCGAGAGATATTACTGGGCCTTCACCAGGAAGTGCGCCCGTCGATTCTGCGCCCAGCACCCTTCGTTCTTCTCGGTGCAGCCCGGCCGCTCCTCGCCGTAGCTGATGGTGGTGATCCGGCGGGCCTGGACGCCAAGCGTGATCAGGTAGTTCATCGTCGACTTGGCCCGTCGCTCGCCCAGGGCCAGATTGTACTCGTTGGTGCCGCGCTCGTCGCAGTGCCCCTCGATCAGGATCAGGTAATTCTCGTTTGCCTTCATCCACTTGGCGTTCTCCTCGAGGATCTTGGCATCCCCGGGGCGGATGTCATACTTGTCGAAGTCGAAGCGGATATCCTTCAGGGCCGCGATGGTCGTGAACTCCCTCGGAGCCGGCGGCTGGGCCGGAGCCATGGGAGCCGCCGGTGCGGGCTGCCGGGCCTCGGGGGCCGGAGCCACTGGCGCCGGCGCGGGCCGGGCTCCAGGGGTCGGGGCCACCCGCGGCGGGGTTGGAGCCGGGGCCGCTGGCGCCGGCGCGGGCGGAGCAGAGGCGGCCGTCGTGGCCGGTTTCTTCGGGCATCCCACCAGGAAGAGCGCCAGGATCAGCACTGGGAAGATCAGCAGGAACTGCCACCGTCGTTGCGCCATGATGTCGCCATCTCCTTTCTAGATCAGCAGGGAACACTCAAGACCCGTCCATCCTACCACGGAAGGCGCGGGGACCACGAGGGGCTTGTGCTCTCCCCGGTACCGCGGGTCAACGGCTGCTGCTCGGAGCCGTCGGCCAGCATGGTGAAGAGCTGCCACCTCCCGGAGCGGTCTGACTGGAACACGAGATGGCGGCCGTTGGGCGCCCAGGAGGCGCTCTCGTTGTTTCTCGCGTTCTCGGTCAGCCGGCGGGGGTTTGAGCCGTCGGGGTTCACCATCCAGAGGCCGTGGCTCCCCTGGCGCGAGGTGTAGACGATCTGATCCCCCTTTGGGGACCAGCGAGGCTGGGTGTTGAATCCGCCTCCATAGGTCACGCGCCTGACATTGGATCCTTCCGCGTCCATGACAAAAATCTGCGCCGTCCCCGTCCGGTCGGACACGAAGACGATCTCCCGTCCGGTGGGCGACCAGAACGGTTCCGTGTCAATCCCCGGGTGATTCGTCAGCCGCCGGAGCGCTCCCGTCGCCACGTTGAGCACGTAGATCTCCGGATTGCCGTCCTTGGAGAGCGTCATGGCCACGAACTTCCCGTCGGGGCTCCAGGCCGGGGTGGTATTGATGCCCAAGAACCCCGCCAGGAGCTGGATCGGGCGTCGCTCTGAAACGAACAGGCGGTAGAGGTAGGGGTACCCCCGCATGTACGAGGTGAACGCCACCGAGCGGGCGTCAGGGCTCCAGGCCGGGGAGAGATTGATGGAGTCGTTGCCGGTCAGCCGTTGGAGTCCGGCCCCGTCGTAATCCATCGTGTGGAGCTCCTTGGCCCCGGCGGCGGCGCTCGCGTAGGCGATCTTGGTCTCGGCGATCCCCGGCTCCCCGGTGAACTGGTAGACCACCTCGTCCGCGATCTTGTGAGCCAGCCGGCGCGCTTCGCTTGCGGGGCGAGCGAAGTGCTTGGAGGCGATGAGCCGCTGATCCGGGCTGGTCAGATCGTAGAGCCGTATTTCGACCTCGGCGCGATCTCCCTTGAGCGCGAGGAGGCCGTGGAGTCCGGCGTGCGCGCCGGATGCGGCGAACTCACTCCAGGCCTTCTTGATAGACTCGGGGTCGTTGGCCGGAAGCGGCGGGGTTCCGGACACCACGCTGAAGAGCGCGGAGAACTTGAGGTCCGCCGCCGTCACCTCGGGGATCTTCTTTCTGAGGTCGAGCGGGTCGCCGCCAGCCGGGACCAGGGTGAACTCCGGGATGGCGATGTTGAGTTTTTTCCCTCCGCCCGCCGTGATGTTGAGGAACACATCGATGGCCTGTGAGTGCGCGGGATCGGGCGCCGAGATCAGACTCGCGCCCCCCACGATGAGCGCGACACCGAGAAGCGCGAAGATCGAGCGGGCATAGACCACGGCGCTCACCCCTGGAAGTCGAAGCCGAGGTGGATCCGGAGTGAGTGGGCCGGGAACTCCAGAGGCAGCGACGGAAAGGGGTTCGCGTCCATGATGGCGCGGAGGGCCGAATTATCGTAGATCGCGTTCCCCGAGCTCCGCTCGATCTTTGAGGTCCGAACCTGGCCGTCCCGCCCGATCTCGAAGAGCACCACCACGCGATTGCCGGCTTCAGACCCCCGCGCCGGCGGGATCCACTTCTCGCTCACCTTCTGCTGGATAACGCGGAGGTACCAAGTGAAGGGAAAGTCGGAGACCTCCAGGGAGAGCGAGGCGGTTCCCACGGGGGAGCCGCCGGGGCGACCGAGCGGGATCGGAGCCACTGCGGGCCGCGGGGCGGGTGCCACAGGCGGCCCCGGTTTCTCCTCTCGTGACGTCGGAGGCGGGAGCATGCGGCGGTCGGGTCGGTCTGCTGACGAGGCGAGGGATGGCGATTCTTTTTCTCCAGGGCGCGGGAGCGCTGGCGGCCGAGTGGGGGACCGCGCCTGGGGGAGTGAAGCGTCGGGGAGGCTCGGGCGTTTCTCCCGCTCGGGAGCGGTTGACTCCCGGGCCGGGCGAGGAGGTTCCGCCGGGGCCGGGCGGGCGGGAAGCGTCGGGGTCTCTGGAGTCCGGGCCGGAGCTGTTCCGATGGCGGCCACGGCCGGGACCAGGTTGACCACGTAAACCTTGGACTGGGTCCACTGGTTCCAGATGCCGGCCAGGAGCGCCAGGACGGCGAGCGCCATGACGTGGAAGATCGCCGAAACGGTGAGCGCCACCATGGGGAACGGCGTTCCCCGGAGGGCGGGGCCCAGCCGGCGGGAGCGATACGGCAGCATGGAATCCACCGTGATGCTGGTAATGGTCAGCGCTCCCGCGAGGAAGGCTCGGTCACCATGCCGAGCTTTTCCACCCCGGCCCGCCGGACGCGATCCATGGTTTCGACGACGAACCCGTAGGACAAGCCCTGGTCGGCTTTGAGGTAGAGCGTCTTGTCGGAGCGGCTCTTCATCACGTTCCGGATCTGGGCGTCGAGCCCGGCCAGCGGCACCGGCCGGTCGTTCAGATAGATCACCTGGTCGCGGGTCAGCGTGATCACCAACCGCTCTTCCACCGCCGTCGGCTTGGAGGTCGTCTTGGGAAGGTTCACGTCGATGCCGCGGTACATCATCGGGGCGGTGAGCATGAAGATCAGCAGGAGGACGAGCACCACGTCCACCAGCGGGACGACGTTGATCTCCGAAAGCGAGGTCCCGATGCGGCGGGAGGGCTCGCCGTCCGCGGTTTCCAGCCTAAAGGCCATCTTTGGCGGGCCTGGCGGCCTTTGGCGCAGGCCGGATCAGGAGGTTCAACAGGTCCAGCGCGAATCCGTCCATCTCGGACGCCCAGTGCTTCACCCGGTTGACGAAGAAATTGTATCCGATCACCGCGGGGATGGCGGCGCCAAGGCCGGCAGCGGTGGCGATCAGCGCTTCGGAGATGCCGGGTGCGACGACAGCGAGGCTGGCGGAGCCCTGAGCGCCGATTCCCCGGAACGATTCCATCACGCCCCACACGGTGCCGAAGAGGCCGATAAACGGCGCCGAGCTGGCCGTGGTGGCCAGAAAGGGCAGGTACCGTTCAAGCCGTGCGACCTCGCTGTTGGCCGCGCGGCGCATGGCCCGGTTCACGGCCTCGAGCCGCTCCCCGCCGAACCCTTCCTCCGCGTCCTCGAGCAAGTGGTCCACCATCTCGGCGTAGGGGCTCGAGCCCGAAATCTCCTGGTATGCGGCCATGTAGATCTGGGCCAGCGGGCTCTCGCGGTTCTTCTTGGCGAAGCCGTATACCGCGGAGAAACGGCGCCCCTCCCGGAATTGTTTCATGAAGCGGATACTCTCGCGCTTGACCCGGCGGAGCTGCCACCACTTCTCGACGATGAGCGCCCAGCAGACGATGGAGAAGAAGGCCAGCAGCACGAGGACAAACTTGGCGACAGGACCGGCGTTGAGAACCAGATCCAGCACTCCGCCAGCCAACCCGCCGTTACCCGGCACCGGTCACTCCTTTAGGACGAAGATCAGCGACACTTTCTATCACTATACTGAAAGGCCGCGCGGAGTGTCAACAAATTCGCCACAAAATCGCACTTTTCGTTGACAGCGTCGGGTTTAGGACGTATAAGGGAGACCGATGCGGACCTCGGCTCCTCCTCTCCTCCATCTCGAGCGCGCGGCGCGGCAATGTTCAGATCGCCCGGCCCCATCGCGGTAGAGATCGGCCCGCTCACCATCCGGTGGTACGGGATCCTCATGGCCTTCGCCATGGGCCTCGGGCTCCTGCTGGCCTATCGGGAAGCCCGGCGCCGGAATGTGGACCCGGACGAGCTGCTCAAGACTTCTGAGCTGGCCCTGGTCGGCGGCCTCATCGGCGCCCGGCTCTACTACGTGGCGTTTTCCTGGGAATATTATAGCCAGTTTCCGCAGAAGATCATTGCGGTGTGGGAGGGAGGCCTGGCCATCCACGGCGGCATCCTGGGCGGCCTGCTCGTGGGCGGCGCGTACGCCTGGCGGAAGCGGTTGCCGCTGGCTCTCTATCTGGACATCGTGGCGCCGAGTCTGGCGCTGGGCCAGGGCATCGGCCGGTGGGGAAACTTTTTCAACGAGGAAGCGTTTGGCCGCCCGACGGATCTTCCGTGGAAACTCTTCATCTCTCCGCCCCACCGCCCCCTGCCGTACCTTCGGGAGGAGTTCTTCCACCCGACCTTTCTCTACGAGTCCCTCTGGGATCTGGGGGTCTTCGGGCTCTTGGTCCTGGTGTTCCGGCAGCGGCTCGAGCGATCGGCCGGCGCGCTCTTCCTCGTGTACGTGGGGCTCTACTCGGCCGGTCGTTTCTGGGTGGAGGGCCTCCGCACCGACAGCCTCATGCTGGGACCGGTGCGGGTCGCTCAGCTCGTGAGCCTCCTGGGGTTGGCCGTGGCCCTGGCCGGCATCCCACTCCTCCTCCGCCGCTCCCGCCCGTCGTAGGGCTTGCCCCTCTCCCTGGAGATTGGCGATCCAGTAGTATCCTCACGACACGTGCGTGGGTGTATCGATCTGCCACAGGAGACCGTTTCCCGCCTCAAGCTCGGAGGCGGCCTCGGAGAAAAAGAGGTTGCGACCGAACAGGCCAAGGTCCACAACCCAACCACCGTTGTAAAGCGCGTCGCGATAGAGGTCATGCGCCACACGCTCCACAAGCGAATCGAAAGCCATGACTCCTTCCTGCTTGAGCGTTGAAACAACCAGCCGTTCTACGCGGGTGGCTGGTTGCCGCAATGCCGGCTCACTGAGTCGCACGGTGTGACCGGGGCACCGGACGGGATACGCCTGCCGTGTTAAGTTGCCCGCTTCCGCAGCGGGGGCGCAGCTTTTCCACCGCCGGAACGCACCGGCAGCAAGGTCGGCGATGGTTTTCTTTGCGATCAGCGCGAGCGTGATCGGCTTCACGCCCACCTAACGCCTCGCCACGTGGAGCCCGCACTCCTTGGTCTCAGGGCTCTCCCACCACCACCGCCCGGCGCGCGGATCCTCGCCCGGCTTCACGCCACGGGTGCACGGGGCGCAGCCGATCGACGGGTAGCCACGATCGTGAAGCGCGTTGTACGGAACGTTGTGGGCCCGGATGTATTCCCACACGCGGTCCCACGTCCAGTCCGCCAGGGGATTCAGCTTGATGATCCTGCCGTGCTCGACGTCCACCTCCACCTTTTCCACGCTCGCGCGGGTCACGGCCTGGTCCCGACGGAGCCCTGTGATCCAGGCATCCAGGCCGGCGAGCGCCCGCCCCAGGGGCTCCACCTTGCGCACGCTACAGCAGCGCTTGCGGTGCTCCATGCTCTTATAGAACAGGTCCGCACCGTGCTCGCGAACCATGGCTTCCACAGCCGCGGTCCCAGGGAAGTAGACCTCGAGGACGAGCCCGTACCGCTCCCGAATCGCCTCCATCAGCGTATAGGTTTCGTACGGCAGCCGACCGGTGTCGAGAGTGAAGACCCGCGCCTTCGGGTTAAGTTTCGCCAGCATGTCGATCAGCACCACGTCCTCGGCCCCAAAGCTTGCGGCCAGCGTGACGCGCGGGTGAAATTCCCCGAGGGCCCACGCGAGGACTTCCTGGGCACTCTTCATCTCTAATTCTTTGCTCAAGGCTTGATGGCCAGCGGCTGCACGAATAGCCATGTTTCCCCTCCCTTAAGAATGCTCGCGTTAACTCGTTCCCGATCGGAAAAGTAGGAAAATAGGACAAAATAAAACCGGCGCCCGTCAGGAACGGCCACGGACGTTCTCCTCTCGGGCCAGATACTCGGCGATCTCGTGGACGAGCGCGCCCATCGTGCCCTTGTCCGGCTGAATTTGCGGCGTGATCCCGTGCTCGCGC
This sequence comes from uncultured bacterium, assembly GCA_964372605.1. GTDB lineage: Bacteria > Methylomirabilota > Methylomirabilia > Rokubacteriales > CSP1-6 > CAYJUC01. The sequence continues at coordinate 1,233 of CAYJUC010000022.1, read as the reverse complement.
AGCGCGGCTTCGCTGACAGGTCCCACGACAGCGACGGTGAGGCGATCTCGCAGCGTCTCCGCGACTGCGTCGCGCAAGCCGAGGCGGTCCGCCACGATGAAGAGGTGCTTGATCTGGGGCGAGCTGGTGAACGCGACGATGTCGATGCGCCCCGCGATCAGATCGTGGATCAGCCGGACCAGCGGCTCCTGATCCTCGGGGAGTGCCCACTCATAGAGCGGGATAGGGAGCACGGTGGCTCCGCGCGCCGCGAGCCCCTCGACCAGGAACGGGTTCTCCTCACCGTAGAGTTGGACCGCCACCACTTTTCCGCCGAGGTCCTCGTGGGCAAGCGCGGCGAGCAGCCCTTCCGAAGTCGGTTCCTCGGGCACGAGGTCGATCCGCACCCCCGCCTCGCGGAGCACCGCGATCGGCTTGGGCCCGCGGGCGGCGACACGCGCGGCCCGGAGCGCCATGAGAAGGTCGTCCCGCTTCCCCGCCTCCGCCGCCAGTCCCAGGAAGGCGCGGGTCCCGACGCCGGTCAGGAAGATCACCATCGCGACCTCGCCGCGGCAGATGCGATCGAGCACGGCGAGCGCCGGGCCGCGGTCGCGCCTGGGGACCTCCCGAACCGCGGGCGCGGAGTAAGGCAGTCCGCCGAGCTTTGTGATGAGGCTCGCCAGCTCGGCGGCCCGTCGGGCCTCGGTGATGGCGATGGTTTTCCCGCGAAGGGATGTCATGGGCCTGGATTGTCCGGTCAGCTTTCCACCCCGCGGGGCGGCTGCCCCGGGGACAGATCTCGGGCGACCGCGGCGACCGGCTGGCCCGCCAGGAGTACGCGAAGCTCGTCGTCCTCCTTCCGCGCGCAGAACCGGCGGAAGTTTTCGTCACCCGACCGTTCCCTGACGTACGCCATGAGCAGCCGCTCGATCGCCTCCGGCACTTCGTGCGCCGGGCAGCGGTACCCGATGGGTCGGGCCAGACGCGGCTCGTTACCCACCGCGCCGCCCACGCAGAAGTAGTAGGCGTCCACCATCTTGCCTTCCACCTTCGTCTTCTTGCCCTCGATCCCGATGTCGGCGATCTGATGCTGCCCGCAGCTATTGGGGCAGCCCGTGACATGGATCTTGACGTGCGCGTCGAAGCTTGGCATTCGCGTTTCCAGCTCTCCGACCAGCCAGCGGGCGAATCCCTTGGTCTCGGTCAGCGCCAGCTTGCAGAACTCCGTGCCGGTGCAGGCGATCGTCCCCCGCC
>CAYJUC010000021.1:0-21160 GCA_964372605.1 uncultured bacterium | reverse complement strand
GACCTCGTGCTGATCGAGGGAGCGGGAAACCCCGCCGAGCCCAACTTGATGGCCCGGGACCTGGCCAACATGGCCGTGGCCCGGCTCGCCCGCGCGCCGGTCCTGCTCGTCGGGGATATCGATCGCGGCGGAGTCTTCGGAAGCCTCCTGGGGACGCTGGCCCTCTTGCCCCGAAACGACAGAAAGCGGGTGAAGGGGTTCATCATCAATAAATTCCGGGGTGATCGTTCGCTCCTGACGCCGGCGCTCCAGTTCCTGTCGAAGAAAAGCCGCCGCCCGGTCCTCGGAGTAGTTCCGTTCCTCTCGGGCCTTCATCTCCCGGAAGAAGACAGCGTGGCCCTCGATCCCGCCCCGAACCCCGATCCCCGAACCCCTCGGCTCAGGATCGTCGTGGTGCGGCTCCCCTATATCGCCAACTTCACCGATTTTGCCCCGCTCGAGTTCGAGCCTGGGGTCCAGCTCGTCTACGCGCAGCGACCAGAGGAACTCCACGGAGCCGCGCTGGTCCTCCTCCCGGGCTCCAAGAACACCATCGCCGACCTCCGCTTTCTCAAGTCCCACGGCTTCGGCGAGGCGCTCCTGGCGCATCTCGCGCGAGGGGGGAGCGTGGGAGGGATCTGCGGCGGCTATCAGATGCTGGGGCGCTCCGTCGCCGACCCTCACGGGATCGAAGGCGGGGGAGAAGAGGCAGGCTTCGGGTTTCTGCCCGTGACGACCCTGCTGGCTCCCGAGAAGGTCACCCGGCGGGTCAGGGCCCGCCTTGATCGCGGAGCCTGGGTGGACGGTGGCGGGGAGTGGGAGGCATACGAGATCCACATGGGACAAACGGAGGGGAGCGCGGAGCCGCTCTTCCGGGTGGTGGAGAGGGCGGGGGCCGCCGTCGATGAGCCGGAGGGCGCCGTGTCGCCGGACGGCCGAGTGTGGGGCAGCTACCTCCACGGCTGCCTGGATGCCGGGGAGGTGCGGGCCGGGCTGCTCGGCTGGCTCGGCGCGCTGTCGCTGGCCCCCCCCTCCGTCGCCGCCGAAGACTACCGGATGCTCCGCGAACGGGCCTACGATCTGCTCGCCCAGCACCTTCGCCAGAGCCTTGACCTCCCTGCCCTCCGCGCCCTCACAGGCATCTGGCGCTCCGCCGCTTCGAGCCGGCCGCTTGTCGGATCAGATCGCAATCTTCAGCGAAATCTCGTCAGGTGAAACCCTTGGAATTCTGGCTCGGCGATTATCGCGACTTCGACTCTCCGCCAGCGTGACGAGGCCGTATTGTGCTAGGAGTTGGAGATCCGTTTGGACGTTTTTGAGGTTCCGTCCCACGGCCTTGGCGAGCTGGTAGACCGACCGCGGTTTGTGCTTTCGAATCGCCCGAAGTAGAGCCAGGCGCCTCGGGGTGAGGAGGTTCCGGGCGGCTTCCAGGCTCGTGAAGTAAACGCCCCGTCTGCGCGCGACCCGCTTCCCTGCCTGAAGGGCCCTGAACGTCTGCCGAAAGCCGTCAAGGGCCTCGTCGAAGGACCGAATCTGGATGGTCAGTGTCTTCGCCATCTCAACTGCCCCTTTTCAAGCGAGCGACGTCAGCCCGGAAGTCGGCGATGAGCTGATCGACGTCGGTAAATTTGTAGGACTCTTCCGCACCTCGAAAATGACGGTGATGTCCTTTGGGAGCATGATTGTCATAGAGGATTTCGGGAGCGGCCCCACCAAAGCTGATATAGGCAAGGCGGTAGCGGATGCCTTCCGGGTACCGAACGTTAACCGGCACTTTCCATATCGCCAACTCCAGGACGTTCCCCGCTTCATCAATGACTTTCTCCCGGAGGATCGGCGTCACCCGCTCCATCTACGGTATTATAGGCCGTACATAGAGGCCGTCAATACTTGACTGGCTAGCCGCTCGAGATTCTTGGTTGTTCTCGCTCCGCTTCCGCTGGCGGTGCTGGGGCTCTACTTCTTCCGTCGACGCCAGGCGGCCAAGCCTGCCGGGCCAGAGCCGAGGGTTCGCCCCGGAGCCTGGACCTCCCGGCCTTCCTGGACGACCGGGGTATTCATCGACACCTTCGCCTCCGGCGGCGGGCTGGATGCGCCCCAGTTTCTGACGTTCACCCCGATTCCCGAACCGGGCACGCTGAAAGACTACCGGGCGCTCCGCGAGCGCTTCTGCTCGCCCAGACCCTTCGTGAGCACCTAAATCTCTCCACGCTCCTGGCCGTCGTCGGCGGTAGCCGGTTTAGAGTAACTGTTGCGCTGCTCCCGTGGTCGCCCAGAAGTTGAATTGCCGCGCGTGCGAGGGTATAGTCGGCTGAGCGCACGGGCAAGGTCGAAATTTCCACCCGGTGAGGTAGACAGATAATGTGGCCGCCGCCGCCCTTCCGGGCTGATCATGTCGGGAGTCTGCTCCGGCCCGCTGAGCTTCTCCGCGCGCGCGAGAGGCAGCTTGGCCCGCAGACGGCCGATCAGAATCTCGGCCCCCATGACAATGCCGAGCTCCAGGCGATTGAGGATCGGTGTATCTCGGGAGCCGTGGCAATGCAGGAGCGTCTCGGTCTCCGCGCGGTCACGGACGGCGAGTTCCGTCGCCGTAGCTGGTGGATGGAGCTCCTGCTCAATTGGGAAGGGATTTCCGCGCACCGTACCGGAAGCGCCGATTTCGCCTGGCGTACGCAGGAAGGTCCGCGGCAAGCCTTTTCGCGGCTCTGGATCCACGGACCGATTCGGTGGCGACCCAGCCCGATCGTGCGGGCTTTTGAATTCCTCAAGGCGAATACGCGCGCCGTGCCGAAGGTGACGATTCCGGCGCCGAACATGATCCACATGATTGCCGGCGGCGACAAGGGCATCCGCGAAACCTATTACAAGGACGTCGACGCTTTCTGGCACGACCTCATCGCCGCGTACCGCCAGGAGGCGCACGCCCTCGTTGGAGCCGGTGCGCGCTACATCCAACTTGACGACACGAGCATCGCGTTCTTGTGCGATCCGGCCCACCGTAAGACGATCACATCGTGGGGCAGCGACCCGAATCATGTGCTGCTCGAATACGCCGATCGGATCAATCAGGTTCTCGCGGGCCTGCCGAGCGACGTGACCATCACGATGCACCAATGTCGCGGTAACCGCGAAGGCAGTTGGGCTGCTGAAGGCGGGTACGATCCGGTGGCGGACGTGTTGTTCAACCGGATCAAGGTGCACGCTTACTTCCTTGAATATGACACGCCTCGTGCGGGCTCGTTCGAACCGCTGCGGCTGCTGCCGAAAGGCAAGGTCGCCGCTCTCGGTCTGATTTCTACCAAGACGCCCGAACTGGAGAATGCCGACGATCTCAGGCGTCGGATCGACGAAGCCGCTCAATTCGCGCCGATCGAGCAATTGGCCATCAGCCCGCAATGCGGCTTCGCCAGCTCGATTCGCGGCAACCCGGTAACCGAAGCCGACCAGAGCGCGAAGCTGGCGCGCATCGTCGAAGTGGCGCGCGACGTATGGCACGGGGTGTAACCAATCAGGGGGAAGACACATGAAAATCGAGGAGAAATTGACCAGGCTCGGTTTGACGCTTCCGCCTCCTTTCCAGTATCCAAGCCCGAACCGGACGGGGTGCGTGCAAGTGGGCAACATCCTGTTTGTCTCCGGTCATCCCCCCGCGGATCTTCCCGGCGTGAAAACGCGCGGAAAAGTCGGCGCCGACCTCTCAGAAAAGGAAGGCTACCAGGCCGCCCGGGCTGCCGCTTTGAACATACTCAGTTCCATCAAAAAGCAGGTCGGAGATCTGGGCCGGGTCAAGCGCGTTGTGAAGCTCCTTGGCATGGTCAACACAGCGCCTGGGTTTGAACGGCAGTTTGCGGTCATCGACGGGGCCTCAGACCTGTTGTTGGAGCTTTGGGGTCCGGAGTTCGGGCAGCACGCGCGGTCGGCGGTCGGCATGTTCGAGCTGCCCCGGAAGATTCCGGTGGAGATAGAAGGGATCTTCGAGCTCTACCAATAATCCCGCCCATTGACACCCCGGCCTTCCTTGGGTAGCATCCGCGTAGGTGGTAGCGCGCAGTATTCATGAATTTGCTCACAGCGTCTGACAACCCCCTCACCCTGACCCTCTCCCCGCCGGGGGCGAGGGAACCGAAAGGAGAACCGGATATGGCTATGGTGGCGATGGGGACCAAGGGCAATTTCGTCCACGTATACGACTTTCGCGTGAAACCCGGGACCGGGGACGAATTCATCAAGCTCTTCGATGAGTTCGACTACTCGGACGCCAATCCCATGCACAAGTCATCGGCGCAGGTGAAGGACGGGATCCTCTGCCGTGACGTCCAGGACCCCGACCATTTCTACCTCCTCGGCGAGTGGGCGGACATCAAGGCGCATGCGGAGATTCTCAAGACGCTCGCAGCGAAAGTCAGGCCCGAGTTCGCCAAGCTGATCGAGGGCGGCAAGTTCGTGCCCCTCTACGCCGAGATCGTCTCCAGCACGCCCCAGCACCTGCTCGAACAGGCGGCTCGTTAATCCAGGAAGATCTCCCGGAACCGGACGGGACGGCGGCCCGGCGCCTCGCCAAGGGTGATCTGTGATCACGCGCCCGTTCGGGTCAACCGGCGCGCGCGCGTCCGTCATCGGCCAAGGCACGTGGAGCATGGGCGAGAGCCGACGCGCGGAGGATGACGAGGTCCTGGCGCTCCGCCTGGGGATCGAGCTGGGCCTGACCCACATCGACACCGCCGAGATCTATGCCGATGGGGGCGCCGAACGCGTGGTGGGAAAGGCCGTGGCCGGCCGGCGCCACGAGGTCTTCATCGCCACCAAGGTCTCCCCGCGGAACGCCTCCTACGCCGGCACGCTCCGCGCCTGCGAAGAGTCGCTCAAGCGCCTCAAGACCGACTACGTCGACCTCTACCTCCTTCACTGGTGGAGCGACCACCATCCCGTCGGCGAGACCATGAAGGCGATGGAAGAACTGGTCAGCCGGGGCCTGACCCGCTTCATCGGTGTGAGCAACTTCGACGTGGCCCAGCTCAGAGAAGCGCAGGCGGCGTTGACGCGCGAGCGGCTCGCCTCGAACCAGGTGCTGTATCATCTGCGCGATCGCGGGATCGAGAAGGAGCTCCTGCCGTACTGCGAGCGCCATGGGATCGCCGTGGTCGGGTACACGCCGCTGGCCCGGGGCGGGTTCGTTCGCGGTGGCGTGGCCGACATCGCGCGGAAATACGGCCGGACGCCCCGGCAGGTGGCGTTGAACTTCCTGACGCGACGCCCCTCGCTCTTCACGATCCCCAAGGCGAGCCGGCCCGAGCACGTGCGGGAGAACGCCGCCGCGCTGGATTTCGCGTTGACCCCGGACGATCTCGGGGCGATCGAGGCGGCGTGTTAGGGAGACGCTGAAAGTCAAGAAGCGTTTGACCCAAGCGGAGCTCGTCGGAGGGCTCCTCCACGCCCTCCTGGTCGCCTACGCGGAGACCGTCAAGGCCCGCGGCGAAGAACACGCCGATGAGTGGCTGATCCTTCATGACGTGATCCTTTCCCTCGCGTTTCTCGCCGCCGGGCTCGAAGCCGGAGAACGAGATAAAAAGCTCCGGGACATCTTGGACGATTTCCACGGGCAGGTTGCCCCCGCAATGCTTCACGCTGGAGTGCCGCCGGATGTCGTTGCCGGGTATGAGCAAAAGCGGCTGGCGCGATTCCGCGAATACAACCCGCTCGTTCGAAGGGCGGGCAAGCGCTTCGCCTCCGACGCCGAAATGGAGCTGGGCCGGGCGATCGCGAGCCGCGTTGGAGAACCGGAGCATCCCATGCGGGCCTATGCGGAGTTCAGCATCGCCTTCACGACGACCAAAGAGAGCCTCGACCGGATTTTTTGTCGTCACGCCCGCTTGGAGCACAGGGTTCGAGGGTTCTTCCGGCAAACGGCCCGGTGGCTCCGGCGCGGGAACCGCTGAACGCCTTTTTCTGAATTTCTTTCGTTGATCCGCCGAACCGGGAGTATCATGTCTCTCGCCGCCGCCCAGTGCGGCGGCAACTGTCTTCACGTGCTGAAATATCTGTTCGAGCACGGGCTTGGCCCGCGCAATTAACTCGGGCCTCGCGGGGCGGGTGGCCTGCCTTCGGCATGGCTCGAACTGCCATGGGGGGAGGTTCGGAAGGGGGGCAACGCCCCCCTCCGAGTGATCTTCACGGGCGGGTGAAAGGCGAGATGAGCGTGAGGGTGACTGAAGAGCTGTCGCGGGGGATCGAGGTTGCGCTCAGGGCGGCGGGCTTCCAGCCCCCGGCCGATCTCTTCTGGGAAGTCCCGCGGGAGGAATCCCACGGCGACTACGCGACCAACGTGGCCATGCTGCTCGCCAAGTCTGTTCGCCGCCCTCCCCGTCAGCTCGCCGAGCTGATCCTCAAGCACCTGCCGCCGCTCCCCCCGGTCGAGCGGGTGGAGGTGGCGGGCCCCGGCTTCCTCAATGTCTTCCTGACTCCGGAGTGGTGCGCCACGGCCCTGCGCGAGATCCTGGCCGCCGGCGACTCATACGGCGCGAAAGAGCCCGGGACCGGGCCGCGGGTCCGGATCGAGTTTGTCTCAGCCAACCCCACGGGACCGCTGGTGGTGGTCAACGGCCGGGCCGCCGCCGTCGGGGATTCCCTGGCGCGAATCTTAAGATTCCAGGGGTGCACGGTACTCACCGAGTACTACGTGAACGACGCCGGGAACCAGTTCGAGACCCTGGCCCGCTCGCTCGAGATCAGGATCCGCCAGCTCCGGGGAGAGGCGGTCGAGCTCCCGGAGAACGCCTACCCCGGAGAGTACCTGATCGACATCGCCCGAGACTACCTGGCGAGCGCTCCGGGCGGCGGGGATGCGATCACGAAGGACCAGCTGGACAGGCTCGGCCGCTACGCCGTCGCCAGGATCGTGGAAGGCCAGCGGAAGACGCTCCGGGACTACGGGGTGGAGTTCGACCGTTGGGCGTCGGAAGAGGAAACCGTCCGGTCGCCCCGGCTTCCAGAGCAGGCCATCGCCGCGCTCACCGCCAAAGGCCTGACCTACGAGGCCGAGGGGGCGCTCTGGTTCAGGGCGACCGAGTTCGACGACGAGAAGGACCGGGTGCTGGTCAAGTCGGACGGCGAGCTGACCTACTTTGCCGCCGACATCGCCTATCATCTCTTCAAGTTTCAGGACGTGGACCGGGTGATCGACCTCCTGGGGCCGGATCATCACGGCTATGTCCCGCGGATCGCGGCGGCCATGCGGGCCTTCGGCAAGCCGGCTCAGGCCTTCGGGGTCCTGGTGGTGCAGCTCGTGAACCTCCTCCGGGATGGGCAGCCGGTCCGGATGTCCAAGCGCACCGGCGACTTCGTCACCCTTGAAGAGCTGATCAGCGAGGTGGGGAAGGACGCGGCGCGCTTCACGTTCCTGACCCGGCGTCACGACAGCCCGCTGGACTTCGACCTCGACGTGGTCACCAGACAGTCGTCGGAGAACCCGGTCTACTACGTTCAGTACTGCCATGCCCGCATCGCCAGTATCTTCCAGCACCTGCGCGAGAAAAAGCTCACGAAGCCCGAGTGGGATCGGGTCGACCTGAATCTCCTCACCCTTCCCGAGGAGCTTTCGCTGATCAAGCGGCTCCTCCAGTTCCCGGATCTGGTCGCCGGATCGGCCCTGGCGCTCGAGCCTCACCGGGTGGCGTACTATCTCCAGGAGCTGGCTCAACTCTTTCACCCGTATTACAACCACCACCGCGTGATCGGGGACGACCTCGGGCTGACCCACGCCCGGCTCGCGCTGGCCCGGGCCGTCGGGCAGGTGGTCCGGAACGGGCTCCGACTGCTCGGCGTCTCGGCCCCGGAGAAGATGTAGGATGCCCGTGAAGAACGGCCGATCCCGCAAGGCCGGCGTCAACCGGCGACAGCTGCTCTTCCTCTTGCTGGGGGTCGGGGCCCTCCTCTCCCTCACCTTCGTCCTGGGGATCGTCGTGGGACGGCAGTGGAACCGGGAGCCGTCGCTCCAGGGCCAGGGCGAGAGAGGGAGGAAGTCAGCCCTCACCACGCGGGGGAGTATCCGGGAGGCGCAGTCGGAGCGGACGGGTCAGCTCCAGGAGAAGCTCACCTTCTATCAGGCGCTGACAGCGCCACTCACGGCCACCCCGAGCGAGGCCTCCAAGTCGGCCGCCAAGCCTCCGGCGCCGCCCAAGCCCACCAAGCAGCTCCCCGAACCTCCAAAAATTTCCGAGGCGACCAGCACTCCTGGCCCGAAGAAACCGTCCGACGAGAACCGATCAGTCCCTCCGCGGGAGACCCCGGCGGCCAGCCGGCCGGAAGCGAGCGCGCCTCCCGATAGCCCCGCCGCGCCAGCGCCGGCTGGAAGATCGCTCTGGACCGTTCAGGTGGGGGCGTACCGCGCCCGGAGCATGGCGGAGGAGCTTCAGAAGTCTCTCCGCGCCGCCGGCCACGACGCCTACGTGACCACCGTCACCTTTGACGACGGGAGAGTGCATTACCGAGTGCGGGTGGGAAGTTTTTCGGACCGGAGCCAGGCCGAACGGACCGCGGAGCGCCTCAAAGCGGAACGCTCGATTGTCCCCTTCGTGACCCAGAATTGAAGCTCGAGCGCCGGCAGGGGGGCATGCCCCCCTCCGAGTGTATTGAAGGAGCGGAGGCATCGGGACGAGACTCGGGCGTGTCCTGATCACCCAGGAGGAGATCGCCCGCCGGGTGCATGAGCTGGGGCAGGCGCTCGCGCGCGATTACGCGGGAACCGAGCCGGTGCTGGTGGGGGTGCTGAAGGGCGCGGTGGTCTTCCTGGCGGATTTGATCCGGGCGACCTCGATTCCCCTCACCGTGGACTTCATCGGGCTCTCGAGCTACGGTGAGGGCCTGCACTCCTCCGGCGTCGTCAGGATCACGGCAGACCTCTCGGTTCCCATCCGGGACCGCCATGTCCTCGTCGTCGAGGACATCATCGACTCCGGGCACACCATCGACTACCTCAGGCGGAACCTCGAAACCCGGCGCCCCCGGAGCCTCAAACTCTGCGCGCTCCTGGACAAGGCGGAGCGGCGCGAGGTGAAGGTTCCGCTGGACTATGTGGGGTTCGCCATTCCCAGCGAGTTCGTGGTGGGCTACGGGCTGGACCACGCCGGGCGCTATCGGAATCTCCCGTATATCGCGGCGCTGGAGGAGGAACCCGCCCCCTAATCCCCCCTAATACCGGACGATTGCCTTTCCTCCGGCTTCTGTGTACCCTTGGGAATCTATGTCGCCGGCGCGCGAGAGGCTTCTGTGCGGGCTGCGCTCCTGACTCCCTTCGATTTCCCGTCCGTTCGAGGGAACGCGATCACCGTGAACCGGGTAGCACACGGCCTCCGCGAGCGGGGGGTGGAGCTTCGCGTCTGGGACTGCTCGATCATTTCCGCGAGTCGGCTGGAAGCGGAGGTCGAGGCGTACCGTCCGCGGTTGATCCACGCGTTTCACGCGTACCGGGTCGGGCCCCTGGCCTTGCGGCTGGCGCGGAGCCTAGAGGTTCCCCTGCTCGTGACGATCACCGGGACCGACGGGAACCACGACCTCTTCGATGCCGAGCGGGCCCAGACCGTCCGGCGGGTGCTGGAGGGAGCCGCCGCGGTGGCGGTCTTTCACGACTCCATGCAGGGGAAGATTGTCCGGGCGCTTCCTGATCTGGCGGCCAGGATGGTGGTGATCCCGCAGAGCGTCCGGCTCGAGGCGGGACCGCTGTATCCGCTGGCCGAGCGTCTCAAGCTCCCCGCCGACGCCGTCATTTTCCTCTTTCCGGCCGGGATCCGGATGGTGAAGAACCCCTTCTTCCCGCTCCACCCGTTCGACACCCTGGCGCGTCGCTTCCCCATGGTCCGGCTCCTCTACGCCGGCCCGATTCTGGATCACGCAGAAGGGGAGCGGCTCCTCGACGCCCTAGCGGGGCGCCCCTGGGCAGCCTACCTGGGGGTCGTGCCGCACCGGCAGATGCGTTCCTTATTGGAAGCCGCGCACGTGGTGCTCAACTGCTCGATCTCCGAGGGCGGCATGGCCAACTCGGTCCTCGAGGCCATGGCCTGCGCCCGGCCGGTCCTGGCCTCCAACATCGAGGGGAACCGTTCGCTGGTGGACGACGAGGTCTCGGGATTTCTCTTCGCCGATCCCGAGGAGTTCGAGGCGAAAGCCGTCCGGCTCGTCGAGGATCCGGCGCTGCGACGGCGGATGGGAGTGGCGGGACAATCCAGGACCCTGGCCCTTTACCCGCCCGAGCGAGAGATCGAGAGTTACCTGGCCCAGTACCGCCGGATGGCGCTCACCTCGTCCGCCGGGGACGTTCTGCGCCGCGGCGGGTGTTCCGTGGAATAGCAGGCAGCCGGCTGTCTCGTTGACTTGGCGGAGAGCCCGGCACATAATGAGGTCACTCATGAGCAACGCGGAGCCGGTGAGAGAGTTCGTCGAGGCCTTCGGGGGACTCAAGGCCGAGATTCAAAAGGTCGTCGTCGGGCACGACGAGGTCATCGCGCATATCCTCGTGAGCCTTTTTGCCGGGGGGCACGTCCTGCTCGAAGGCGTTCCCGGCCTCGGCAAGACTCTGCTGGTCAAGACCCTTTCCCAGAGTCTCGATCTCTCCTTCTCGCGGGTCCAGTTCACTCCGGACCTCATGCCCGCCGACATCATCGGGACGAACATCATCGCCGAAGATGCGGAGGGGCGGAGGCACTTCCAGTTTCAGAAGGGACCGATCTTCGCCCACATCCTCCTCGCCGACGAGGTGAATCGGGCCACCCCCAAAACGCAGTCCGCGCTGCTCGAGGGGATGCAGGAGGGGACCGTCACGGTCTCCGGGGCCACGCACCAGCTCCCCTCGCCGTTTTTCGTCCTGGCCACCCAGAATCCAATCGAGATGGAAGGAACCTACCCTCTGCCCGAGGCCCAGCTCGACCGCTTCCTCTTCAAGCTCGCGGTCAAATACCCGGCCCTGGAGGAGCTGAACGAGATCATCAACCGGACGACCCGGTCCCGGGAGGTCCTGGTCCGCCGGGTGATGACCGGCCCGGAGGTGTTGAGGTTCAGGGAGCTGGTCAGGGAGGTCCCCATCGCGTCCCATGTCCGCGACCTGGTCTCGGCGATCGTGCTCGGCACCCATCCGGAGTGGGCGCAGGCCTCAGAGATGACCCGCCGCTTCGTCCGGTACGGGTCGAGCCCGCGCGGCGCCCAGGCCCTGGTTCTCGGCGGAAAGGTGAAGGCCCTCTCCGAGGGGCGATACAACGTCAGCGTGGAGGATCTTCGCGCCATGGCCCTCTCGAGCCTCCGGCATCGGATCATCCTGAACTTCGAAGGGGAGGCGGAAGGGATCGATGTAGATCAGCTGGTCGGCCAGGTGGTCGACCTGGCCGAAGCTGAGAGCCGGAAGGGCAGGGAGGCATTTCTCCGGTAACTGATCCCCTGACCGAAAGAGCGAAGATGGAACAGGAGGCGGTTCTTCAGCGTCTGGTTCGAGAGGTCACCCGGAGACTCCGGCGTCGCCGGGCGGAGTTCTACGCGGTGCGCGGATGCTTCTACGGGGCGGCGCTCGCACTGCTCCCGCTCCTGCTGAAGGGGCCGCTCGGCCCGACCGGGCCCCTGGCCGCGTTAGGCGTTCTGCTCGCTGGCGCGGCAGGGGGAGCGCTGCTGGGCTGGTGCCTCCGGGTTCGCTCCCAAGAGGCAGCCCACCTGGCAGATCAGGCCTTCGGCCTGAAGGACCGGGTGGCCACGGCGCTCGAGTGGATGCCTCAAGCCCAAGAGACCCCGCTGGTGGCTCTTCTCGTCGAGGATGCCGCGGCCCGGGTCCGCGGGCTGGACCCCGGCAGGGTCGTTCCCCGGCGCCTCCCTTCGGAGGGAAAGCTCCTCCCGCTTCCGCTGGTCCTGGGTCTGGTTCTCCTGCTGGTTCCTCCGATCCCCTTTCCCTCCGCCGGGCTTCCCGCCTTTTCCTCCACCTCGGAGCCCGAGGCTCAAGACGAGTCGGCCGGACCCCTCACGACTGACGAGCGGCCCAAAGGCGCGAAGAAGGCGCCCCTGGATCGGGCGGGGATGATGGAGCGCGACCTGGTTCAGCGCCAGGGTTCCCACGGGGCTCACCAACCCGGCGATCTTTCCGCCATCTTCAAGGATACCTCCCTGGGAAGTCAGCGGCCGGATTTCGGCAGCTTTCTGAAGCATGGCGACGAGCGGCTCCGGATGCTGGAGCAGGTCGATCGCCTCCCGGACCTCCAGCGCGACTTCACCCAGAGCCAGTACAAGATGATGTTCCAGCGGACGAAGTCCTTGTTCGGGGGGCTGCGCCCGGACCAGCTTTCCCCCCAGAAGCTCCGCGATCTCCTGGATGAGATGGAGCGCATGGGCCGGAAGGGCGGTAACTGGTCGGGGGACGCGTGGGAGGGGATGGAGGCCCTGGAGCAGGGGCAGACCGACCGCGCCCTGGAGGCGATGGAGAAGGCGCTCTCGAAAATGCGCGCCTTCGAGGAGCGCAGTCGGAGTGGTCGCAACCTGGCGGGCGGGCGCGAGAGCGATCGTCAGCGCTCGCGCGGGCGCGGCGAGGGGGGCGACGGGGCGTTTGACGATCCGGAACTGGGGGAGGGGAGCCTTCCCGGAAAGGGGAAGAGCCCGAACCCCAAGGGTGATGCCTCTACCCGGCTCCGCGCCACCCCCTACGACGCCGCGGTGGACGGCGAGGCTCGCTCGGGGCGCAAGGCCGGGGTGGACACTAATCTGCTCGGCCGCGGCGCCAACCTCCCGTCCCGGCTCCAGTACCTCAGCGTGTACTCCCAGTATCGGAAGATGATGGAGGAGGCGCTGGCCCGCGAGCAGGTGCCCCGCGACTTTCAGACGCAGGTGAAGGAGTACTTTCAGTCCCTGGAAGAAAGGTAGCGGGCGTGTCCGCCACGGCGACCGCCCGGGAGTTCTTCACAGGAGAGTTTCTCGCCCAGCTTGAACGGCTGGCGCTGATCTCCAAGCGCACGTTCCGCGGTCGGGCGAAGGGCGACCGGAAGAGCCCCCGGAAGGGAATCAGCGTCGAGTTCTGCGACTACCGCCAGTACGAAGTGGGGGACGACCTCCGCTACGTGGACTGGAACATCGTCGGCCGCCTCGATCGCTTCTACGTCAAGCTCTTCGTTGAAGAGGAAGACCTGTGCGTCCACTTGCTGCTGGATGCCTCCGCATCCATGGATTTCGGCGATCCCTCGAAGTTCCGGTACGGGGCCCGGCTCGCCGCCGCGCTGGCCTTCGTGGGCCTGGTGAACCTGGAACGGGTGGGGATCGGCGTGGTGCGCGGTCGCGTGGGAGAAGGGTGGTCGCCGTCCCGCGGCCGGAACCAGTTCTTCCCCCTCCTGGATTTCCTCGGGAACCTCCGCCCCGGTGGTCCCACCCGGCTGAACCACGCGCTGTCGGACTATGCCCTCCGCGCCATGGACCCGGGGCTGGCGATCCTCATCTCCGACCTCCTGGACCCGGAGGGGTACGAAGCCGGGCTCCGGGCGCTCCAGGAGCGGCGCTTCGATGTCCACGTGCTCCACCTCCTCTCCCGTGAAGAGATGGACCCCGCTTACGGGGGCGACCTCCGTCTCGTCGACGTCGAGACCGGTGAAGTACGGGAGTTGAGCGTCGACGGCGAGGCTCACCGGAGCTACCGAGAACGGCTCGGTGAGTTCCTGGAGCGCGCCGAGCGGTTCTGCCGGGCCAACGAGATCAGCTACCAGCGGCTGGTGACCGATACGCCTCTCGAGGCCTTCATGCTCAAGCAGCTGAAGGGGATGCTTCTCGCATGAGCTTCCTCTCGCCCCTGGCATTCCTCCTCTTTGCCCTCTCGCTCCCCCTCGTGCTCCTCTACTTTCTGAAGGTCCGGCGGCGGGAGCGGCCGGTCTCGAGCCTGCTCCTCTGGGCTCCCGCGCTCCGGGACCGCGAGGCCTCGACGTTCTTCCAGCGCTTTCAGCGGGACCCGCTCCTCATCCTCCAGATTCTTCTCCTCCTCACCCTGGCCGCGGCCCTCGCCCGCCCCACCGTCACGCTGATGGGCCACGGCGCCCGACGGCTCGTGGTGGTCATGGACGTCTCGGCCTCCATGAAGGCCTCAGACGTCCCGCCCTCCCGTTTCCGCATCGCCCAGCGCGAGGCGCTCGGCCTGGTCCACCGTCTCGGCCGGGGGGCCGAGGTGATGGTGGTCGAGGCCGGCCTTCAACCCCGCGTCGTCGTCCCGTTTACGCGGGACCGCGAGCGGATCGTCGCCGGCATCAACGGCATGCAGGCCCGGGATATCCCCAACCGGCTGGCCGAGGCGCTCAGAACGGCGCGGTCGCTCACGCTCCAGGACCCCGCGAGCGAGATCCACGTCTTCACCGACGGTGCGGCGCCCTCCGCCGTCCTCTCCGAGTTCGCCGAGCCCAGGTTCAGGTGGGTGGGGGTCGGCCGGGGCGGGCGGAATGTGGGGATCACCAACTTTGCCGTACGGAAGAACTATTACGGCGCCTTCGACTACCAGGCGTTTGTCTCCGTGGTCAACTTTTCCGAGGAGCCCCGGTCGTTTTCCTTCACGCTGGAACTGGACGATCGACCCATCGCCCTACAATCGCTGACGCTGGAACCCAGGGTGCGGCGCTCTCTCATCCTCCCGTTCAGCCACCAGGGTGGCGGGGTGGTCCGGGCTCGGCTGGGCGTGAGCGACGACCTTGAGGCCGATAACGTCGCCTACGCGGCGATTCCCCCTCCCCGCCAGATACAGGTGCTTCTGGTGAGCGCGGGGAACCTCTTCGTCGAGAAGGCGCTCAGGGTGGACCCCCAGGTGAAGTTGGAGGTCAAGACCCCCGAGGCGTACACCGGCGGGATGGAATCGTTCGACGTGGTGGTGCTGGACAGCGCGAGTCCGGCCCGGATCGGGCCGGGGCGCTTTGTTCTGATCAACACGACCCCGCCCGACGTTCCCCTGGAGAACCTGGGGCGGACCGAGCGGCCGGTGATCATGGATTGGGACCGGGCGCATCCGGTCATGCGGCACATCGACTTCGCCAAGGTAGCCATCGAAGAAGCGCTCCGGATCCGGCCGCTGGCCGCCGGGAAAACTCTGGTGGAGGCGGTGGGCGGCCCCCTGATCTACGCGCTGGAAGAGCCCCAGCGGAAGGCGGTCTTCGTCGGGTTCGACCTCTTCAAGTCAGACTTCCCGCTGCGAGTCGCCTTTCCCCTGATTCTCTCCAATAGCCTCCGCTGGCTCCACCCGGCAGGGCTCGACCAGTCGAGTCTCCAGCTGGAGACCGGCCGGCCGCTTCTCCTCCCGGTGGAGCACGGCGTGACCGATGCCACCGTGATCACCCCGTCGGGGCGGAGAGTCAAGGCGGAGGTGACTCGGGGGCTGGCGAGCTTCTCCGAGACCGACGAAGTGGGAATCTACACTGTGGCGACCTCGAAGGGGAACACCCGGGTAGCGGTGAACCTCGTGAACGGAGACGAGAGCGACCTGACCCCCCGGCCGCTCCCTTCGTCACCTGCCGGAAGCCAACCGGCCGACCAGGCGGTCCCGGTTCAGCAGGAGCTCTGGCCGATTTTCGTCCTTCTCGCCCTGGCCCTGCTTCTCCTCGAGGGGTTCCTCTACTGGCGCCGGCGGAGCGGGGGTCGCCAGCTTCTTCCCGCGGGGAGGGGGGACCGGTGGGCTCTGGGTCTTCGGAGCGTGCTCGTTCTCCTCCTGCTTCTCGCCCTGACGCGTCCCCAGCTCCCCCACTGGGTGGACCGGTTGAACGTGGTCTTCCTCCTCGACGTGTCGGACAGCATCAGCCTGGCCGCCCGCGAGCACGCCTATCGATACGCGACACAGGCTCTCAAGGGGATGCGCGAAAGCGACCAGGCCGGACTCATCGCCTTCGGCCAGGAGGCGCGGGTGGAACAGCCGCTCCGCCCCAAGCCGGCCTGGGGGCGCCCGTCGGGCTTGGTGCCCGGCAGAGGAACCGACATCGCTCAGGCGGTCGAGCTGGGCCTGGCCACGCTCCCTCCCGGGCAGGCCAATCGCCTGGTGCTCCTCTCCGATGGTCGTCCCAACGCGGGTCGCGCGCTGGCTTCCGCCCAACTGGCCAAGGATGCTGGGGCGGACATTTACTACGTCCCGCTTCCCCTCACGTTCGCTCAGGAGGTGACCGTCGAGTCGCTGGTTGTCCCCCAGGAAGTGAAGTATGGCGAGCCGTTCCACGCCAAGGTGGTGGCCTGGAGCCAGCGGGACACCGAGGGGCGTCTCGCGCTCTTCCGGAACGGGGAGTTCTTGGGGTCCCAGATCGTTCGGCTTTCCACCGGGAAAAATGTCTTCACCTACCGGCAGTCGCTCGAGCAGAGCGGGATCCACGTCTATCAGGCATCCATCGAGGTGGAGGGGGACACCATCGAAGAGAATAACCGGGCCGTGGGGAGTCTGGTGGTGCGGGGGCGTCCCAAGGTCCTGCTGGCGGAGAAAGAGCGGGCCCACGCGCAGGCGTTGGCTGCGGCGCTCCGTTCCCAGCACATCGACGTGGAGGTGGTAACGCCGGAGGCGATCCCCAAGGACCTGACCGGTCTCGGGAAATACGACGGCCTGATCCTCTCCAACGTCTCCTCGCTCAAGCTGACCAAGCGGCAGATGGAGTCCATCCGGGACTACGTCAAGGATCAGGGCGGTGGGTTCGTCATGGTGGGCGGTGAAGAGAGCTTCGGCCTGGGAGGGTACTACCGCACCCCGGTCGAGGAGGCGCTTCCGGTCACCATGGAGGTGAGGCAAAAGATCGAGATCCCCAGCCTCGCTGTGGTGCTCTCCATCGACCGGTCGGGCTCCATGGCCATGTCCACCGACGAGAAGGTGACCAAGCTCGACATCGCCAAGGAGGCGGCCCACCTCGTGGTGGAGCTCCTGGACGAGCGGAACGAGGTGGGGGTGATGAGCTGGGACACCGAGTTCGTCTGGGACGCGCCGCTCCAGCCGGCCCGCAACAAGTCGGCGATCCATCACGCCATCGCCACCGTCAAGGCCGGCGGCGGCACCGACGGCTACCCTGCGCTCAAGGATTCATATCGGGCGCTCTTTGAGAGTTCCGCGCTCCTCAAACACGTCATCTTCCTCTCCGATGGCCAGATGACCCGGGGGGACTTCGCCGGGCTGATCCGGAGAATGGTCAAGGACAAGATCACCGTCTCCTCGGTGGCCATCGGAAAGGACGCCGACGTACAGCTGATGCTCGACATCGCCAAGTGGGGCAAGGGCCGTTTCTACTACACCGAGGACACTCATACCATTCCCCGGATCTTCACGCTGGAGACCCAGCTCGCCTCCAAGGCGTCCCTGGTGGAGCAGCCGTTCAAGCCCACGGTGGGCAACCCCTCTCACGAGATCCTGCAGGAAATTGACTGGAGGGATTCCCCGCCGCTGGGCGGTTACGTGGCCACCACGCTCAAGGGAACGGCCGAGATGCTTCTCATGACGCACCAGGAGGATCCGCTGCTGGGGGCCTGGCGCTACGGCCTCGGTCGCTCAGTGGCCTTCACCTCGGACGCCAAGGCGAAATGGGGGGTGCTCTGGCTCCGGTGGCGGGATTTCAACAAGTTCTGGGCCCAGGCCGTGCGATGGACGCTACGGACCGGCAACCGGAGCGACACGGTGGCCTCCGTGGAGCGACGCGACAGGGCTGGCGAGATCACGGTAGAAGCAATTGATCCCAAGGGGGAGTTTATCAACTTCCTGGAGGCTCAGGTGGGCGTCGTGGCTCCCGACAAGCAGCGGACGGTGGTGGAGCTGGAGCAGGTGGGACCGGGGCGATACCGGGGCCGCTTCCCGGTTGCCGAGGAGGGAGTCTACCTGATCGGGATGGCCCAGCGACACGGGGAGCGGATGGTGGGGTCTCAGCTCGTCGGCTTGGTGGTGCCCTATGCCCAGGAATTTCGCGATCTGGGCGTCGATGAGAATCTGCTCCGCGAGCTGGCTGAGCTGACCGGCGGAGGGGCCCTGAGCGAGCCGAAGGACGCTTTCCTCCAGGCGCGGCGCCGCTCCCGGCTCTGGGTGGAGCTCTGGCCATGGCTGGTGGGGTGCGTGGCGATCATGCTCCTTCCCGAAATCGCGCTGAGACGGGTCGGTTCCGGACTCCTCGGCCGAATCGCGACCTTTCTCGGGGGCGGGCGGAAAAAATTGGAGGGGCGCGATGCGATGGTTTGAGATGGTCGGTCGTCGGGTCCCGCGGTGGGCGAGTCTCGCGCTGTTGATGGGTTGGATACTTGTGCCGGGGGATCTCCCGGCTTCCATGAAGCTCCGAACCCTGCTGATCCTCCCATTTCAGCCTGTGGCCCTTGAGTCCGGGGAGCAGTGGATGGGCGAAGGCGTCGCGGAATCGTTGACCCAGGCGTTCGCCCAGCACCCGGCGTTCATCCAGGTGGACCGGAGCCGGCTCAGGCGTCTCGGCACACCCGAGCTCTGGGGCGAGCCGGCCGTCCTGTATGCCGCCCGGTCCCTGAAAGCTGACGTGGCGCTTTTCGGGGAGATCCACCGAAGCGCCGGTGAATTGACGGTTCGCCCACGCTATCTCGAGGTCAGGTCCGGGGGAGGGGAAGCGCACGGCCTGGAGCCGAAGGTGATCCCCGAGGGCGGATTGGTGGAGGCGTTGCCCGGGCTCTCGCTGGCGTACTTTCGGGCCCTCAAGGTGGCGCTGACGGAGGGCGAGACCGCGAAGGTGACGAAGGCGGCGAAACCCACCGCCTCGCCTCGGGCTTTTGAGACGTTTGTGCGGGGGCAGCTGGTGGCATTCAGGGGAACCCAGGAGGGACACGAGGCTGCCGCGGACCTGATCGCGAGAGCGGTGGAGATGGATCCCGGTTTCGCGCTGGCCCAGTACTCTCTGGGCAAGGTGCACCTGGCACTGGGGAACCGGTGGAAGGCGGCGGCCCAGTTCCGCGCTTCGATCCAGCTCGACCCGGCGTTTCCAGAGCCGTACAAATCCCTCGGGGACCTTTTTGTCAGCAACCCCCGACGGCTCTTTGACCAGGCCATCGAGGCTTATCAGAAGGCCGTGGAGCTCCGCCCCTATTACGCCGAGGCGTACGTCGGCCTGGGCGACGCCAGAGCGGCCAAGGGCGATACCGACGGAGCCGTCGCCCAGTACAAGAAGGCCCTGGCCCACAACCCGGCGAACCCGAGGGTCCATCTGAGCCTGGGGAAGATCTACTACGCGGAAAAGGGGCTCTACTACGAGGCCGTGGCCTCCTACAAGAAAGCCATTGAGCTCGACCCGCAGTTCGTCGACGCCATGATGGGGCTGGGGGAGGTGTACGAGGAGAAAGGTCTCTACCGGGAAGCGATCGGCGAGTACCAGGGGGTCGTGGAGCAGGATCCCAAGCACACCGGAGCGCTCTATAACCTGGCGCTGGTCTTCGAAAAAGTAGACCCGAAGGAAGCCATCGTTCACTGGGAGCGCTACATCGCCATCGCCTCCCAACTGCCGTCGGAAAAGGACTGGGTGGATGTGGCCCGTCAGCACCTGAAGAAGCTCAGGGGCCAGCTCGAGAAAGGTCAGTGACGGGTGAGGGCTTCGAGGAGGCGGCGGAGGCGGGGGAAGAGGACGGTCGCTTCCACGGCTGGCGGGAGCGTTGAGGGGTCGGTCCCCGCATACTCCACCAGGGCCTGTTCCTTTTCCAGAGAGACTTCGACCCGACTGACGCCCGGGAGCCCTGACAGGGCCCGCTTCACCCTCCTGGCTCAGAGCCCGCAGAGCATCCCGCTGACGCCCAGGACGGCCACACTCTGACCGGCCCTCAGGGGGGGCCGGGCCTCCAGCAGGGAGGCCCGCGGGGCGACCTTCCAACTCTTCAGACGGAGTCCTCGCATTCGCGACACCCCCGGCAACACCACTAATTTTATCCTACCACGCCGTTTTCTGCCCGATCAACGATCAACGTGGCTGCCTTGACATCTTCGGGCACGATCAGTATTGTGACGCGGGAGGTTTCGTGAGATGAGCGAGTTGAGAAAAGATCCGACGCGCGGGCAATGGGTGCTGGTTCGCCCTCGGGGCGAGGCCGGACCGGCGAGCGGCGATTGTCCCTTTTGCCCCGGCAGCGAAGGACTGACTCCGTCCGAAATCGCCGCCTACCGAAAAGAAGGATCGGCCCCCAACAGTCCGGGGTGGGAGGTCCGCGTGGTGCCCGAGCGCGACCCGTACTTCCAGGTGGAGGCCGACCTGGCCCGCGAGGGCGTGGGGATGTATGACAAGATCACCACGCGGGGCGCCAGCGAGCTGATCATCGAGAGCCCAGACCATGAGGATACCCTGGCCACGATGAAAGAGGAACAGGTCGCGCGCCTGCTCTGGATGTATCGCGACCGGTTGGAGGATCTGAAGCGCGATACCCAGATCAGAGACATCCTCATCACCCGGCGCCACAAAAAGCCGGGGGCGCGGCTTACTCACCCCTACTCGCGGGTAGTCGCCATTCCCATCGTCTTCGACGAGGTTCGCTTGGAGCTGCGGCAATCCAGAGACTACTACCAGTTCAAACGCCGGTGCATGTACTGCGACATCGCGCGTCAGGAGATCTCGGCCGAGGAGCGGGTGGTCCGGCTCACCCCCTTCTTCCTCGTCGCCGTTCCGTACGCGGCCCGCTCACCCCTCGAGACGCTGGTCATTCCCCGCCAGCATCGGTGCGAGTTCGAGGCCATCACTCCGGCGGCGGCGGCCGATCTCGCCAAGGTGCTCGCCGAATACTTCCGCACCGTTTCCCGGCGGTTCCAGGATCCTCCCTACGAGATGGTTCTCCATACGGCGCCCAACCTCCGCTCAAAGGTCCAGCAGGGGGAGTGGGCCACCATCGCCGACGACTATCACTGGCACTTGGAGGTGTCGCTCTGGCCCGAGCAGAGAGATCGATATGGCGGGATCTTCATCAACGAGCTGTCCCCCGAGGACGCCGCCCGCCAGCTTCGCTCTGCCTGGTCCTGAGGTCGTAGTCCGGGTCACGCGCACCCGCCCGCACGGTTCTCTGAAGGAGGGCGCCCCCCCCGCCGAGTCATCCAGGGAGTCGCTGGAAAACACTCCTGATATTACTTGACCCGCCCAGCTTCACGGTTCGAGCGCGGGCTTTGCCCGCGCGACCAACTCGGGGTTCGCGTGGCAGGTGGCCTGCCTTACGGCAGGGCCGCACCCGCCACGCTCGAACCGCAGGGGGGAGGTTTCGGAAGGGG
>CAYJUC010000020.1:0-21252 GCA_964372605.1 uncultured bacterium | reverse complement strand
CGGGCGGTCGGCTACTCGGCGGCCCTCCTCGACTACTTCTTCCGGGGGCTGCTTTTTGCCGGAGGGGACACGACCAACCTGTTCCTGGGCAATGGCACTTCAGACGACGCCATGGAGGGTGTCTTTACCCTCTATTATGACGACGTGAATGACAGCAGGCATGCCGTCTCAGGCGCATCGTGGACACTTTCCCTCCAGCCGGGAGAATCCACCAGTGAATTACGTTTTTCCGAACCCTTCAATCCCGCGCCCAAGGATCCCGGCAAATACCTTCTGGTCTTTCAGGGGACGTTGGGAGCAGAGCCTGGCGCGGTCGCAGCAAAGGAAGCCTTCATTCCTTCGGTCCTTAAGGTTCGCCTGATCAAGCGTAAATCTGGGACGCCTCCCATTTTTAGCGTAAAGGTCGAGAGCATCGACAATCGGAATGGAGAGGCCCTTTCTGTTAGCGGGACCAATCCGGACGGCAAGGCATCGCTGGTGTGGAGAGCCGGGCACACGATCCTGAAGATCGACCCGACGATCTTTGGAGTCCGCCCGCCGATGTACTGGGGTGGTGAGGGGAAATTTACACGGAAAGCCGCGGAAGCGAAGATCATCATGCCGTCCGATTTAGACCCGCAGCGAGAGCTGCGGATTATCATCCCCGGGATTTATCCGAAAGTCGTCGTTCCCGTCGATACGTGTACCGGACTTGTACTAGGCAACGAATTGTGCCCTCCATTTAGTTTCTGTGAGGAAGCCGAAACCCCGCCCCGGTCACCGCAGCCCAACGAATACTTCTTCCACGTCGGGAGTATCTCCTCCTCGATTTTTACTCGCGGCGATACTGGCGAAGAAGTTGTGCTGCCCGATAGCTCCCTTGGTCCTGCGGGAAAAATACAGGATGCCCTGTACCCTGAAGATCTCAATACCGCTGGTAGTGTCGTTGGCAAAGTCACCACGAGCTTCGACGCTCTCTATATTCTCCAGCTACTCGATGAAGACGGCGACGCCATCGCCACACTTTGCAACACAGAGTACCACCAGACGGACACCCTTTCCGTTACGCTTACAGAACTTGAATAACGGTTAATTTTCTTGCGCTCCGAGGGAACTGTCGTGAGTGGTCAATTTCCGATCGGGACAATTATCCTCCGGGGGCGTGCATTCGGGAAAGCTCTCGGCGGCAACCCCACATTTATACCCTAAAAAGAACCTGGTCGGCCCCTTGGCGTGTGTCTTAATGACCGCTCCCGTCACTTCAGCAGTCCAATACGGCTGGTCGCCGGCGATTCTCATCGGTTCCCACGCGTGCCGTTCATCATATGCCGGCGAAGCTCGATACGCCCATCCGTTGACTCTCTCGTGGGAGGGCCACCCCGGGAAGGGAATACCCTTGGGAGGATCGCGGGCTTTGAGCTAGGGCTGGAGCCCGGCTGGCTGCGCCCGGTTCCTTGCTCCCGTCCCCGGTGGTATAATCCGCCGCGATGGATTTGCTGCTGGCGCTCGGCCTCTCCCTGCTCACCGTCCTCTCGCGCGTGCCATACCGCGCTCGAATGCTCTACAACTGGGACGCGGTCCAGTTCGCCCTGGCCCTTCAGGAGTTTGACGTCGCCAAGCACCAGCCGCACCCACCCGGTTATGTTCTCTATGTGGTGATCGGCCGCCTCCTGAACAGTCTGCTCGGCGACCCCAACCAGAGCTACGTGGTCCTGGCCATCGTTGCCAGCGGCGCCACCACCTTCGTGGTCTACTTCCTCGCCAAGGCGCTCTACGACCGGTTGACCGCGGTGACCGCAGCCTCGCTCCTGGCGGTGAGCCCCCTCTTCTGGTTTTACGGCTCGGTGGCCCTGACTTACGCCGGCGAAGCGCTCTTCGCCTCGCTGGTGGCCTATCTGGCCTATCAGGCGCTTCTGGGGAGCGAGCGGCACCTCTACCTGTCGGCGGCTTACCTGGGACTCGCCGCGGGGGTGCGCCAGTCGTTGCTGCCGCTCCTCTTCCCGCTCTGGCTCGGGAGCGCGGTCATCGGAATTCGCCGGCCGGCAAAACTCCTCCTGGCGCTTGGCGTGATGACCCTCGCGGTGCTGACCTGGTTCCTCCCCATGGTCTGGTTGACAGGCGGCTTCTCCGTCTACCTGAGCGCCTCCGAGGATCTCTTCACCACGGCGGTTCGTCCGACGAGCATATTCGGGGAAGGGGGCGTGTCGGTGGTGCTGGCCCAGTTCCGCTACCTCCTGGAGTCCACCGTCGTGGGGCTCGGGCCATTGCTCCTGGCGATCCTGGGGCTGCCGTTCTACCGCCGTCGCTACGGCTTCGGGCGCCCCGAGTGGTTCCTGCTCGGCTGGGTCCTTCCGCCCGTGGGGTTCTACACGCTGGTCCACTTCGGCCAGGCTGGCTACGTGCTGACCTTCCTTCCGGCCCTCGTGATTCTCCTGAGCCGGCTGTTGATGGTCGTGCTTCAGGCCGGGGCCGCGCGACTCTCCCGCCCCACCTGGCGATGGGCGCTGGTGGGAGGCGTGCTGGGACTCCTCGTCCTCGCCAACACCGCCTTCTTCGTCAGCGCTAAGCCGTTGCCCCGGGAGTTCGCCGCCGGCACGCCCGAGTCTCCGAAGGCGAGCTGGGCGAAGACGGATCCTCACGACTGGCTCTGGAGCCGCACCGCCGCCGCGCTACGCGAGCACGACGGCGTGCTCAGTACCTACGTCAACGCCATCCGCGGTCTCTATGATCCACGGGAAACCGTGCTCATTACCGAGTTGGGGAACCCGCGCTCCTACCCGTGGCTCCGCCACGCCATGTTCTACCTCTCCGAGTACCCCATCTATCAGCTCCAGGTGGGGGACAAGCCCCGCGGCTTCTACGCGTCCCAGTCGGCGGCCACGATGGTCCTGACACCGGGGAACCGAATCGCGCTGCCACCCCGGGTCAAGCGCCTGGTCTGGTTCGTGGATTATTTCCATCCGGGCAACCATCGTCCGCCGGAGCTCCAGGAGGTCGAGCTTCCTTACGGCCGGTGGCTCTACATTCTTCCCCTCGGTCGTCGCCCCCTCGAGTACGCGGGGTATACGTTTGTCAGGGATTCGCCAAGCCGCCGCGCGACAGTGCGATGACTGGCTCGTAGGCGCTGGCTTCGTCGCCGCGCTGGTCGTCTTCCTGTTTCAGGAAGCGCGGATCGCGGGGGCGCCGGGTTTCCCCCTGGACGATAGCTGGATCCACCTCCACTTCGCCCGGAACCTGGCCGAGGGCGCCGGGTTCGCCTACAACCCAGGCCGGCCGGTGGCCGGCTCAACGGCCCCGCTCTGGACGCTCCTCCTCGCTGCCGGGATCGCGGTCGGAGTGCCGCCCCTCTGGGCGGCGAAGATCCTCGGGTCGCTCCTCACGCTCGCCACAGGCCTCGTCGCTCGAAGGCTCGCGCTGGCGTGGAGCGGCGAGCGGATCCTCGGCCTTCTCGCCGGGGCCGGCACGCTTCTTCTGGGTCGGATCACCTGGGGGGCGCTTTCGGGCATGGAGGTGGGGCTGGCCGCGCTTGTCACCACCGGCGCGCTCCTGGCCCATGTAAGAGGCCGGGAGACCGCGTGCGGGCTGCTCCTGGGGCTGGCGATCCTCTCCCGCCCCGAGACCGGGCTCCTGGTGCCGTTGTTCCTCTTCGCGCGTCCGCTGACGCTCGGACGAGCGCTCAAGCTCCTGGCGCTCGTCGCCCTCGTTGTGGCCCCCGCCGTGGCCTTCAGCCTCGCGACGGTCGGGGCGCCGGTCCCGGCGACGGCGGCGGCCAAAGTGGAGGGAGGGGTGCTCGGGCTCCTGATCGGAGCGCGAGAGGGGTGGCAGAAAACGTTGGTCTCCCGCCCTTACGAGTTCATGGCCGAGTGGATCGGTCTCCTCTGGCGCGACCATCCGGCGCTCCCGTTCTTGATCCCGGTCGGGCTCCTGATTCTCTGGCGCCGGCACGGACGGCTTTTCGCCTGGCCGGGCGCCATCCTGATCCTCCACCCCCTGGGGATGGCCTTCCTGGCGCCGTATCGCGGCCCCGCGTTCCAGGAGGGGCGCTACTCCACGCACCTGGCCCCGCTCGCCATCGTGGTTCTCGCGGTGGGCCTCTGGTTCCTAGTGAGCCAGCGCCGGAGGGTCGCAGCGGGGGTGGCGGCAGCGTACCTTCTGATCGCCGCCCTCCTCCTCTGGCCGGCGGGGCAGCGCTATGCCTGGGGGGTCCAGAACATCAACGCCATGCAGGTTCATCTGGGCGAGTGGGTCGCGAAGAACCTCCCTCCGCACGCGCGCCTGGCGGTGAACGATGTCGGCGCCATTGCGTTTGTCTCGCGGAGAGAGGTCGTGGACCTGATGGGGCTCGTCACGCCCGAGATCCTTCCCTACCGGCGGGACGGCCAGGCGGGAGTGCTCCGCTACCTCGAGAAGGTCTGCCCGGACTACTTGATCATCTTCCCCGACTGGTTCCCCGACCTGGCCCGGCGGGCCGATCGATTCACCCCGCTTTACCAGGTGAAGCTTGAACAAAACCACGTGGCCGGCGCCGACCTGATGGTGGTCTTCGAGACCGCCTGGAACCGCTGGCGCCCCTCGCGTGCATCGTGTCCCTGAGTTAGCAATCCACCGCCACCATCGCCAACTGCCCTTCGTGATAATATGGTAATGGCATTGAACCAGTTAGGCAGGTATGGCCCGGACACGTCCGGGAGGCGTGCCTCTGAGACTCGAACAGGAGTAAGGTCAAACATGGCCACCCGGTATATCCTCAGTGAGTACATAGACCAGGCGATTGGGCAAGCCGTCTACGATAAACTGCAAGATGACACCTTCACCGGTCGGATTCCTCTCTGCAAGGGAGTTATCGCGTTTGGAGCCACCTTACGGGACTGCGAGGATGAATTGCGCTCCACGCTGGAAGATTGGATTTTGCTCGGACTCAGACTGGGCCATTCGTTGCCGGTGATTGGAGGCATGGATCTGAACAAAGAGCCCATGCGTGAGTCGTTGGACACCGTGTAAACGGCGGGATTTCATCCGGAAACTGCGCGGGCTTGGGTTTGACGGTCCTTTCTCCGGCACCCGGCACCAGTTTGTGATCTACGGGCAGCATCGCTTGGCCATTCCTTCTAATGCCGAGTACTCGGTCCCTCAGCTTCGGATGATGATTCGGGAAGTGGAAGAGATAACCGGCCGCGAGATCACGGCCGAAGAATGGAATGGCCTGTGAAGAGGAACCTGGAGGCGCCAAAAAACTCTTAGGGCTGGCCAGGCTCCTCTACGAGACAGCGGACCTCCCTTGCAGCTTGACCGCGAAGAATGTGCGTGTTACGAAACAACAAGGGAAGGGAGGAAAGCTATGAAGCCCTTTACTCTGGTTCCGGCTATTGTTCTCTGCGTCGGCGTCATCTCTGCCGAGGCCGCTCCTTCGCTGGTCGGGAGTTGGACTGGCAAGTGGGGCGGCACCATGGAAAACCCGATGCGCCTTGTGGTGGAAAACCACCAGGGCGAGAAGGCGACGGGTACGATTGTGCTTACCCATGGTGTGGATTCCTTATTCGCTTTCCAGGGGACCACTTCTCTCCAGGACGGAAAACTAACGCTCCGCATCGAGAAATTGTTCCTACGCATCACGGTCCCCACGGCAGTTGGCATCAAAACCATCGAGAAAGAGAGGGTGATCGTCTTCGATCTCGTCCTCACTGACGAGAACACGCTTGAGGGTACCGGCAAGAGCGACCGTCACGAGGGCCCGGTGCGGCTCACGCGGCAGTAACTCGCCTCTCTGGATCAATACTGAAGCGGGTAACGGTTTCGTACCGTGCCCGCTTTCGTTCTCTAGCTTGACTGCGGAGAATGTGCGTGTTACGAAACCACGGCAATCGCGTCGGGAACGAGCAGGGCCCACCGATTGCCCCGCCCAGTGTCCGAAGGCGAACCGTCGAAAATGCTTGTTTTGACATTTTCGTTCTTCTATTAGGATGGTAGGCAGGATAAAGAGCAAGATGCGCGGCAGGATGCTCCTTGCGGGATGGCTCCTCGGCGCGCTCCTGTTCCCCTCGGGAGCGTGGGCCCAGATCTACCGGTGGGTGGACGAGCGCGGTGGGGTCCACTACTCGGAGGGGATCGACAGCGTTCCCGAGCGGTACCGCACCCAGGCCGTCCCGCTGTCGTACCGGAATCTTCCGGCCACCTCGGAGCCCAAGCCTCCTGACCGCCCCTCTGGTGTGACCCAGATCCCGTTTACTCCGGGGTCCCCCATCCTGGTCAGCGCCAAGATCAACGGCGCCGGGCCCATCACGCTCCTCCTGGACACCGGAGCCGATAAGACGCTCATCGCGCCGCTCGCGCTCTGGCGGCTCGGCATCTCCACGCGCAACGCGCCCCGGGGCGAGATCGCCGGGATCACCGGCAAGACCGTAGCAGATGTGATCCAGGTGGACTCGGTGGAAATCGGGGAAGCCAGGGTGGGGCAGCTCATCATCATCGCCTACGACACGGAATTTAAAAACGCAGACGGCCTCCTCGGGCGCGACTTTCTCGACCAGTTCAAGGTCACCATCGATTCCAAAGCCGGCATCGTCACCCTCGCCCCGAAGTAGTCCGCTTCCCCTTTTCTTGACCCTCAGAGGCATGAGTGATACGATGAGCGCTCACTAACTATCGAATTTCACGAGGCGAATCCGTCTGCCATGGACTACAAGGCGACTCTGAACCTCCCGAAGACTCCCTTCCCCATGCGGGCCAGCCTGCCCAAGATGGAGCCCGAGATGCTGCGCCGCTGGGATGCCGCGGATATCTACGCCAGGCTCCGGCAGGCCGGGAGAGACCGCCCGCTCTGGATCCTCCACGACGGGCCGCCGTACGCCAACGGCCACATCCACATGGGGCACGTCCTGAACAAAGTGCTGAAGGACTTTATCGTCAAGTCCCGGACCATGCTCGGATACAACGCCGTGTACGTTCCCGGCTGGGACTGCCACGGGCTTCCTATCGAGCACCAGGTGGACAAAGAGCTGGGGCTGGATCAGGCCAACGTGGACGTCCGTCGCGCCATGGACCCGGTGGAAAAGCGGCGCCGGTGCCGCGAATACGCCCAGAGGTTCATCGAGATCCAGCGCGAAGAGTTCCGGCGCCTCGGCGTCTTCGGCGACTGGACCGCCCCCTATCTCACCATGGACCCGGCCTACCAGGCGGTGATCGTCCGGGAGTTCGGTCGCTTCGTGGGACGGGGGATCGTCTATAAGGGGCTCAAGCCCGTCCACTGGTGCATGTACTGCAAGACCGCCCTGGCCCAGGCGGAGGTGGAGTATGAGGATCAGGTCGCGCCCTCTATCTGGGTGAAGTTTCCCGTGAGATCTCCGTCTCCCCGCTTGACGGCGGCCCTGGGCGGGAGAAAAGCGGCGCTGGTGATCTGGACCACGACGCCGTGGACCCTTCCCGCCAACCTCGCCATCGCCGCCCACCCGACCGAGGTCTACACCGCCATCGAAGCCGGCGGCGAGTGGTGGATCGTCGCCCAGGCGCTCGTGCCGGAGACGCTCAAAGCGGCCGGGACCGGGGCGCCGGTGAATGGCCTCCGCCTCACCGGGACCGACCTGGCCGGCACCGTGTGCGCCCATCCGTGGATCGCCCGCGATTCGAAGGTCGTCACGGCGGATTTCGTGGCCAGAGATCAGGGAACCGGACTGGTTCACATCGCGCCGGGGCACGGTGAAGAAGACTACGAGCTGGGGAAAAGTCTCGGGCTCCAGATCTACAACCCCGTGGACGATGACGGCCGGTTCGTCCCCGCGGTGGAACATTTTTCCGGCCTCACGGTCTGGGAGGCGAACCCGAAAATCATCGGGCACCTCAGGGCGACCGCCGCGCTGGTGGGCGAGCGGTCGCTCTCCCACACCTATCCCCACTGCTGGCGCTGCAAGAACCCGACCCTCTTCCGCGCCACGGCCCAGTGGTTTATCTCGCTGGATCAGGACGACCTGAGGCAGCGCGCGCTCCAGGCGATCCGAGGGGAGGTCAGGTGGATCCCGCCGTGGGGGGAAGAGCGGATCGCCAACATGGTGGCCCACCGTCCCGACTGGGCCATCTCCCGCCAGCGAGTCTGGGGGGTCCCCATCGTCGCCTTCTACTGCGCCGGCTGCGGAGCGCTCCTCCTGGAGGAGCGGTTGGTGGAGCACGTGGCCAACCTGATGCGGGATGGCGAGGGGGCGGACCTCTGGTACTCGCGCGAAGCCAAGGACCTCCTCCCTTCCGGGACTGCGTGCCCCGGCTGCGGAGGGTCGGAGTTCAGGAAGGAGAGTGACATCCTGGACGTCTGGTTCGACTCGGGGTGCAGCCATGCCGCGGTGCTGGAGACCCGCCCCGAGCTCCGCTGGCCGGCCGAGATGTACCTGGAAGGGTCGGATCAACACCGCGGATGGTTTCACTCCTCGCTCCTCGAAGCCGTCGGCACCCGGAACAGGCCGCCCTATCGCGCGGTGCTCACCCACGGCTTCGTGGTGGACGGCGAGGGGCGGAAGATGTCTAAGTCCGAGGGAAACTACGTTGCGCCGCAGGAGCTGATCCCCAAGTACGGCGCCGAGGTGCTTCGACTCTGGGCCGCCGCGGAGGACTACACGGAGGATATCCGGCTCTCCGAGGAGATCCTGAACCAGCTGGCGGACGCTTACCGCCGGATCCGGAACACCTGCCGGTTTCTCCTCGGCAACCTCGCCGATTTCGATCCCACCAGGCACCGGCAGCCGTACGGAGCGCTCGACGAGATCGACCGCTGGGTGCTCCTCCGGCTCGGCAGGCTGATCAAGCGGGTGACGAAGGCGTACGAGGAGTACCAGTTCCACACGGTCTTCCATTCGCTCCACAACTTCTGCGCGGTTGATCTCTCGGCCCTCTACCTGGACATCATCAAGGACCGCCTCTACACTAGGGCCCCGGACGCGCCCGGGAGACGGGCGGCCCAGACCGCCTGCTACGAGCTGCTCCACGCGCTGACCAAGCTGATGGCGCCCATTCTCACCTTCACCGCCGAGGAGGTCTGGGGCTTCATCCCCGGAGATGGCAGAGCCGCATCCGTTCACCTGACGCTCTTCCCCGAAGCGCCTCCGGCGTGGCTCGATGAGCGGCTGGAGCAGGAGTGGGAGCGGCTCCTGGAGGTCAGGCGCGAGGTCGCGAAGGCGCTGGAGCAGGCGCGCCGGGCTGGCGGGATCGGCAGCGCCCTCGAGGCGCAGGTAGGCCTCGTTCAGTCACCCGAGGACCTGCCCGAGCTGCTCCAGCGCAAGAAGCCGCTCCTGGCGACCCTCTTCATCGTCTCGCAGGTAACATTGGACGCAGCGCCGGAAGCGCCGCAGGTCCGTTACGAGAGCCAGGAGATTCCCGGGCTCGTGGTGGAGGTTGGCCGGGCGCGGGGGGCGAAGTGCGCGCGCTGCTGGGTCTGGAGCCTAGCCGTGGGGAAAGCCCCGGACCACCCCACCCTCTGCGAGCGCTGCGTCCCAGTGGTTCGCGCGCTCCGATCCCACGACGCCCGATGACACTTGTCCTCTCCTTGGGTCTCGCCGTTCTGGCGGTGGATCAGGTGGTCAAGTTTCTGGCGCTCTCCCATCTCACCCTCGGCCTCCCGGTCCAGATCGTGGACGGCTTCTTCGCCCTTACCCTGATACTGAATCCCGGGCTCGCCTTCGGCCTCCTTTCAGCCATGCCGCCGGGTTGGCGCTGGGTGGTGGCGCTCCTCTCACTGACTGCGCTCGGGGTGCTGCTGAAGCTCTCCGCCCGTCTCCTTCCCGCCGGCGGCCGGACTGCGGCGATCGGCCTGGGACTCATCTTCGGCGGCGCGGTGGGGAACTTGGTGGATCGCTACCGGTTCGGCGCGGTGGTGGACTTCATCGATCTCTACTGGAAGTCCTACCACTGGCCGGCCTTCAACGTCGCGGATTCGGCCATCAGCGTGGGGGTTGGGCTCCTGGCCCTGCGTCTTTTGATTCAGTCTCGTCCCTCCTGATCGTACTTCCGTGGGAGTGAACAGCGCCGTCGATCGCCAGCTGGACTGCCGCGTCGAGTCTCAGTCCGTAGGGGTGAGACTCGATCGCTGGCTCGCCGATCGGTTCCCCGACCTCTCCCGGACGCGCCTTCAGGCCCTCGTGGAGGAAGGGCATGCCAGCGTGGACGGCGCGCATCGCAAAGCTTCGTACCGGCTCAGGGAAGGGGAGCGGGTGCTCGTGACGATCCCTTCCCCGCCTCGATCGGCGCTGGTTCCCGAGCCTATCGCGCTCGCGGTCGTGTTCGAGGACGACCATGTCCTGGTGGTGGACAAGCCTGCGGGGATGGTGGTGCATCCCGGAGCCGGGAGATCGAGCGGGACGCTGGTCCACGCCCTTCTGGCTCATGCGCCGTCGCTCGCCGGGGTAGGCGGGCCTGACCGCCCGGGAATTGTCCACCGGCTCGACAAGGGCACCTCCGGGCTCCTGGTGGTCGCCAAGAGTTCCGCGGCCTACCAATCGCTCACCCGCCAGCTCGCAAGCCGCTCGGTCTCCCGGCGCTACCTGGCGCTGGTTCACGGCAGGGTCCGGCAATCCGAGGGGCGCATCGAGGCGCCCATCGGGCGTCATCCGCACGATCGGGTTCGGATGGCCGTGCGCCCTGCCGGGCGGGGGAAGGCCGCCATCACCCATTTCCGCGTGCTGGAGCGCTTCGGCGAGTTTACTTACCTCGAAGCTCGGCTGGAGACAGGGCGGACGCATCAGGTCCGCGTCCACCTGGCGTCGGCCGGAAACCCGCTGGTCGGGGACGAGACCTACCGCCGCCGCGCCACCCCACCCGTGCGGGACCCGGTCCTTTCAGAGTTGATGAAGGCATTAGAGGGGCCGGCCCTTCACGCTGCACACCTGGGGTTCGTTCATCCGGTGAGCGGTGAGTCGCTCGAGTTTCACTCTCCGATCCCCCGCCGGATCGAGCGGTTGCTCCAACGTCTCCGCAACCCCTCACCCTGACCCTCTCCCCCGCCGGGGGCGAGGGAACGAAACGGCTCCCTCTCCATTCGGAGGGAGAGAGGGTTGGGGTGAGGGTGAAGGGCAGAATCTGGCATGAAAGTTGCTCTGTTAGCGTGCTATGATGACACTCCGTGAGGGGAGAGATGAGTCGGAACGAGCAGGTGAAAAGCCCGCACGGGCTGCGGGTCGTGGCCCTCGGCGGCGGCAACGGTCTCCCCGTGGTGCTCACCGGCCTCAAGCGTGATCTGGGCGGGAGGGTCGAGTCGCTGACCGCTGTCGTCACGGTGGCGGACGAGGGGGGAAGTTCGGGGCGGCTCAGAGAAGAATTCCGCGTCCCCCCCCCCGGCGACATCCGGAACTGCCTCGTGGCGTTGGCCCAAGTGGAGCCGCTCATGGGCCAGCTCTTCCAGCACCGCTTTGGCGGGGACGGGACCCTGGCCGGCCACAGCTTCGGAAACCTTTTTCTCACCGCGCTCACCCATGTCACCGGAGACTTTCTCTCCGCCATCAGGGTTTCCTCCAAGGTACTTGCCGTTCGGGGGACCATCCTCCCCTCCACGCTGGAGAACATCCGGTTGGGCGCCGAGCTGGTCGATGGGAACGTGGTGATGGGAGAGGCGAAGATCGGCGCCGCGGGGAAAACGATCAGGCGGGTCTTCCTCGAGCCCAAGGAGTGCCGGCCCCTTCCCGACGTTCTGGAGGCTATTGACCAAGCCCATCTGGTCGTGCTGGCGCCGGGCTCTCTCTTCACGAGCCTGCTCCCGAACCTTCTGGTTCCCGGGGTGGCCGACGCGCTCAGGAGCTCCCCGGCCCTCAAGGTTCTCGTTGCCAACCTGATGACCGAGCCGGGCGAGACCGACGGGTTCAGACTCTCAGACCATGTGGCCGCGGTGGTGGAGCACGCCGGCACCGGCGTGGTGGACGCGCTTTTGATCAATCAGCGACCGGCGAGCGCACGCGCGCTCAAGCACTATGCGGGCGCCGGTTCCCACCCCGTGGTTCAGGATCTGGACCGCGTCGGCCAGTGGGGCGTCTCGGTGCACGAGGCGGATCTGGTCGGGGCCACCGAGAAGGTGCGACATCACCCGCAGAAGCTCGGCCGCGCGCTCCTCGGCCTGGTGCGGGACGAGAAACGAAAATGAGCGAAACTGCCGTGGTGATCCTGGCAGCAGGGGAGGGGAAGCGCATGCGCTCCCGCCGGCCGAAGGTCCTCCACCCGCTGGGCGGTCGCCCGCTGATCGCCTACCCGGTGAGGAGCGCCAGAGCGCTGGGCGGCCAGATTCTCGTGGTCGTGGGCCGGGAGAGCGAGGAATTGCGGCGAGCCGTGGGTGTTGACGTCGGGTTCGTGGAACAGAAGGAGCCGCGCGGGACCGGCCACGCGCTCCTCCAGTGTCGTGGCGCCATTCCGGAAAGCTCGGGGACCATCCTGGTCCTCCCCGGCGACTCGCCGCTCCTCTCCGCGGAGACGCTCCGCCGTCTTCTGACCCACCACGAGAAGACCGGGGCAGCGGCCACGCTCCTGACCGCGGAGGTCTCCGACCCCACCGGCTACGGCCGCGTCCTGCGCGACAAGGGGCAGGTAGTGGCCATCGTGGAGGAGCGCGACGCCGTCCCCGAGCAGCAGAAGATCCGCGAGGTCGGGACCAGCGTCTACTGTTTCGACCCCGGGCTGCTCTGGTCAGCGCTGGAGCAGGTCAAGCCTAACAACGATCAGGGAGAGTACTATCTCACCGACCTCATCGGCATCCTCGCGCGCGCGCGCCGGCGAGTGGAGGCCGTGACCGTCGAGGATCCAGACGAGTGCCTGGGGATCAACGACCGGAAGCAGCTCGCCCGGTGTGCCCAGCTCCTGCGCCGGCGGACCCTGGAGCGGCTGATGACCGGGGGCGTGAGCGTGCTGGACCCGGAGACCACCTACGTGGACGACAGCGTGACCGTGGGATCGGACAGCGTGATCTACCCCGGCGTCGTGCTCGAGGGGACGACCGTTATCGGCGAGGAGTGCCTGATCGGGCTGGGCTCCTGCGTCACCGGGAGCCGGGTGGGCGACCGCGTGAACCTTCGGCCGTATTGCGTCCTGACCGACTCCGTGGTGGAGGACGACGCGACCCTGGGACCCTTCTGCCACCTTCGGCCCCTCTCTCACGTCGGGCCCGGAGCGAAGATCGGCAACTTTGTCGAGCTGAAGAAGTCCCGGATCGGCCGCCGCTCCAAGGTTCCGCACCTCTCTTACGTGGGGGACGCGACCGTGGGGGAGGACGTGAATGTCGGCGCTGGGACCATCACCTGCAACTACGACGGCGAGGAGAAGCACGAGACGCGGATCGGCGATCGCGCCTTTGTGGGGACCAACTCGAGCCTCGTGGCCCCGGTGACCATCGGCGAAGGGGCCTACGTCGGGGCCGGCTCCACGATCACCGAGGATGTCCCTCCCGGAGCCCTGGCCCTGGGACGGGGGAAGCAGGTGGTGAAAGAAGGGTGGGCCGCCCGCCGTCGTCCGAAGAAGGGGAGGGAGTGATGCTGGGAAAGGGGTCTTCGAGCGCAAGCTTCGGGGGGAGGCATCGGAAGGGGGGCGGAGCCCTCCTCCGAGACTAGAGATGTGCGGGATCGTGGGGTACATCGGCGCGCAGGGCGCCGCTGACATCATCCTGGACGGGCTCCGACGGCTGGAGTATCGCGGCTACGACTCGGCGGGCGTGGCGGTGCTCGGGTCGGGAGGACTTCAGGTCCGGCGGAGCCCGGGAAAGATCAAGCAACTGGAGGCGATCCTCCACGAGCGGCCGGTGGAGGGCGGCGTGGGCCTCGGCCACACGCGCTGGGCGACCCACGGGCGCCCGTCGGAGGAGAACGCGCACCCCCACACGGACTGCACCGGCTCCCTGGTGGTCGTCCACAACGGGATTCTCGAGAACTACCTGTCGATCAAGGAGCGGCTCCAGGCGGACGGCCACCACTTCAGGTCCGAGACCGACACCGAGGTCCTGGCCCACCTGATCGAGAAGCACACGAAGGACGGCCGATCGCTCGCCGAGGCCGTGAAGCTCACCCTCAGGGAGGTCAGGGGGGCGTACGCCGTCGGCGTCATCTCCGCGAGCGCGCCCGACCGGATCATCGCGGCCAAGCACGGCGCGGGGGGCGTGGTGGTCGGGCTCGGCGCCGGCGAGGCATTCATCGCCTCGGACATCCCGGCGATTCTCTCGCACACGCGGGATGTGCTGATCCTGGAGGACGGAGAGGTGGCCGTGGTCAGGCGAGACGGCGTGGACCTCTCCACCCTCGAGGGGGAGCCGATCAAGCGCGAGCCCTCGCGGATCCTCTGGGACCCGATCATGGCGGAGAAGGGCGGCTACCGCCACTTCATGCTGAAGGAGATCTACGAGCAGCCGCGCGCGGTGACCGACACCTTCCGGGGGCGGATCGTGCCCGAGAGCGGCAACCTGATCCTCCCCGATGCCAACCTGGATCCGGCCACGCTCAAAGCGCTCAGGCGGGTGGTTCTGGTGGCGTGCGGCACGTCGTACCACGCCGCCATCGTCGGGAGATTCATGATCGAGCGGCTCTCCGGGCTGCCGGCGGAGGTGGATCTGGGCTCCGAATTCCGCTATCGGGACGCCATCGTGGGGCCCGAGACGCTGATCGTCGCCCTCTCCCAGTCGGGTGAGACGGCCGACACGCTGGGGGCGGTGAAAGCCGCCAGGACCAGGGGCGCCCCCATTCTGGCCATCACCAACGTGGTGGGATCGGCGCTCAGTCGCGAGGCCACCGGCGTCCTTTACACTCACGCCGGCCCGGAGATCGGCGTGGCCTCCACCAAGACCTTCACGGCCACCATGATGGCCTGTTATCTGCTGGCGCTTTACCTCGGGCGCGAGCGGGGACACCTGACCCCCGAGGAGGGGCAGAAGCGGCTCCAGGACCTCCTGGAGATTCCCCGGCTCATGGAGGCCACGCTGGAGCTGGACAGCCAGATCGCCGAGCTGGCGCGCCACTTCTTCCAGCACCAAAACTTCCTCTACCTGGGCCGGGGCCTCCACTACCCCATCGCGCTTGAAGGGGCGCTCAAGTTGAAGGAGATCTCCTATATTCACGCTGAGGGCTACCCGGCTGGAGAGATGAAGCACGGGCCCATTGCCCTGATCGACGAAGGGATGCCGGTCGTGGCCCTCGCGCCGCGCGACGCCACGCACGAGCGGATGCTGGGGAATATCGAAGAGGTCAAGGCCCGCGACGGCAAGGTCATCGTCCTCGCCCACCCCGGAGACCGGGAGATCGCCGCCAGGGCGGATCACGTGATTTCCGTGCCGCCGACCGTGGATTTCCTCTCGCCGATCCTCATGGTGATCCCGCTCCAGCTTCTGGCCTACCACATCGCGGTCCGCCGCGGCTGCGACGTGGACCAGCCGCGCAACCTGGCGAAGAGCGTGACCGTCGAGTAGCCGCAGCGCCAGCGGGCGGCACGGCGCGCGGGCGCCCGGAGGTCCGAGCCGGGGGTCCCGGCACCATCTCCCACCCCGCCTTCGGCGTCCCACCCTTCTTTGGGCGGGGGTGGCTCGGGTCTCCGGGTTGCTCGCCGTGACAGGACCCGCTGGCGCCTCACGGCTGCAGCGATTGTGGTATCGTAGATGCGCATGCTTCGCCCTCCTCAAGACCCCGATGCGATCCTCCGCGAGCTGAATCCTCCCCAGCGGGAAGCCGTCACGGAGACGGAGGGCCCGCTCCTGGTCCTGGCCGGAGCCGGGAGCGGGAAAACGCGGGTCATCGCCCACCGCATCGCCTACCTCCTCGCGGTCAAGGGCGTTCATCCCCGGACCGTCCTGGCCGTCACCTTCACCAACAAGGCGGCGGAGGAGATGCGCCGGAGGGTGGAGGACCTCCTGCTCCCGTTCGGGATCCGGCCGCCGCTGATCGCGACCTTCCATTCCGCCTGCGTCAGGATCCTCAGGGAGCACATCCGGCATCTCGGGATTTCCGGGAGCTTCGTCATCTACGATGAGGACGACCGTCTCACGCTGGTCAAGGAGTGCTTGAGGGCGGAGGAGGTGGACGAGCGGGCGCTGCCGCCGGCCCAGTTGGTGCACCGGATCAGTCAAGCCAAGAACCAGATGCTCTCCGTGGAGGAGGTGGAGCGGCAGGCGCGGACGCCCCGCGAGGAGCGGATCGCGCTCCTCTTCCGCCGCTATCAGTCCCGGCTGGCCGCCGCCAACGCCCTCGACTTCGACGACCTCCTGCTCGTGACGGTCCGCCTCTTCGACAAAGTCCCCGAGGTCCTGGCCTGGTACCGCGGCCTCTGGAAATACGTCCTGGTGGACGAGTACCAGGACACCAACCGCGCCCAGTACCGGATCATCCAGCTCCTGACATCCGAGCACCGGAACCTCTGCGTCGTCGGCGACGACGACCAATGCGTGGTAGAAGGGACCCTGATCGACACCCCTGATGGACCAAGACCGATTGAGACGATCCGGGAAGGAACGCTTGCTTTGGCCGGCGCAGGCTGGGGGTCAACCAGATTAGCGAAAATCGACGCTGTACGGCGAAACCAGTTCGACGGAACGGTTGTATCAATTAAAACTGAAGACGGTCAAGAGCTCGTGGCGACGCCGAACCATCTCCTTTTTGCCAGGCTTGAGCCTGATCCCAATAGACATTACGTCTATTTGATGTATCAGCGAAGGCTCGGCTATCGGATCGGGATTACCCGTGGTGTCCGGGCAGGGAATTCGGGGGAAATCGTCTCGGGTCTGATGGTTCGAGCGAATGGCGAGCTGGCGGACAAGCTCTGGATTCTGAAAGCGTGCGACTCTGTGGAGGATGCCCAGTACGTTGAGTCGTACTTTGCGGCGTCGTATGGCCTTCCGACGATGGTATTTCACGTCCGCGGCCGACGAATGGCCCTCACCCAGAGCCACATTGATCGTCTTTTCAGAGAGATCGATACCCGGTCAAGGGCGGAACGGTTGATGACTGACCATTTCCTCTTTCCGGAATATCCTCACCACCAAGCGGGCGCGGTGCCCCGCGGGAATATCTCGCGAAAGATCGTCAACTTCACAATGTTTGGAGGTCCGCGTCCTTACGAAAAGCGCCCGTGGCACGAGCACCGGATCCAGCTGATTAGTTCGGATACGTCGTTACGCGAGGCTACCGCTCTTGTTGCGAGAACGCGAAGGGGGAAGCGGAGCACCTGGCGAGTCGAGACATCCCGGAAAGATTATGATGAGGGCATAGCGTTCGTCCGAAGTCTGTGTCAGGGCGCGGACTTGGACCTCGTTCATCGGGCCCGGATGACCCAGGACAAGGCGTTTTACTTTATGCCGGCAAGCCACCTCCGGCCCGGAATGATCGTGCCGGTGGTGCGTGAGGGAAAGGTGCATAAGGAAACAGTCTCATCGGTCGAATTCCGTCATTATCGCGGACCCGTCTATGATATTTCGGTCCAGGATCTTCGGAATTATGTGGCCGGTGGTTTTCTTGTCCACAATTCGATCTACCGGTGGCGAGGAGCCGACCTCCGAAACATTTTGGATTTTGAGCACGATTTCCCCGGCTGCCGGGTGGTCCGTCTCGAGCAGAACTACCGGTCGACGAAGCGGATCCTCGAGATCGCCTCATCGGTCATCGCACACAACTACGGGCGCAAGGGGAAGACGCTCTGGACCGAAAACGCCGAGGGGGAGCCGGCGGCGCTCTACCGGGCCTGGGACGAGCACGAAGAGGCGGGCTTCGTCCGCCGGACCATAGAAGCGCAGCGCCAGCAAGGCGCGGACTATCGAGAGATCGCGATCTTCTACCGGACCAACGCCCAGTCCCGGGTGCTTGAGGACGC
This sequence comes from uncultured bacterium, assembly GCA_964372605.1. Taxonomy (GTDB): domain Bacteria; phylum Methylomirabilota; class Methylomirabilia; order Rokubacteriales; family CSP1-6; genus CAYJUC01. The sequence continues at coordinate 3,483 of CAYJUC010000020.1, read as the reverse complement.
CCTCCGGCAGAGCGGCATCCCGTACCTGATCGTCGGGGGGGTGCGTTTCTACGAGCGAAAGGAGATCAAGGACACCCTGGCCTATCTCCGCCTGGTCGCCAACGGGAAGGACGACGTGGCATTCCGGCGCGCCATCGCGGCGCCGAACCGCGGCATCGGCAAGGCGAGCCTCGGGCGACTGGAAGAGGCCGCGACGGCGCTGGGGCGCTCTCTCCTCGAGGCGTGCCGCGCGCTGCCGCCCGAGCTGGGCGGCAAGCCCCGGCGGAGCCTCGAGGAGTTCGCCCGGTTGATCGAGGATCTCGGAGCGAAAAAGACTGGCGCGTTGCTCCCGCAGATCGTCGACGAAGTGCTGATCGCCTCCGGCTACCGGGAGGCGCTCAGGCAGGAGAAAACCGCCGAGGCCGACGAGCGGCTTCAAAACCTGGACGAGCTGGTGGCGGCCGCCGAGGAGTTCCAGCGTTCCAGAGAGGACGCGACGCTCGAGGGATTCCTCGACACGGTGTCCCTGGTGTCGGACGTGGACGAGCTGCCGGAGGAGCGCGGCGCGGTCACCCTCATGACGCTCCACTCGGCCAAGGGGCTGGAGTTCCCGGTGGTCTTCCTCACGGGGATGGAGGAAGGGGTCTTCCCCCACGTCCGGTCCATGGACGACGCGGAGGAGATCGAGGAGGAGCGGCGCCTCTGCTACGTCGGGATCACGCGGGCCAAGGCGAGTCTCTTTCTCTCGTACGCGCTGCACAGGAGGCTCCACGGCTACGGCCTGGGAGAGCCCTCGCGCTTTCTCCTGGAAATTCCGGAAGACCGGATCGTTTTGCTGAATTACCGAGGGGCGGGCTCCCGGGCTCACGCCGCGCCCGCCCCGGCGGCAGGCATTGAGTGGGAGAGGCACGGGCGTGCCGAAGGGCCGGGTGCCCGAGCCCTGATTGACGAAGGTTATCCGTTTCGGGTGGGCGCCAAGCTCCGGCACGCCCGCTGGGGGGAAGGGCTCCTCGTGGGGATCGAGCGCGATGGCACCGACGTGATCGTCACAGTCCACTTCAGCAGCGTCGGTCGGAAGCGCCTCTCCCTCAGCTACGCCAACTTGGAGGAGCTGTGATGGCGGAACCCAAGATAACGCTTGAGGAAGTGGAGCACGTGGCCAGGCTGGCGCGGCTGGCGCTCACTCCGGAGGAGAAGGAGCGGATGCGCTCCCATCTCGACGCCATCCTCGCCTACATCGACAAGCTCCGTGAGCTGGACACGACCGGCGTGGAACCGACCTCCCATGTTCTTCCCATAACGAACGTGATGAGGGAGGACGAGGTTCGCCCTTCGTTTCCGAAGGAGGAGATGCTGGCCAACGCCCCCGAGCGGGATGGCGATTTCTTTCGCGTGCCGAAGATCATCGAAGAGTAGCGAGAGACGGGAGTGCAGGACCTGACAGCGCTGACGATCCACGAGCTTGCCGCCCGATACCGGAGCGGCGAGGCCACTCCCTCCCAGGCGGTCCGGGCGTACCTCGACCGGATTGAGGCGCTGGACCCGAAAGTTCGCGCGTACGTGACCGTGATCGGGGAGCAGGCGCTGGCCCGGGCGGCTGCCGCGGATCAGCGGCTCGGAGCCGGCAAGCCGCTCGGAGACCTCGACGGTGTTCCCCTCGCGATCAAGGATGTGATCTGCACCAGCGGCGTGCGGACCACCTGCTCGTCGAAGATCCTGGAAACCTTCGTCCCTCCCTATGACGCCACCGTGATCGACAGGCTCAACGCCGCCGGCGCGATCATCCTCGGGAAGACCAATATGGACGAGTTCGCCATGGGCTCCTCCACCGAGCACTCGGCTTTCTTCCCAACACGAAACCCGTGGGATCTGGACCGGGTACCGGGAGGGTCTTCCGGCGGATCCGCCGCCACCGTGGCGGCCGACCTCGCTGCGGGAGCGCTCGGGACTGACACAGGGGGGTCGATCCGCCAGCCTGCCGCCTTCTGCGGTACCGTCGGGCTCAAGCCGACCTACGGCCGGGTTTCCCGCTACGGGTTGGTGGCGTTCGCCTCCTCGCTGGACCAGATCGGCCCTCTGGCCAAGGATGTGACCGATGCCGCGCTCCTGCTCCAGGTTCTCGCGGGCCACGACCCGCTGGATTCGACATCCGCTGAGATGCCCGTTCCCGACTACCCGGCCGCGCTTGGGCAGGGAGTCGCCGGTCTTCGCTTGGGTATCCCCGGCGAGTACTTCACCGAGGGAATGGATCAGGAGGTGGAGCGAGCGGTACGGGATGCTATCGGGCTCCTGGAAAAACTCGGCGCCAAGACCGGGCCGATCTCGCTTCCCACCACCGACTATGCCCTGGCCGCCTACTACTTGATCGCTCCGGCGGAGGCCTCCTCCAACCTGGCCCGCTACGATGGCGTCAAGTACGGCTACCGCGCTTCTGGAGGGAAAGACGTCGTCGAGATGTACGGGCAGACGCGCGCCCTCGGGTTCGGCGCCGAGGTCAAGCGGCGGGTCATGCTGGGAACTTACGCGTTGTCAGCGGGCTATCACGAGGCGTATTACGGGAAAGCTCAGCGGGTGCGGACGCTGGTCCGCCGGGACTTTCAGCGGGCCTTCGAGCGGGTGGACCTGATCGTCTGTCCCACGACTCCCAACGTGGCGTTCAAGCTCGGCGAAAAGGAAGATCCGCTGTCGATGTATCTGAACGACTTGTTCACGATTCCGGTAAACCTTGCCGGGCTGCCGGGGCTCTCGCTCCCCTGCGGTTTCACTCTGGGTGGACTTCCCATCGGGCTCCAGCTCATCGGGAAGCCGTTCGATGAGGCCACGCTGCTCCGCGCGGCGTACGCCTGGGAGCAGGCCACGCCCTGGCACACAAAGAAGCCTGCCCTGACATGAGGCCGGTGACTGACTTCGAAGTTGTCATCGGGCTGGAGGTGCATGCCCAGCTCCTGACCCGGACGAAGATCTTCTGCGGCTGCCCGACGGTGTTCGGCGGTCCGCCGAACTCCCAGACCTGCCCGGTCTGCCAGGGGATGCCCGGGGTGCTCCCCGTCATCAACAAGCGCGCGCTGGAGTTCGGCGCCCGCACCGCGCTGGCGCTCCACTGCACGGTGAACCCGGGCTGCCGGTTCGCCCGCAAGCACTACTTCTACCCGGATCTGCCGAAGAACTTCCAGATCAGCCAGTACGAGGAGCCGCTGGCCGAGAACGGCTGGCTCGAGATCGAGATGGGCGGCGCCACCCGGCGCATCGGGATCCAGCGGCTTCACCTGGAGGAGGACGTGGGGAAGCTGATCCACGAAGGCGCGCTCGAGACCGCGCGGGCGAGCCTCGTGGACTATAACCGCTCCGGCGTGCCGCTCATGGAGACGGTTTCGAAGCCGGAGATCCGGTCGCCGGAGGAGGCCGCCGCCTACCTGCGCGTGTTCCGGGCGATGCTTATCTATCTTGGAGTCTGCGACGGCAACATGGAGGAGGGCTCGCTCCGGTGCGACGCCAACATCTCGC
>CAYJUC010000019.1:0-22059 GCA_964372605.1 uncultured bacterium | reverse complement strand
CCTGCGACCCTCGGATTAGAAGTCCGATGCTCTATCCTGCTGAGCTACAGGCGCAAGGCAGGATCGCGCGAACCGGCCCGCCAGGGCGCTCGGAGAGGCGGTGGTCGGGGTGAGAGGATTTGAACCTCCGACCCCCTGCGCCCAAGGCAGGTGCGCTACCAGGCTGCGCCACACCCCGTTTAAAGTCCCAACCAGAAAGGGAAACAGCCCCGCACGAATATAGCCCTCTCCCGCGGGGGCGTCAAGGGAACTTGGTCTTCCCGTCAGAGGGTGAAACTGCGGTCGCTACGAGCCTCCAGAACATGCCGTTGGAGAGAGACCATCTGTCGAATCCCCTCCCGGGCCAGATTCAGCATCTCCTGAAGCTTCTGGGGGCCGAAGGGAACCTGTTCGGCAGTTCCTTGGATCTCCACAAATTCCCCGGCGCCAGTCATTACCACATTCATGTCCACTTCGGCGGTGGAATCTTCCGCATAGTCAAGGTCCAGGAGGATCTCTCCCCCCACGATCCCGACGCTGGTGGCCGCCACACAGTCCCGGAGTGGGAGCCGGGGGAACTGCCCGGCCTGCGCCAGCCGCTGGAAGGCATCAGCCAGGGCCAGAAAGCCGCCGGTAATGGACGCCGTGCGGGTGCCGCCATCAGCCTGGATTACGTCGCAGTCCACCCAGAACGTCCGCTCCCCCAGCTTGGCCATCTCCACCACGGCTCTCAGTGACCGCCCCACCAAGCGCTGGATTTCCTGGGAGCGGCCGCCGGTCCGGCCGGTCTCCCTTGGAGTCCGGGTGGCTGTGGCCCTCGGCAGCATGCCGTACTCCGCCGTCACCCACCCCTCCCCCAGCACCTTCCTGAACTGGGGGACCTTCTCTTCGACGGAGGCGGTGCAGATGACCTTGGTCTCTCCCACTTCTATCAGCACCGACCCCTCGGCCGGGCGGATGTAATCGCGTGTGATCGTGACCGGGCGGAGCTGGTCAGGGCGGCGGCCGTCGCGCCGGATCACCGCTCTGTCCCCACCGCCTGCGCGGCGCCCATTTTCTGATCGTACCGGCGCTTATACGCCGCGAGGCCGGCGTAGATCGCCCGCGCCACCTGCTCGCGAAATTGGGGATTCCTGAGCTTTCGCTCTTCTTTGGGATTCGTGAGGAAACCGATCTCAACCAGGATGGCCGGCATGGCCGCGCCGCCGAGGACATAGAAACCCGCCTGCTTGACTCCCCGGTTGGCGATCGCGAGCGCTCGGGTCATGGAATCGAGCACCGTCTCCGCCAGGCGGCTTGACTCTTCCTGAAACCCCGACTGGGCGAGGTCCCAGAGGATAGTTTTCAGAATGTCCGCCTGAGCCCTGGAGCTGCCCCCCTCCAGCCTGATGACCTCGTTCTCCAGCGCCGCCACCTGTCTGGCCTCGTTATCGGTGGCCTCGGAGGAGAGGAAATATGTCTCCACCCCTTCGGAAACCGACGCCCGGTGCGCGTTGGCGTGGATAGAGACGAACAGGTCGGCTCGCTGAGCGTTGGCGAAGGAGGTCCGTTCTCTCAGCGGCACGAAATAATCGGTGGTCCGCGTGAGACTGACTTTCACCCCAAGCCCCTCTTCCAGCAAGGGAGCGAGCCGTCTGGTCACATCGAGCACAACCTCTTTCTCCTGAAGGCCGCTGGGACCGATGGCCCCTGGGTCGTGACCGCCGTGGCCGGCGTCGAGGACGACGTGACGGAGCGGGAACGCCTGGGGTTGCTGCGCCCTTTCGGTCTGCGCTGGTTTAGCCCGGTGGAAATCCAGAACCAATCGGTAAGGATCCCCGAGCACGAAGCGCTTGGTCTCCACGGGGACGTCTTCCAGAACCGTCCGGAGTCGCGCGCCCCGGTCGGAGCGATCGAGGAAGACCTGTCGAATCAACCCGTCACCCACTTCCTCCGTTCGGGCGCCGGCCAACGACAGGCCCGAGAGCCGCGCCCTGACCTCCCGGCGCTCCTCCTGGATTTCGAACTCGAACGGCCCGCTGGCCTCCACCACTACTCGCGTGAAAGAGGGATAGGACCGGACGCGGAGGGCAGTCAGGGAAGGGTCGCTCCGAGGGGATTTTACCGGAGGGCCGGGCGGGAGGTGAGCGATGCTGACCCGTGTCTCCTGCGGGAGGAGTTTCGGGAGCACCTTGCTCAAGAACTGCTCGGGAACCGCCCATCCGCCGGCGAGGATCCGCGGCGGGCTCGAAAGCTGAAGGGCCTTCCCCTGAACCAACACCTCGCGCTGATTGTGGGTTAGCACGACGCTCCGCTCTCCCACTTTGAAGATTGCCCTGGCGCTCTTCCCGCTCCAGTTGGGCTTCACCTTGAGGAGGGCGGCCAGCCGGTCCAGGAGCACATAACTCGTTCCGTCGTCCAGAGCCACCAGGGGGAGCTGCCCGCGCTGAACGCCCTCCCGGGTCTGGACCTCAACAAGCAGACTTCGGCCATCCGCCGCCTGCCAACCCAGGCTCACGGAGAGCGCGATTATTCCCCACACCGCTACCCAGCGCCGCACGCCTTCCTCCTGTTGTCGGTGAGGCGTATTCTAACAACAGGGCCTGGAGGGAGAAAACTTTTTGTCGCGGAGATTTAAGGCCGGGGCGCGCTTAAAAAGCGAATCCCGGACCCGACAGATCGGGTCCGGGATCGAATGGTGGAGGCGGTGGGCATCGAACCCACGTCCGGAAACCCTCAGCGGCAGGTTTCTACATCCGTAGCCGGTGGTTTATCTCTCGCCCCCCGGCGCTTCCACCGGCAGAATCACCGCGGGGCCAGCCTCTTCTGTCTCGCCTCTCACCCCGAGGCGGGGATCAAGGCCAGCCACCAGAATATGACGCCCCGATCCAGATCCCTGATGGCTCGAACCGGCGGGACGCTGGCCGCGTTTAGGCGGCCAGGGCTAGCTGAGTGTCGGCAGCTATAACCGTCCTACCTGTTTTACGAGGAGATAGGACCTCGGGATGCCACCTGCGCCTCGTTGATCCCCGTCGAAACCGGTCGCCCCCTTTTCCGCCGTCAGGCCCGCTGGCGGGCGCGGACGGCTTTGTCCATTTCTCGGCGGGCCTCGCGCTCTTTAATGGCCTGGCGCTTGTCGTGGAGTTTCTTTCCCCGTGCAAGGCCCAACTCCACTTTGGCCCGCCCCCGTTTAAAGTATAGCCGAAGTGGAACCAGGGTCAACCCGCGCTCCTGGGTCTTCCCCAGGAGGCGGTTCAGCTCCGCGCGGTGCAGGAGAAGCTTTCGCTTCCTGAGCGGGTCCGGGTTCTCGCGGTTTCCCTGCGCGTAGGGGCTGATGTGACAGCCGAGAAGCCACGCCTCGTCCCCGTCGATCCGGGCAAAACTCTCTTTCAGGTTGGCCTTGCCATCCCGGAGGGACTTGACCTCGGTTCCCCGAAGGACCAGGCCCGCCTCGTAGGTCTCGAGGATCTCGTAGTGGTGCCTGGCCTGGCGATTCGACGCGACCACCCGATCGCCGCCGGCCGGCATCATCTATCTCCCACCCGGCCTTCGGCCTCCCACCCTATCGCCCACCCCGCCTGCGGCTTCCCGGTATCATCTCCCACCCCGCTTGTGGCTTCCCGGTATCATCTCCCACCCCGCTTGTGGCTTCCCACCCTTCCGTGCCCTTGACTTCCCCCGTCCGGAAAAGTATCCTGGCTTCCGCTTCGAGCCGAAGTGGCGGAATTGGCAGACGCGCTAGATTCAGGGTCTAGTGCCCGCAAGGGTGTGGGGGTTCGAGTCCCCCCTTCGGCACCACATAGTCTCGCGCGGTTAGCCCGGCCGCCACTTCCGCTTCTCGCGCTTCACTCTCAAGCGCCTCCCGGCGCTCGGCTGTTAAGAACCACCCGGCGGCCGAGGCGGGAGGAAAGCTGGGCCGCCTCCACTACCCGGATCGCGCTGAGCCCCGCATTCACATCCACAGGAGGCGCTCCCCTCCGCTCCACGGCTTCCAAAAACGCCGCGATCTCCCGCCGCAGCGGCTCTTCCCGGGGGATCTTCAGGGTCTCCTCCCCCTCAATCTGCGCCGCCCAGGCGCCATTCTCCTGCCGGTGCCGGGTTTGGAACACGGTGATCGTCGACCGGGCAAAGTCCGCGGCCAGGCTCCCTCCCTCGCCCACCACCACGCACTCCCGGTATGTTCCGGGAGCGAAGTAGCCCGCCTCCACGAAGGCCGGGATCTCTCCGTACTCGACGGTGACGAAGGAAAGATCGTCCATCCCCCGACCAAGATAGTCCCGGAGAGTCGCGGTCACCGCCGAGGGGGACCGGTCCAGCAGATCCGAAAAGAGGTCGAAGTAGTGGATCGCGTCGGTGTGGGTGACCCCCACATCCGTTCTGGGCCGCTTGAATCCGGCGAACCGTCCGGTCAGGTACCGCACCTTCCCGATCCGTCCCTCCGCGATGAGCCGCTTCAGCGCGGCGCTGACGGGGTGGAAGCGGAAGATGTGCCCCGCTTGAAGGATCCGTCCGGTGGCGCTGACGACCGCTGCCAGGCGCTCCGCTTCCTCCACAGTCCGCGTCAACGGCTTCTCGACGAAGCAGTCCTTTCCGGCGCGAAGGCATTCGGTGGCGAGCGCCAGGTGCGTGTCGGCCGGAGTCACGAGGTCCACCGCATCGACCTGATCAAGCGCTTCCCGGAAGTCGGCGACGGCCCGCCGGGGGTTGAGCCGGGCGGTCTTTACGGCCCACTCCCGCCGTTCGGCCGAGAGATCAGAGACCCACACCTCGATCCCCAACTCGGAGAGCACCCGGAGGTGCGTCTGTCCCCACCGCCCCAGACCGATCAGGAGAATCTTCACCGGCTTACCCTCCGGACGCTCCGGTGTCTTCGGCGATTCGATAGGCAAGTTGCCGGTCCTTCATCCAGCGGATGACGAGGAGATCGTAGAAAGCGCCGAACGCGCGGTTGCTGATCCCGTACTTGGACCTCCCGAAGCGCCGGGGCCGGTGGTTGACGGGAACCTCCAGCACCCGATACCCCTCTATCCTGAGAAGCGTGGGGATGAACCGATGAAGACCCCGGTAGAGCCTGAGGTCCCGCAGGCACTCCCGGCGGAAGGCTCGGAACGTGCACCCGCTATCCCGAATTGTCTCCCGACTGAGGGCGTTTCGCACGAGGTTGGCGATTCGCGAGGACATCCGCCGAATCCAGGAGTCGTGCCGCGCCACGCGCCATCCGGTGACCGCGTCCCACTCTGCCAGATATGAGACAAGCTTCGGGATGTCGCGGGGATCGTTTTGAAGATCGGCGTCCATGGTGACCACGTGCCGCCCGCGCGCCGCCTTGAGCCCGGCGTCGTTGGCCGCGGTCTCGCCCGCGTTGGCCGCGAATCGGATGAGCCGCACCCGCGGGTCCTTCGCGACGAACTCCCGGATCACCTCGGCGCTTCGGTCCCGGCTTCCGTCATCCACAAAGATCACCTCGTAGGCGAGCCCGGTGGACTCCAGCGCCTGCTGGATCTCGGCCCAGAGCAGCGGAAGGCTTTCCTCCTCGTTGTACACCGGAACCACCACCGAGAGATCGGGCTCCACAGAAGTCACCGGCGGAAGCGTTTTCTGTAGACCTCTTCCCGGGTCTTCTGATACATCACCTCCCACTCCGGGCTTCCCGGCACGGGGGCGCGGGAATATGTTGCGAGTATCCGGCGGATCTCCTGGTCGACGGACTCCTCAAATTTGGTCTCGTCCGTCAGAACGCGCATCACCTCGCCTTTCAGGTCGTCCCCCAGCTTCAGGGCCGCCACCCCTTCGGTGGCCTGGATTTCGGCCAGGATCCGATCGGCCAGATAGAAGATTCGCTCCCGACTCATCCGCATCAGATCCCTCGGAGGGGAGCGCGCCCCCCTTCCGAACCTCCCCCCAAGCCTGCGCGGGCCGAGCCCGCGCTCGAAAGAGCCGTCATCAGAGAATGAACCCCCGTTCACGCGCCAGCTTTTCCTTCACCAGGGCCAAGAGCCGCCGGTAGTCCGAGGCGGTGTCCTTGATCTCCTTGGCATGATCGAGGAGGAGCCGCCGGGCTTCGGCGTCCAGCTGCTCCTCGGTCTCGAGGTTCTCCAGGAGAACCTTGCGGACAGCGGCCCGGAGCTTTGCGTCGTCCTTCGCCTCGACATACTTCTTCACCTGAAGCCGTTTCACCACGGCGTCGGCGATCCGCTCGGCCATCTCCTCGTGTCGGGGCATCGGTTGCGGACAAAACGAAATTCCGTGTCGTCCAAACTATACGGCACGGCTCTAACCTGATCAAGGCGAAAGCCTTCATGCGAGGGGGATTTCGCGTGGAATTCGATCGGTCAGAACGGGGTCGCCTGTCAGGCTATTGGAAGGGTCGCGATAAAGCGGCTGCCCCATCCTTCCCGACTTTCCACCCAGATCCGGCCGCCCTGGGCCTCGATGAGATGTTTCACCAGGGCCAGTCCGATCCCGAGGCCTCGGGCCTGGGCGGTGGCTGGATGGGCAACCCGGTAGTATTTCTCAAAAATCCGGGAACGCGCTTCCTCGGGAATTCCCACTCCCTGGTCTGAGACGGCGATTTCGACCATCCCGGGCTCGCGCGCGGACCGCTCTGCCCGGAGCTTCACGACGCCACCTCCGGGGGAATACTTGACGGCGTTGGATAGGAGGTTTTTTATCACCTGATCCGTGGCATCGCGGTCGGCCAGCACCGGAGGGAGATCCGGGGGCGCCTGCCAGACGAGATGATGCCGGGAAGTCTGCGCCTGGAAAAGTTCGCCGTTTGCTTCGAGCAGCGGTCCCAGGGCCACCGGAATCCGATGGAGTTCGATGCCGCGGCGGAGCTCGATCCGGGAGAGATCCAGCAGGTCCCCGACGATCCGGCCCAGCCGCTCCGCCTCTTGGTGGATGTGGCCCAGGAACTGGCGGGCCCGGTCCGGAGGGATCGGCCGCGTCAGGAGCAGCTCACTGAACCCCTGAACCGCGGTCAGCGGCGTCTTCATCTCATGGGAGACGATCGAGAGAAAATCCGATTTGGCCTGATCGAGTTCGCGAAGGCTCCGGGTGGCGGCGGCCACCTTCTCTTCCAGTTCCTGGGCAAAGCGCCGCTGCCGGGCCGCCAAGCGGGCGTTCTCGATCCCCAGGGCAAGCTGAAGCCCGAGCGTCTTCACCGCGGTGCGATCGGCTCGGGGAAACTCTCCCTCCCGTTCCACCGCCATGACCCCGATACAGCCATCCCGCGCCCGGAGCGGAACCAGGAAGAGCCGCCGGGGCCGGGGATTGAGGGGGCCCGGGGAGGGCAGGCCGAGGCGCGGGTCGGTTTCCAGATCAGCGATGAAGAGGCTCTGCCCTTCTCTCACGACCCACCCAGCGGCCGAGTCGTGACAGAACCCGCCGTTCTGGGGGAGCCTCGCCGGGGCCGGCTGCTCGCCCGCCCGGCTCACCACCAACAGCGTGTCCGAATAATGCCGCTCGCGAATTTCCACCGCGCCCGAGCGCGGGCTCTGCCCGCGCCACCGATTCGAGGGGGAGGCTTCGGGGGGGACCAGCGGGGCCCCGTCCGATTGGGCCGGCAGGGGCGTGCCCCCGGAAAAAACCAGCACCGCGACCTCCCGGGCGCTGAGGGCGCTTTTCAGCTCGGTGGCGGCAGCAGCGAGAGTGGGCGCAAGTTCATCGCCGCTGCCGAGGGCGCGCTGGAGCGCGAGGAGCGTGTTGTAGCGGAGCGCCTGCCCTCGCGCGCGCTGGGCCAACGCCCCGGCAAGAGCCCCTACCCCCAGGAAGATCCCGAAGGTCACGAGCCCATCCAGAGTTTCCTCGGTCATGCCCTCCTGCTCAACGGCGGGAAGGACCAGCGGTGAGTAGAGCAGAACGGCGAGAAGACCCGCCAGTAGCCCGCCGAGCTGGCCGAAGCGGATCGCTCCCCACAGGATCGGCAGCAGATAAAGGTGGCGAAGCGGCGGAGCCGGGCTCTGGGCGGCCCAGCCCATCGCCACTGCGACCACGGTGAGGCCCCCGACACACCCCAGGAGATCGCCGGCCTTCCCTCCTCGTCCCACGGCTCACCACCCTGCCAGCATCCGATACGCCGAGAAAAACGCCAACGCGGCCACCGCCGAGGGAAGAAGGCTCCCGCTCCACCAGACGAGCGCGCAGCCGGAGAGCCCCAGGAGCGACAGATAGAACACCACTCCTGTGACCACCTCAAGGGTCCGGGGGAGGGCCGGGTCGATTAGATAGCGGATGACCGAAAGGCCTGTGGCGGCTCCCGCCGCCCGCCAGAAGCCCCACTGCCGTTGCCAGTGGCCAAAGAGGGCCCCACGGAAGAAGCACTCGGCTGAGCAGACGTTGGCGCCCACATCGTAGGCCATGGCAGCGAGAACGGGAGCGAGGGGAACGAGCCGAATCTGATACCCCAGAGTGCGGGAGGCGGAAATCAGGAGATGAATTCCCAGAAAGAGCCCCACGGCGAGCCCCAGGGCTACGGCCCTGGGCTCCCAGCGAAAGGAGCGCCCGAACCCCCCACGTTCCTCCTGTCTCAAAGAGAAGACCCCCAGCGCGGCCGGAACAAGAACGTAGCTCGCGCTTCCCCAAACGGTGGCGCGGGACAGAATCGCCGCCAGCAACAGTAACCCTGTACAGACCAGGGCCGGAGTTCCCCACCCGGCAGACGCGCGCCTTCCGGCGGCCAGCGCTCCAGCCAGGAGAGCGCCGTGGAATCCAGCCACCCCGACAATCTTGACCGTGGTGGCCGAGACGATCCCGATTTGGCCGAGCCCCCATCCGCCCGCCAGAAGCACGGCGAAAGGGACGAACACAAGGAGGGAAAAGGGGAGAAGCGGCCGCCCAGAGCGGGCGGGGTCAAAAGGTCGAGTCAGCCCGTCCATGATGGAGGCGGGTCAAAAACGCGGAAGCGAGGGCGGCATCCAATGCCTGCCCCGCCCACCGCTCGATCTGAGTCACCACTTCACCGGCAGAAAACCGGCGCCGGTAGGGACGGTCTGAAGACAGAGCGTCGTACACGTCGGCCACCGCCACGATCCGCGCGCCAAGCGGAATCGCGTCCGCCCGGAGGCCGTCGGGATAGCCGCTGCCGTCGACCCGCTCGTGGTGGTGGCGGATCATGCCGACCTCTTCACGGAGGAATTCGAGAGGCGCCACGATCCGGGCCCCCACTACCGGATGCGTGCGCATGACCGCCCATTCCGCGTCGGTCAACGGGCCCGGCTTTCTCAGGATCGTCTCGGGAATTCCGATCTTCCCGATGTCATGGAGCAGGCCGGCCTGCGCGACCGCTCTCGCTGGGGCATCGGGAAACCCCACGGCGAGGGCAAGGCGGCGCGCCAGCCCGGCCACCCGCTGTGAGTGCCCGTGCGTGTAGGGATCCCTGGCCTCCAGAGCGTTGGCCAGCCCGAGCAGGCTTTGAAGGGTCGCCCGCTGCATGCGGTGGTAGAGCTGCTTCAGCTCATCTGCGTAGCGGAGGGCCTGCTGATGGGTTCCGCGGAGGCGGTGGTACAGGGTAGACAGCGCCTGCTCCCTGTCACGCGCGGACGCATACACCGCTCTGAGCTCTCTCGCGTAGAGAAGCGCCTGGGAGAGCTCTACGCCTCCGGCCACAGCGGCACCTGCGGAAGGAGTGTCTGAACCAGGGACAGCAGCGCCAGCGGGCTGAACGGCTTGGTCAGGTACTCATCGGCCCCCGCTGCTCGTCCCCGAGCCCGGTCGCGCTCTTGCCCCGATGCGGTGAGCATGACGATCTTTGTCTGCTTGAAGCCCGGATCCTGGCGGAGCCGGCGACAGAGCTCAAAGCCATCCAGCCCCGGCATCCTGACGTCGAGCAGGATGAGCCTGGGTAGTTCCCGCTGAGCAAGGCTGAGGGCGGTCTCCCCGTCCGCCGCCTCGATAATTCGAACCTGCTCATCTTCCAGGGTAACCCGCACCAAGGCGACGATGTGAGGTTCGTCGTCGACGATCAGCACGGTGGTCATGGCGAGCAAAAAGACGGGCAATTGTCGTGCCACGCGTCAGGGTGAACCCCTGCAGGGAGATACGGCCGGGGGGCCGCGAAGACTGCACCCTCCCTGGTGCACACCACGGGAGAGCTCTGCACAGGGAAACGGGCAAAAATTTGGCCGGGGGCGTCTCAGCTCTGTGGGGACCGCCCGGCTACCTGGAGGCGGGCGAGGGCCCGGTTCAGGGCCGCCAGGGCGCGGGTGTAATTGATCTCATCTTGACTCTTGCCCGCCAGGCGCTGCTCGGCCCGCTCCCGGGCGGCCTGGGCGCGGGTGACATCGATCTCCTCCGGGCGCTCGGCGTTGTCGGCCAGGATGATCACATGCTCCCCGCCGACCTCGGCGAACCCCCCATGCACGGCCAGGGAGTGCTCCTCGCGCCCGGCCCGATAGCTCACCCCCCCGCTCTGGAGACTCGTCAGGAACGGCGCATGCCCCGGCCAGACCCCGAAATACCCCTCCACGCCGGGGGCCACCACCTCGTCCACCTGGGCGGTGACGACCAGCCGCGTCGGGGTCGCCAGCTCGAACCGGAGCTTATCAGCCATCGCCCGTCAGGTCGCCTCGCGGAGCCGCCGCGCCTTCTCCATGGCCTCCTCGATGGACCCGACCATGTAGAACGCTTGCTCGGTGAGGTCATCGTGTTTGCCCTCGACGATCTCCCGGAAGCCCACGATCGTATCTTTGATCGAGACGTACCGCCCCGGCTGGCCGGTGAACGCCTCGGCCACGAAGAACGGCTGCGAGAGGAAGCGCTGCACCTTCCGGGCCCGCGCAACGATGAGCTTGTCCTCTTCGGAAAGCTCCTCCATCCCCAGGATGGCGATGATGTCCTGGAGGTCTTTATAGCGCTGAAGGATCTGCTGCACCGCCCGGGCCGTCTGGTAATGCTCCTCGCCGAGCACCCGGGGGTCGAGGATCCGCGAGGTGGAGGCCAGGGGGTCCACCGCCGGGTAGATGCCCAGCTCCGCGATCTGCCTGGAGAGGACCGTGGTGGCATCCAGATGGGCGAAGGCGGTGGCCGGCGCCGGGTCCGTGATGTCGTCGGCCGGCACGTAGATGGCCTGGACAGAGGTGATCGAGCCGCGCTTGGTGGAGGTGATTCGCTCCTGAAGCTCGCCCATCTCGGTGCCGAGGGTGGGCTGGTACCCGACGGCCGAGGGCATCCGGCCAAGGAGGGCGGAGACTTCGGAGCCCGCCTGAGTGAACCGGAAGATGTTGTCGATGAAGAGGAGCACGTCCTGTCCCTCTTCGTCCCGGAAGTATTCAGCGGCGGTGAGCGCGGTGAGTCCGACGCGCAGCCGCGCTCCGGGCGGCTCGGTCATCTGGCCGTAGATCAACGCCGTCTTCTCAATAACTCCCGATTCCTTCATCTCGAGCCAGAGGTCATTCCCCTCGCGGGTCCGTTCCCCCACCCCGCCGAAGACCGAGATTCCGCCGTGGTGCTTGGCGATGTTGTGGATCAGCTCCATGATGATGACGGTCTTCCCCACGCCGGCGCCGCCGAAGAGCCCTGTCTTGCCTCCGCGGGTGTAAGGTTCCAGGAGGTCGATCACCTTGACCCCGGTCTCCAGGATCTGGACCTTGGTCTCCTGCTCCTCGAAGGACGGCGCTGGACGGTGGATCGGGTAGGTTTTCTTGGTCTTCACCGGCCCCATCTTGTCCACCGGCTCCCCGATGATGTTCAGGATCCGCCCGAGCGTCTCTTTCCCCACCGGGATGGAGATCGGCTCGCCGGTGTCCACGACCCGCATCCCTCGAGTCAGCCCATCGGTGGAGGCCAGCGCCACGGTGCGAACCCGGCTCTCCCCGAGATGCTGGGCCACCTCCAAGACCAGCTTCTGTGAATAGGAAAAGATATCCTTGCCCTCCCCGCCCGGCACTTCCAGGGCGTTGTAGATGGCCGGGAGTTGGCCGGGCTCGAACACGACGTCAACCACCGGACCGATGACCTGCACGATCTTGCCTTCGCTCATCCCCCGCTCCTTATTCGCCGGCTTGCCTGAGGGCCTCGGCGCCCCCCACGATGTCCAGGAGCTCCTTGGTAATCCGTTCCTGGCGGGCCTTGTTGTACTGGATGGTCAGAAGCTCGACCATTTCCTGAGCGTTCTTGGTCGCGGCATCCATGGCGGTCATCCGGGCCCCGTATTCCCCTGCCAGTGACTCCATAAGGGCCCGATAGACCTGGGTGGTCACGTGTTTGGGGAGCAAGGCGGCCAGGAGGGCGTCCGGGGAGGGCTCGTAAAGATAGTCCACCATGGGAGCCCCGGCCCCTCCCTCGCCCGGTTCGATCGGGAGGAGCTGGACCCGCACCACCCGCTGAACCGCCACCGAACGAAACTCGTTATAGATGAGCTGGACCTCGTCCGCCTCTCCTTCCGCGTACGAGGCGATAAGCCCCGTGGAAAGCTCCTGCGCGTGAGCGTAGGCCAAGTGGTCGAAGAAGCCGACCATCTCCGATCTGATGGTGAACCCGCGGCGACGATAGTGGTCACGGGCTTTTCTCCCGACCACCACCAGGGTCACGGCGGACTGCGGAGACTGGCGGATGAACTCAAGGGAGGCTCTCAGGATATTCGAATTGAAGGCGCCGCAGAGTCCCTTATCCGCCGTGATGATGACGAGCTGCCGTTGCCGGGCGGCCCGCCGGGCGAGCAACGGATGCTGCTCGGAGCCGACCCGCAGAGCCAGATTTGCCAGGAGGTCTGACATCTTCGTGGCATAGGGGCGCGCTTCAAGGATCCGTTCCTGAGCGCGCCGGAGCTTGGCGGCGGCCACCAGCTTCATGGCCCGGGTGATTTTCTGGGTCGACTGGACCGAGCGGATCCGCCGCCGGATGTCGCGAAGGGTCGCCATAATGCTCGGAAGGAGGCTACGCCCCTAAGCGGTTTTGATGCCCTTGACCTGGACGAATTCCGCTTTTGCCGCCTGGATCACCTCGTCCATGGCTTGGCGGAGAGGGTCGGAAAGCTCCTTCTTCTCGCGGATCTCCGCCCCAATCTGCGGGGCGCGTCGCTCGACAAACGGGTAGAAGAACTCCTCGAAGGGCCCGACCGCCTCCACCGGCAGATCGTCCAGATGCCCCTGAGTGCCGGCGTAGAGGATCAGAATCTGCTTCTCCACCGGAAGCGGCGCATATTGCCCCTGCTTCAACACGTCAACCATCCGCTGCCCGCGGGCGAGCTGCATCTGGGTCGACTTGTCGAGATCGGAGCCGAACTGGGCAAAGGCGGCGAGCTCTCGGTACTGGGCCAGGTCCAGCCTGAGCTTGCCGGCCACCTGCCGCATCGCCCTGACCTGGGCGTTCCCACCGACTCGCGACACCGAGAGCCCCACGTTGACGGCGGGCCGGATCCCTGCGAAGAAGAGGTCGGTCTCCAGATAGATCTGTCCGTCGGTGATCGAGATGACGTTGGTCGGAATGTACGCGGAAACGTCGCCCAGCTGGGTCTCGATAATGGGGAGCGCCGTGAGCGAGCCGCCTCCCAGCTCGTCGTTCAGCTTGGCGGCCCGCTCCAGGAGTCGTGAATGGAGGTAGAAGACGTCTCCGGGATACGCCTCGCGCCCCGGCGGCCGGCGGAGGAGGAGCGAAAGCTGCCGGTATGCCTGCGCGTGCTTGGAGAGGTCGTCGTAGACGCAGAGGGCGTGGCGCCCGTTGTCGCGGAAGTACTCGGCCATGGCGCACCCCGCATACGGGGCCACGTACTGGAGCGGCGCCGGCTCGGAGGCCGTGGCGGCGACCACGGTCGTGTAAGCCATCGCCCCGGTCTCTTCGAGGACCTTCACCACCTGCGCGACGGTGGAACGCTTCTGCCCCACGGCCACATAAAAGCAGTACACCCCTTGCCCCTTCTGGTTGATGATCGTGTCCACGGCGAGGGCGGTCTTCCCGGTCTGCCGGTCGCCGATGATCAGCTCCCGCTGGCCCCGTCCGATCGGGATCATGGCGTCGATGGCCTTGAGCCCGGTCTGGAGCGGCTCCTTCACGGGGCGCCGGTCCACCACGCCCGGAGCGTAGCGCTCGATCGGACGAAACTCGGCCGCCTCGATGGGGCCTTTGCCGTCAATGGGCTGCCCCAGGGCGTTGACGACCCGCCCGATCGGTCCCTCCCCCACGGGAACCTGGGCGATTCGCTTGGTGCGCGTAACCGAATCGCCCTCTTTGATGTGGATGTCTTCCCCCAGGAGGACCGCGCCGACGTTGTCCTCCTCGAGGTTCAACACCATACCGAAGATCTCGCCGGGGAACTCCAGCAGTTCGCCGGCCATCGCATTTTCCAGGCCGTAGATGCGGGCGATCCCGTCTCCCACCTCGATGACCCGCCCCACCTCCTTGAGGTCAACTAGGCCCTCGTACCCCTGGAGCTGGCGCTTGATGATCTCGCTGATCTCCTCCGCTTTGATCATGTGTTGATCTCCCGCCCCGCCTCCGGCTCCCCGCCCTTCTTACCCTCTCGCCAGGTGCTCGCGAAGCCGGGCGAGCTGCCCGTCCAGGCTGCCGTCTAGCACGAGACTCCCCACCTGGGCGACGAAGCCGCCCAGCAGTGTCGGATCCGTCACCTCTTCCACAATGGCGCTCTTCCCGGTGGCCTGCGAGAGGCACTCGGCGAGCCGCCGGCGTTCCGGCTCGGCAAGCGGCACCGCCGTTCGCACGCGAGCCCTGACCCGGCCCAGGGCCTCGTCGACCAGCTGGCGATATGCCTGGCCGATCTCGCTCAGGTGATCCATCCGGCCCCGCTGCGCCAGGAGCCCGACAAAATCCCTGACCAGCGCGGAGCACCCGCTCCGTTCCGCCACCGCCTCGGCCACTCTGCGCCGATCCGGCCCTTTCACCCAGGGGCGGAGGAGTAAGTGGCGGAGATCCGCGTGCCCGCCGATGAGCCCCGAAAATTCTTCAAGCTCCCGTCCTGTGGCCTCGCTGGTCCCGGCCTCCTGAGCGAGAGCCAGCAGGGCTTTCGCATAGCGCGTGGCCGTCGCCTGGCGCCGTCTCATCCGCCCCGCTCCAGTTGCCCGATGGCGTCCTGAACGATCTTGCCGTGGTCCTCGTCCCTGAGCGTTCGCCTGAGCAGCCGCTCCGCCACAGAAACCGCCAGTTCTCCCACTTCCCTTCGGAGTTCCTGCCTGGCGCGGCGGACGTCCTGGGCGATCTCGGCGCGCGCGGTTTCCACGATTCGCGTCGCCTCCTGGCGGGCGGCGTCAAGGAGCCTCCGCTGTTCCTCGGCGGCCTCTCTGATCGCTGCCTCGCGAATGGCCTGCGCCTCGGCATGCGCGGCTTGGAGCTTGGCGCGATGCTCCTCCTGCTGCCGTTGGGCCTCCGCGCGAGCGGCCTGGGCCTCTTCAAGCGACTTTTTTATCGCCGCCGATCGCTCGCCCAGCTTGGCGAGAAACGGCCGGTAGAGAAGCTTGTAGAGGAGAACGAGAAGGAGGAGAAAGTTGATAACCTGAATCGCGAGGGACTTGTCCAGGTTGATCATCCCGCCCTCAGCAGCAAATCCCGTTGTCGGGGAGAGGAGGGCACCGGCGACGAACAGGGCGACAATCCGCGTCATCGGCGAGGGTCACTTGGATTTGTGAAATTTGGAGCAAGCAAAACAGTAGCATGAATATCACGGCAAAGCGAAGCCTGTCAAGCCCCTTGGCTCGAACTCGACTAGGAGGGTTCGCGGCTGATGATCCCGCCGCCCACCACAAGATCGTCCTGGTAGAACACGACCGACTGGCCGGGGGCGATGGCGCGCTGAGGGGCGTCGAAGCGCACGTCCACTTCCTCCCACCTCCGCACCTCCCCCCTCCTCCCCACCTCCCCCGGCGCTCGGGGAGAGATCGTGGCAGGAGCGGGGGTGTGGCTGTGGCGAACCTTCGCCGCCACCCGCATCTCTCGATCGAGAGAATCGAAAAGGATGAAGTTGACCTGAGTCGCAACGAGCCGGGTTTCCTCCAGATCCGGGGCGCCCCCAACCACCACGGCGTTCCGGTCGGGATCCAGCGCCACGACGTAGAGCGCCTGCCCGGAAGTGATTCCAAGCCCGCGCCGCTGGCCGATTGTGTAATCCGCCAGTCCCCGGTGCTCCCCTAACGCCTGGCCGGCGCGATCGACAATCGGGCCGGGCCGAAACGCCGACGGCGCCCGCCGGCGGAGGAATTCACGGTAATCGTTCTCAGGGATAAAGCATATCTCCTGGCTTTCCGGCTTGTCTGCTGTCACAAGTCCCCGGTCCCGCGCGATGGCTCTCACTTCCTCCTTGGTCAATTCCCCGATGGGAAACCGCGCCGCCTTGAGCTGCTCCTGCGTGAGCGGCCAGAGGAAATCGGACTGATCCTTCCTGGGATCTCGGCCTTTCTTCAAGAGGTGGCGGCCGACGTTCGGGTCATATTCGACCCGGGCGTAATGGCCCGTGGCTACGGCGCTGGCCTCCCATGCCAGGGCCCGGCGGCGGAGCGTCCCGAACTTTACTTCCCGGTTACAGACCACGCATGGGCTAGGGGTTCGGCCTGCCGAATACTCCGCCGCGAAGTTCACAACAACGCTCTGGTCAAACTCCTGTTCGGTGTTCAGCAGATAGTAGGGAATCCCGAGCCGGCGGGCCACCTGACGAGCATCGTCCACGGTCTCGGGGGAGCAACAACTTCCGAACTTCTTCTTTGGGTCTTCGGGCTCTTTCCAGGGCCAAACCCTGAGAGTAACTCCGACGACTAGGAACCCCTGCTCGACGAGAAGGGCGGCGGCCACAGAGGAATCAACTCCCCCGCTCATCCCCACCACGATACGCTCCCGGCCCACCGCTTAATCTCTCGGAGGGGGGCATGCCCCCCTTCCGAGCCTCCCCCCTCGATTGCGCGGGCCAAGCCCGCGCCCGAATGGATCCTTCTGCGCCATGCTAATTCCTTTTCCCCAAGATCTGCCCGGTCAGCCGCTCCAGTTCCTCACGCGACGAATAGGCTGCCTCGATCCGCCCGCGTTTTTCTGATCCCACAATGCGGACCCGAGTAGCCAGACACTCTCTCAGTTCCTCCTCCAGGGCTTCCAACTCGGGAGACCGGCGGGGTCCCTTTTTAGCCACTCGGCGACGTTTGACCCCCTCCTCGGTCGCTCTTACCGACCAGGACTGCGCAAGGATCGCCTCTCTGAGTTTAAGCTGTTCGGCCTCTGTGGGCAGCCCGAGCAGCGCCCGAGCATGGCCCATCGTTAGCCGTCCTGAACGAAGGTCCTCTTGAATTGTCGCTGGAAGCCGGAGGAGTCTCAAGGAGTTTGCCACCGAACTGCGGTCTCGGCCAACACGCCCAGCCAGATCCTCCTGGGTCCAACCGAAATCCGTTAGCAACCGCTGGTAGGCTTCGGCTTCCTCCATGGGGTTTAAGTCTTCTCGAAGGAGATTTTCGACCAAGGCAAGTTCGAGGCTTTCCGAATCCGTCGTCTCCCTGATGACCGCGGGAATTTTCTCGAGCCCTGCCAGTTTGGCCGCCCTCCATCGCCGTTCCCCGACAATAAGCTGATAGTTGAGGCCCAGCCGGCGTACGACCACCGGCTGGAGAACTCCAGACAGCTTCATGGATTCACCAAGTTCTTTTAATGCATTGATTTCAAAGGCTTTTCTTGGCTGGTTTGGGTTTGGGACGATGGCGTCCACGGGAATTTCCTGGAGTGCTTCCTCTCCCCTCGTCGGCAAAAGTGCTCCAAGGCCGCGACCGAGCCCATGTTTAACCATGCGCGAGAACCTCCTTGGTCAATTCCAGATAAGCCAAGGCCCCAGAGGAGTGTAAATCATAGTGAAATATAGACTTTCCGTGGCTTGGGGCCTCGCTGAGCCTCACGTTTCTTGGAATGACCGCTTTAAAAACCTGTTGCCCGAAATGGTGCATCACTTCAGCCCTCACCTGATTTGCCAGGCTTGTGCGCCCATCGAACATGGTCAGCAGGATTCCCTCAATCTCGAGTCGCGGATTGAAGCTTTCTTTGACAAGTCGAATCGTCCTAAGCAGATATGCAAGCCCCTCCAGGGCATAGTATTCGCATTGAAGCGGGACCAAGGCTGAATCCGCAGCTGTCAAGGCGTTGAGGGTGAGAAGACCTAATGAGGGGGGGCAATCGATAATCACATAATCGAACTCTTCTCGAACGGAAGCCAGTGCGTTTCTCAACTTGAACTCCCGTTCTGCAATTGGGACGAGCTCGATTTCAGCTCCCACCAAATCAATGTCAGACGGAGCCAGAAACAGAGCCGGAAGGATGGTTGCCCGCAAGACGCTCTGGATGGGGTGTTCTTCCACGAGCACCTGGTAAATACTGGTATGCGCGTTGCTTTTGCCAGTTCCGAGCCCAGTTGTAGCATTCCCCTGGGGATCGAGATCAACGAGGAGGGTACGCCGTTCCACCAATGCAAGACCTGCCGCCAAATTTACGGCTGTTGTGGTTTTCCCAACGCCTCCTTTCTGATTAACAACAGTAACCACCCACCCCAAGCCTGGGTCCCTCCAAGCTGTTTCACGTGGAACTGACGCCTTCTCGTTCCACGTGAAACATTCTCTCTAAAAGGGCCTGACCAAGTCAATACATCTTTTGAATCACAAGAAACTGGCGTGTAGACTGGCTAAACGGGGTGGTTATGCTCTGCCAACGTACCAGCGTGCCTTCAAGAACTATCCGGGCCGTTTTCCCGGCGGGTGGTCCTGAAGCTATACAAACTTTCCCGGGCTTTAAAAAGCTCAGGGCTACCGGAAGAACGGCTTCTAGAGGCCCAACCGCACGTAACACTACAGCATCAAAGGCTTCTTGGAGTTCCGGCATCTCGCTGAGCAGATGCTCTGCCCGCCCCTGAATAAGTTTCGCATCCCCCAAGTCGAGCTCCCTCAAGACCGTTGCGAGAAAGCTGCTTTGGCGGCGCCGGGCCTCAACCAGCGTCAAATCAAATTGCGGCGCGACAATTTTCAGGGGGATTCCCGGAATTCCAGCGCCTGATCCAATATCGAGAAGTTTCAATGCGTTCGGAGGAAGTATTCTTAAAAAAAGAAGCGAATCAAGAAGGAGTCTAGGAACGATCTCTTCAGGACGGCGATAGGCCGTGAGGCGATGCACTCTGTTCCACCGGAGGAATAGCTGGAGATAGCGCTGGAATTTCGTAATTTCCTCTGTGGACGGAGTCCGCTGAAGAACCCTGGAGAGGCCCTCCGCGAGGAGAGCCGCCCGATCGACCCACCCTTGATTCGTGTCTTGCTCCTGATGCAACGGGGCGCACTTGGGGAGGTGGCAACGCTACCGTTGCGCTCCCTTCTCCTTCGGTAAATCCTTGCTCACCGGCTTGGCGCGCCGATTCATGTAGTGCTGCTGAAGGATCTGAAGAAGATTGCTGACGAGCCAGTACAGAACCAGCCCGGAGGGAAGGTTCAAAAACATGAAAGTGAAGACAACCGGCATCATCAGCATGAGCTTGGCTTGGCGGGGGTCGCCGACCGTGGGGGTCATTTTTTGCTGGACAAACATTGAGGCCCCCATGAGCAGAGGGAGGATATACGTGGGATCTTGCTGGGCGAGATCGCAAATCCACAACTCCGCACCGCCGATCCCCGGGACCCATTGGGGGGCTTTGCCGAGACAGAGCAACGCGGAGTTTTGGAGCTCTACCGCCACAGAAAGCGTCACGTAAAGCGCGTAGAAGATCGGAACCTGGATCACCATGGGCAGGCAGCCGCCCATGGGATTGACCCGGTACTTCCGATAGAGCTCCATGGTTTCGCGCTGGACGCGCTGCGAGTCGTTTTTGTACTTGGCTCGGAGCGCATTTACCTGGGGCTGGAGGGTCTGCATCGCTTTCATCGAGGCTATGCTCTTGAGCGTCAGCGGATAGAAGAGAATCTTTGCGATTAGCGTGAGAAGAATGATCGCGAGGCCATAGTTCCCGCTGTAGCGGTAGAAGAAGTTCATGAGCCAGAGAACGGGTACACCAAGCCATTCCATCGGGAGGCCGCCATAGTTCCGCGGGACCGGGAACCCGCCGAAAAAGATGGCCGCTTCCAAACCTACGCCCAGAGCCTTAAGGCGATCGTACTCCTTGGGACCCACATAGTAGAATGCCCGCCCCTCCCAGACCTGGCCAGGAGCAAGGGTCGGAGGAACTGCTTTGAGCCCGACTTCCACTGTTCCGTCTTCCCCCTTGGCGGTGAAAAGCTTAAGGCCGGGGGTTTGAGACACGATGGCTGCCAGATACCATTCGCTCTCCAGCCCGATCCACTGGCCGTCAACGCCAGAACTGTCCGTCACGGCCGAGAGCTCGACCCTGTGAACCTGGCCGTCTGAAAGGGAGACCACCCGGCTGGGCCGCTGCCCCTGGAACAACTCTCTTTGTTCCTTGGGCCACTCCCTGACGGTTGCCCAGGGGAGAACCACCTCGGCGGTTTGAGGAACCGTGTGCCGATTCTCCAGCTTGAACGTGATCTCTACCTTGTAGTCGCCAGACTCAAATCGGAGCGTCTCCCGGATGAGAAGGCCGAACTGATCCTGCCCGACGAGGGTCAGTTCCCCGCTCGGATGTCCGGGGCCCAGTACCAACGCATTTGCGTCCATCTCAAAGGCAACGGCCTGGCGCCCCACGCCGGATCGGTTCAGCATGAGCCCACGGGGACCGAACTGCCGGGGAACCACCAGCGGTTTCTCCCCCCGGTAATGCAGAACCCACTCTTCGAGGCGCGCCCCCTCGCTCGAGACCTTCGCCCCGTAGAGGGGGCTCTTTACTGTCGCGGTACGCGACCCCCCCCCGGGCCGCTCCACCCGCTGGGAAGGAGGCAGCGCCGACACAGGAGGAGGGACTGCAGGAGGAGAGACTGTCGATGGCGCTTTGGGCGACTCCTCTGTGGGGGATGGGGATGGCTTATCTGGAGAGGGTGGGGGAGGAAGAAAGAGAAACTGATAGAGAATCAGAAGGCCGGCAATCAGGACGGCAGCCAGGATCACGCGTTTTTCCATGTCCTAGGGGTTTCTCCTAGGAACTTCTTGGGAGGCGGTCTCGCCGAAGAGGGTCCGGGGGTGGATCGTAGCCTCCGGGATAGAAGGGATGGCACCGGACCAACCGGCGGGCCGCGAACCAGAGCCCTCGAACAAAGCCGTGGGAGAGGAGAACCCGCCGGGCGTACTCAGAGCAGCTCGGGGCGAACCGACACGCCTGAGGAAGCAAGGGTGAAACGAGCCGCTGATACCCCTCAATCAGTCGACTTGTCGCCACGGCGAGCGGTCTTAACGGACCTGAGTTACTGTGCATCCCTTGGCGATAACCTCGAGCCCGCTCCTGACATCTCGGCAGAGATCGTCAAAAGGCTCGTTCAGCGCGTTCCTGCGGGCCACGAATACCGCTTGAACCCGGGGGGGAAGCAAATACTCGCTCGCCCGATAAGCCTCGCGGACCCGGCGCCGAGCTCGATTTCGGGACACTGCCCCCCGAATCTGCCGGCTCACCGTGAACCCGGCCTTCCTCGTCCCTTCCCCCTGCTTCCACACCACCAAGACGGCGGGGCGCTCTATCCGTCTGCCCCCCTGGAAAACGGCGCGAAACTCTGCGGGACGGCGAAGCCGCTCCTTCTTCGGAAGGACTCTAGGCCGCACTACGCGCGCGCTCCATGCCTAGACCGTGAGCCTTTTCCGTCCCTTAGCTCTCCGGCGTTTCAGAACCTTCCGCCCGCCCTTGGTCTTCATTCGCACCAGAAACCCGTGCGTTCGCTTCCGCTTCCGTCTATTCGGCTGGTAGGTTCGTTTCATATGAGGGCCTCCTGCTTACCCACAAAGGCTCATACTAATACACTTCTCGCCTCATCAAGTCAATCTCTCGTCTCGCGCCATCTAGAATGTTACCGAGCCAGAATCGTCGCGCCCTTTGCTATGTAACTTTCCCCGGCCCTCTGGGCCACAGGAGGGTTACAGCGTGAGTTCCAGAAGCCAAACGGCAATAAGTGCACGCGATCTCTCAGCGGTATCGGCAGGCCGCGCGCGCTGAGAAGCAGCGGATTCTGGATGAGTTCTGCCAGGTGGCGGGCTACCACCGCAAGTCCGCCATCCGCCGTGCTGGAGGCGCTGCGGGCCATCTGGGCGGCGGCCGGGTATCCCTGGTCCGTGCGC
>CAYJUC010000018.1:13933-22119 GCA_964372605.1 uncultured bacterium | reverse complement strand
CCAGGAACGCTTACTTCAACGAGGCCATCAACCTCTACAACAAGCTCAATAAACGCAAACTCCTGAAGCGGGAACTCGTTAAAGAGTCCGGTCTGGTAGCAGCCGACTCTCTGGAGGTGCTAGAGGCCTTCGAGCGACTGGAAGACGACCTGAGCGCATAAAGCGCCATGGAGATCAAGAATGACTTCCAACTCAGGACACTAGCGGCCTACCCCCCAGGCCAAGCCATCGGATGAGGGTGTAGCTCAACAGCCCCAGGAACAGCGCCCCGATAAACCCGACGAGCAGCGGAGCGACGCCTATCCGGCGCATGGCAGCGAAGCGCGTGTTCAGCCCGATGCCCGCCATGGCCATAAGGATCAGGAACTTGGCCGTCCAGGCAGCCAAGCCGAGGGTCGAGGCCCAGAGATCGCGCGGCACGATTTCGAAGTGATCGACGAGCGAGCGGACGACCGCAAGCGCCAGAAAGCCGAAGAGAAACGCCGGTACGGCCTTCCGGTACTCGCTGATCCCGAGGTGCCTTCCCGCAGCATGCGCTTTCTGCCTGGCGTACCACACGCCAAGGAGGAACACCGCCGGGATCATGAAGATGTTGCGGGTCATCTTGACGATCGTCGCGTGCGCGACAGCGCCATTGCCGTACATGGACGCGACACCGAGCACCTGTGGCGTGCCGGACATGGACGTGCCTGCCAGTATGCCGAACTCCGATTCGGTCAGGCGGATGACGGTGCCGGCAAGCGGCAGCACGAGCATCGCCAGGATGCCGAAGAACGAGATCGTACCGATCGAGTAGGAGACTTCTTCGTCCCTGGCTTCGATGGCGGGCGCGGCGATCGCGATGGCAGTTGAGCCGCAGATGGTCGTGCCCACACCGAGAAGGATGCCAAGCTTCTGAGGGACGTGGAACCACTTCGCGATGACGTAGATGAAAGCGGGCGAGATCGCCAGACAAATGATCACCACGAAGATCGTCTGGGCGCCAAGCTGAACTGCTTGGAGGAACGTGAGGCTCAGCCCGAGCAGCACGATGCCGAGCTTGAGCGCCACCTCATAATGCTTAATTCCCCCGTCACACGCAGGATGCACCCAACCCATGTTCCGCAGCAGAAGGCCCGCGATGATGGCTAGCGTGACGGGCTCCACCAGGCTCCTCCCGAAACTTGTGACGCGGGGGGCGAGGAGTTCCGACAAGACATAGCTGGCGGTCGCCACGGCGACCATGAGCCCCCACCCGGGAAAAGTGCCCGGTGAACGCCTCACGATCGCGCTCGCTTCGGCCCTGCTGGTCATCCGGCCACGGGGGTCGACCAACTCGATGTCAGGTGAGGCACGGGGGCGGCGTTTTCTCATCCGGAATAAAGCCAAGCTGCGGCGGAGAGGTCTCGCTGAGCTGTTATGATGCCGTCTCACCCGATCAGGCGCAGGCCGACCACCATCAGCACGACAGCGAGCACGGGACGAAGGACCCACTCGGGGCTCCAGGTCGAAAGCCGGGCACCCAGGAGAATGCCGGGAATGGAGCCTACGAGAATTGTCAGGGTGAGCCCGAGGTCAACGTGCCCGAGCCATGCGTGCACCGCCCCGGCCGGCGCTGTGAGTAGCACGCCGTGGACAAGATCGGTGCCCACGATCCGAACGCTCGGCATCGCAGTGGCCAGCGCCAGCACGGCGACGAGCAGTGTCCCGCTCCCGACTGAGGAGATGCCAACGAGGAGGCCGACCACGAAGCCCGCCCCAATGAGCCAGCGGCTGTCAAAGGCCAGCCAGAGGGGCCGCGGGCGTCCCGAGAAGAGGAGCCGGAGGAGCATTGCGAGCGACGCGATCACGAGGGCCGCGCCGAGGACCTTCGCGACCAGCGAGTTCGGATCGTGCCCTCGCGCGCGAGCCGCGGCCAGGAGCGCGATGCCGACCAAGGCGCCGGGAAGGCTGCCAAGCAGCATGATGCCGGCGAGCCTCAGGTCCGCGCTCCCCCGTCGCCAGTAGATGACCGCGCCGAAGAGCTTGGTTATTGCGGCATACACCAGGTCTACGCCGACCGCGATCACGGGAGTCACGCCCAGCCCGAGGATTAACACAGGACCCATCAGAGCACCGCCCCCCATCCCCGTGAGCCCAACAAGGACGCCGGCGAGAAAGCCAAACGCGATCGTGGTCGGGTCCATGGGTCAGCGCACGGCATGGAGGCCGCACTCTTTCGCCGCTGGATCCCGCTCCCACCACCAACGGCCGGCCCGTAGATCCTCGCCGGGCTTCACCGCGCGGGTGCAGGGGGCGCAGCCAATGCTGGGGTAGCCCAGATCGTGGAGCGCGCTGTAGGGAACATTGTTGGCCCGGATGTAGGCCCACAGCTGATCCCAGGTCCAGTCCGTCAGGGGATTTACTTTGATGATCCCACCGCGCTCGAAGTCCACCTCCACCTTCCGGATCTGGGTGCGAGTGACAGCCTGGTCCCGCCGGAGCCCGGTGATCCAGGCATCGAGGCCGGCGAGAGCGCGCCCGAGGGGCTCCACCTTCCGGACCGCACAGCAGAGCTTGCGGTTCTCGACGCTCCTGTAGAAGAGGTTCACGCCGTGCTCCCGCACCATGGCCTCCAGCGCCTCCGCCTGAGGAAAGTAGACCTCGATGGTGAGGCCATATCGCTGGCGGATCGCCTCTATGAGGGTGTACGTCTCATGCGGCAGGCGACCGGTGTCAAGGGTGAAGACGCGCGGCTCCAGGTCGAGCTTCATCAGCATGTCGATGACGACCACGTCTTCGGCCCCGAAGCTTGCCGCAAGAGCGATCCGCGGGTGAAACTCCTCAAGCGCCCAGGCCAGGATCTCCTCGGCTGTTTTCGATTCAAATTCTTCACTGCGGGCCTGAATGACCTCGGAGAATTCACGAACGTGCATGGTCTGCCTCCTTAATTCGCTATGGCATCGATAGCGCGCCCGGTTCCCCCTTTCTGCTGGGTTCCGGGACATGATTTGCTCACACACGTCTCCGCGGAAAGTGAGACGTGACAACCGTGATCGGCGGCATGGGATAGTGTTCTCTCTCCCTACGACCCCCACTCTTGAGCAGTCTTTCCCCAACGTCAATTGGACCTTGGTCGGGAGGCGGGGCTACCGAGACCCCCAGTTGCGTGAATCCGGCGCGTTTCTCTATAGCGGAGAGAAGGGATGATCCTCAGGACCGGGCTCCCCGAAGCGCCTGGAGCACGCGCTCTGGTGTGATCGGCTGCTCGCTGATCATCACGCCGAATGGCGACAGGGCATCGTTGACCGCGTTCAGGATGGCGGCCGGCGCCCCTGCTGTCCCCCCTTCGCCGGCTCCCTTGAATCCCCCGGCCAGATGCGGCGCGGGCGTCTCCAGGTGGTGCACCTCGATCGGCGGGACCTCGGCCGTGGTCGGGATCAGGTAGTCCATGAGCGTCGTCGTCAGGAGTTGGCCGCTCGCGTCGTAACGGCACTCCTCGAAGAGCGCCCCGCCGATCCCCTGGACGATCCCACCGCGAACCTGCCCTTCCACGAGCGCCGGATTGATAACCCGGCCG
This sequence comes from uncultured bacterium, assembly GCA_964372605.1. Lineage (GTDB taxonomy): Bacteria > Methylomirabilota > Methylomirabilia > Rokubacteriales > CSP1-6 > CAYJUC01. The sequence goes on along the minus strand of CAYJUC010000018.1, from coordinate 18,581 downwards.
CAGTCGTCCACCGCCAGGTACCTGAGCAGGGTCACCAGCCCGGTCTCCACGTCAACCTCCACTACCGCCAGGTGGGCGCCGTTGGTGAAGGTCCACGCCTTCGGGTTCGTGTAGTGAACGGTGGCCTCCAGCGAGGGCTCGATCCCGGCTGGCAAGGAGTTGGAGCGGAAGTGAACGGTGCGAGCGAGGTCGGCCAGCGGCAGCCCATGCTCCGGGCTCCCCTTCACATAGGCCAGGCCCGCGCCAAGCTCGATGTCCTCGGGGTGGGCTTCGAGCAGCGCCGCCGCGATGCGGGTGACTTTTTCCCGCAACGCGCGCGCGGCCAGGAGCGTGGCGCTCCCGCCGATGGCCATACCGCGGCTCGCCCAGGTGCCGCCCCCGTAGGGGACCACCGCGGTATCGCCGGAAATCACATTGATAGCCTCCACGGGTACTCCAAGCTCGTCAGCGATGATCTGGGCGAGCGCCGTCTGGGTCCCCTGCCCCTGGTTGGTCACCCCGGTGAGCGCCGTCACCGCTCCCGAGGGCTCGAGCCTCAGCGTGGTCCCTTCCTGCCCTGAAATGGGGGCGCCCCCGACCCCGTAGAACTGCGCGCCCGGTCCGGTCAGCTCGATGAAGCAGGAGAGCCCGATGCCGAGGTAGCGCCCGGTCTGGCGACCCTCAATCTGCTCCGCCCGCAGCCGGTCGTACCGCGCTTCCACGAGCAATCGCTCAAGCGATTCGCGGTAGCTCCCGCTGTCGTACACGTTGCCGGTGGCGGAGGTGTACGGAAACTCCAGAACCAAATTGCGGCGCCGGATCTCGGCAGGGTCGAGCCCCACGTCCCGGGCGATCAGATCCATCATCCCCTCGATCACCAGCGTCGCGATCGGATGACCCACCGCGCGGTACTGGGAGGTGATCACCTTGTTCTGGGCCACCACGCGCAACTCCCCCCGGTAGTCCTGAATCCGGTAGGGGCCCGGCAGAAGGCGAAGCACCTGTCCCCCCTCGACGACGCTCGATCGAGGGTACGCCGAATACGGCCCGACACCGGCGGTGATTCTGGACCGCATCCCCCGGATCCTGCCATCTCCATCCGCCGCCACCTCGATCTCGACGGTCTGCTCGCGGGCGTGGATATCCGAGAGGAACGACTCGCGCCGGTCAGCCGCGTACTTCACCGGGCGGCCGAGGGCAAGCGCCAGGCAGCAGGTCGCCAGATCGTCCTGGTAGACGTGAATCTTGATCCCGAAGCTCCCGCCCACGTCCGGGGCGATGACCCGCACCCGGTGCTCGTCGAGGCCCAGGAGATCGGCGAGCACCGCCCGCATCATGTGGGGGACCTGGGTGGAGATCCATACCGTGAGGCTTCGGGTGGCAGGCTCGAAGCTGGCCACGAGGCTCCGCGGCTCGATAGGCACCCCGGTGTGCCGGCTGAGCTTGAAACTGCGCCGATAGGTCCGCTCGGCTGACCGGAACGCCGCGTCCACATCTCCCGCCTCAAGGGAAGCCTCGTAGATCAGGTTGTCCCCCAGCTCCTCGTGAATCAGGGGCGCGCCGGGGGCCAGCGCGGTCTCCGGATCCAGGACTGCCGGGAGCGGCTCATACTGGACCTCGATAAGCTCCGCGGCATCCTCCGCCACCTCCCGTTCGGTGGCGGCGATGGCCGCCACGGGCTCGCCGACGTATCGGACCTTGTCCACCGCCAGCGGGAGCATGGCGCCCGTTTTCATCCCCGTGTAATGGAGAAGAATGCCGCGGCACGGCTTAGAGAGGCGGGCGGCCTCGTCTCCGGTCAGAATCTGGACCACGCCAGGGAGCCGGGCGGCCGCGGCCCGCTCCAGGGCAACGATCCTCGCGTGGGGGTGGGGACTCCGCACAAACGCCACATGAAGCATCCGCTGGAGCTTGAGATCGTCGACGAATTGCCCACGGCCGGTGAGGAGGCGAGGATCGTCCGCTCGCTTCACCCGGGCGCCGACGTTCCGGTCAGCCACGCTCGTCTCTGAGGCGGCGCGCCGCCTCAAGCACCGCCTCGACGATGGCGGTGTAGCCGGTGCAACGGCAGAGGTTGCCGGCGAGCGCCGTCCGGACCTCCTCCGCTGTGGGAGAAGGATGATCCCGGAGCAGCGCCATCGCCGTCATCAGAAATCCGGGGGTGCAGAAGCCGCACTGGAGGGCGAAATGATCCCAGAACGCCTGCTGGAGCGGGTGGAGTCTCCCGCCGCGGGCGAGCCCTTCCACCGTGGTGATCTCGGCGCCGTTGGCCTGAACCGCCAGCATGAGGCAGGAGCGCGCCGCCTCGCCGTCCACAAGCACCGTGCACGCGCCGCAGACGCCGTGCTCGCAGCCGACGTGGGTGCCGGTCAGCTCCAGATCCTGGCGCAGGCAATCGGCCAGGCTCCGCCGAGGCTCGACCGAGACTTCATACGAAGCGCCGTTGACTGTGAGGGAGATCGCGTGGCGCCGTGTCATGGGCGGGCTCATCCTGATCCGCGCCTCGCATGGACCCCCTCACCCTTCCCTCTCCCCTTCGAGGGGGAGAGGGCAGGGTGAGGGGGACTGATGAGGGGGACTGAAGGGTGAGGGGCGTCCGAGCGCGGCCCGGACCCGATCCAGGAGCGTGACCTCCGGACCGGTCAGGTCCACGGGAGGCAGAAGTGGCGGCGGCGGATTTTTGATCCCGGCGCCTGTCAGGAGCAGAACGATCTTCCCCACTTTGTCCACCTTGCCCTCGTCCTTCAGGCTGAGCAAGGCGGCGAGAGTGGCCGCGCCCTCGGGGGCGGTCCAGATTCCCTCCATCCGGGCGAGGAGCTTCTGGGCCTCGACAATGGCGGCCTCCGACACAGCGAGCGCGCAGCCATCGCTCTCCCGGAGCAGCTCGAGTATCTGGCGGCTGGCGAACGGCGACGGGACGCGGAGCCCGGCTGCCTGAGTCACCGGGTTCTCCCACGGCGTGGTCACCCGCGCATTCTCCACCCAGGCTTTCACCACGGGCGCGCATCCCTCGGCCTGGACGGCGACGAACCGGGGAAGCTGGTCGTTCACCCAGCCGAGGGCGGCCAGCTCCTGGTACGCTTTCCAGATTCCTAGGAGCCCTGTCCCGCCGCCGGTCGGATAGATGAGGAGATCGGGAGCCGCCCAGCCGAGCTGCTCGGCCAGTTCCAGCCCCATCGTCTTCTTCCCCTCCAGCCGATAGGGCTCCCTCAGTGTCGAGAGGTCGAACCAGCCGAGCTGGGGCGCCACCTTCGCGACCACCTGGCCGGCGGCAGCGATCGACCCTTCGATGGTGAAGACGTGAGCGCCGGCCAGGAGCGCCTCGGCAACCGCGGCCTCCGGACTGTCGCGCGGGACCACCACCGCCACCGGCAGGCCGGCGCGCGCCCCATACGCCGCCGCGGCACCGCCCGCGTTCCCCGCCGACGGGATGATCAGTCCCCGGGCGCCGAGCGTTCGCGCCCGCGTCACCGCCATGCCGAGCCCGCGAGCCTTGAAACTGCCGGTGGGATTCTGGCCTTCGTCCTTGGCCACGAGATGCAGGAACCCGAGATAGCTCCCCAGCCGCGTCAGTGACAGGAGCGGAGTCCCTCCCTCACCCAGGGACACCGGCTCTTCACCCTGCTCAAGGGGAGTCAGCTCCCTGAACCGGTACATCCCCGAGGGACGGCGCTGGAGATCTGCCTTCGTCACCGCCCCGGCCACCCGGTTCAGGTGGTAGCGGGCTACCAGCATCTGGCCGCACTTCTCGCACACGGTCAGGAGCCGCTTCGGGTCGTGAGCGGACCGGCACACCGAGCACTCGATGTGACTCAGGAAACTCATGGCCCCTCATGCTAGCGTTCCCTCGGACGGCAGGCAAGCCAGACGCACGCTCGGGGAAAGGCCGTCAGGTTGACAAGGCCGACGCGCTTCACCTATGATGCCCTCAAGCTCCCACGAGGTGAAGGACCAGTGAGGATTCTTCGTCGGCGCCTTCGGACTAACGCGGGGTGAGAAGACGCGAGCCGTGGGCGACAAGCCGGTTCTTCGATACGAGGCCGTCGAAGCGGGACAACGCCTCGGCCCGATCCGGTACAGGGTGGACCCGGAACTCGTGCGGAGCCACCTCCAGGCGGTCGGACAACCGATGCCGGCGTTTCTCACGGATCCCGCCACCGCCGCGCCCTTGATCGAGCCTGGCATCTATGCGCGTAACTACATGCGGCTGCTGCGCGCCGACTTCAGAGTGGAAGGCGCCATCCACGCGCGCGCCGAACTCGCGTTGAAACGTCCGGCGCGCGCCGGCCAGCTCTTGACCGTTACCGGTCGCGTGGCGGAGAAGTACTTCCGGCGCGGGCGGCCGTACGTGGTGCTCGAGAGCGCGACATTTGACGAGAACGGAGAGGAGGTCAGCCGGGAGCGCAACACGCTGCTCCTGAGGTTCGGCGATGACCACGGTGGCCGCTGACTTCCGGGGTGAGGTCGGAGAGCGCGTGGAGAGCGCTCCGGTGCCCGTGCGATTCGAGACGATGGCGGAATACACCCGCTCCGTGTCCGAGCCGGGGTACGAGCGGAGCATCCACACCGACCTCGAGATCGCCCGTCAATACGGGCTGGACGAACCGATCGCCGAAGGCCGGATGTGGACGACCCTGCTCTCGACGCTGCTCGGCACGGCGCTGGGGCG
>CAYJUC010000018.1:4173-13833 GCA_964372605.1 uncultured bacterium | reverse complement strand
AACCACATAAGGAGGAACTGCTATGGCTGTGAAAGCGCTCGAGCTGCATCACCACGCGATCCGGGTCGGACCGACCCCTGAAGGTCTGAAGAAGGCCCTCGCGTTCTATCAGGACGTGCTCGGGCTGGCCCCGGATCCGGGACGCCCGGAGATCCGGGGGGTACCGGGATACTGGATGGAGGTGGAGGATGGCCACGCCCAGGTTCACTTGATGGGAATCGAGGGATCCTCCCCGTACGCCAAGGGGGAGCGCCAGGACCCGACCCTGACTCACGTGGCGCTGGCGGTCCCCGACATCCAGGAGGCCAAGAGCGAGCTTGATCGGCTGGGCGTCAACTACTGGATCACCAGGGGGGTCGTAGGCCCGGAGTCCGAGCAGATCTTCATGGATGACCCCTTCGGAAACATGATCGAACTGCATCAGGCCGGTACCTGCCGCTGCAACAAGAGCGCCAGGGGGACCGCCAGCGCCATGCGCTGACCCATGTACGGGCTCTCGGAGTCGCAACTCACGATCGTCGAGGGGGCCGCCCGCCTGACCCGCGAGAAAATCGCGCCGCGGGCGGCCCACTACGACCGCGAGGCGATCAACCCGGTGGAGAGCTGGCGCGATCTCTGGAAGGCGGGCTTTCTGGCCATGGCCATCCCGAAGGAGCGCGGCGGGATGGGAGTCGACATGCCCACCTACGTCGCCATCCTCCAGACCATCGCCGGGGGCTGCGCCAGCACCGCCATGACCGTCCACATGCACTCCACCGTCATGCGTTTCATCGATGCCCTCGGCACCGAGGCTCAGAAGCAGCGCTACTACGCCGAGGTCATCGAGCGGGGGAAGCTCTTCGGGAGCTGGGGGAGCGAGCCCGCCCTCAGCCTTTCCCGCACCCTCCTGATGGAGACCATCATCCGCCACCACGCGGACGGCTACGTGATCGACGGGAGCAAGCACTTCTGCACGATGGCCGACGGCGCCTCCTACTACCTGCTCTGGTGCGCCCTGGACGGGATGACCGACATGGGGAAGGCGTTGCTCGTGGCCCTGGTCCCGGCTGGCACGCCCGGCATCACGAGCGACGGGAGATGGGATACGCTCGGCATGCGAGCCACCTACAGCCCCTCCGTCACCCTGACCGGCTGCGTGATTGCCAAAGACGCCGTCATCGGCGATCCCGGAGGCGCGATCAGGGTGGGCGTCATAGAGAGTTTCGGCCTCGGCTACGCGGCCATCTATCTGGGCATCGCCCAGAGCGCCCTCGAGTTCGCGATCGACTACGCGAAGAAACGGGTCTTCAAACCCGATACCGTTCCGATCTCCCACGAGCCCCTGATCCAGCGTCATGTGGGAGAGATGACCATTCAGCTGGACGCCGCCGCGCTGGTTCTGGCGCATGCGGCGGCGGCCTGGGACGCGGCCGACCCCGCCGGGCGAGGAATCCTCGCGAGCAAGGCCAAGTACCTGACCACCGAGGTCGGCCTCCAGGTCACCTCCAAGGTCATTCAGCTGGCGGGCGGGCGGGGAGCCTACAAAGACTATCCGGTGGAGCGCGCGTTCCGGGACTTGAGAACGTGCACGCTCATGGTCCCCTCGGCGGATCGGGTGCTGGAGGCCGTCGGCAAGAGCGCCCTCGGCGTGGAGACCGGGATGTTCAAGGTCGCCGAGTCTCCGCCGGCTCACTGACACAAGCAAGGGACCCGGCCAAGTCCCCTCACCCTGACCCCCTCCCCCGCCGGGGGCGAGGGAACCGAACAGGCTCCCTCTCCTTCTTGAGGGAGAGGGCCGGGGTGAGGGGCAAGAGAAAGGGTTGGTGGCCTATGAAGAGGCTCGTCGGAGGAATCGGGATTCTGCTTATCGCGTTGACGCTTTGGGCCGGCTTTGCCCTGGCCGCTGTCCCGCGTAACGCCACGCTGGCCACCCACGCCGTGGGAAGCCTCTACAACGCCCTGGGGACGGGGATCGCCACGGTCCTGAGTCGCCGCACTCCCATCACGGTGCGGGTTCAACCCTTCGCGGGTCCTCCGGCCTGGCTCCCCGCCATGGATAAGGGTGAGACGGACATGGGAGTTCTCACGAGCGCCGACGCCGCCATGGCCTACAAAGGGATCGCCATATACCGGAGGCCGTTCAAGAACATCCGGATCCTCGTCGTCGGAGGCGCTTTGCAGCTCAGCTTCTACGTCGCCAAGGACTCGCCCATGGAGACGGTGGCGGACCTCCGAGGGAAGAGAGTTCCGACCGACTTCCCGGGAATTCCCATCGTAAAGATGAGCAGCTCCGCGGTTCTGGCTACCGCGGGGCTGACCTACGATGACATCACCAGGGTGCCGGTGTCCGATCTGATGGCCAACGCCCAGGCCTTCCTCGAGGGGAGGGTTGATGCGGCTTGGTTCTCGGTGGGCGCGCCGGCTGTCGAGGAGGCCAACGCCCGCAAGGGGGGCGTCAAGTTCCTCTCCACGATCTCCACCCCGGACGCGGCGAAAAGAATGGCGGACATCTACCCGGGGAGTTATCCGAGCGTCGTGAAGGCGGGAACGGCAACCGGCGTCCTGAAGGACACCACGTTCCTGACCAACGACATCTACCTGGTCACCGCCAAGGAGATGAGCGATGAGGCGGTGCGCGAGATCCTCAAGGCGCTGTGGGAATTCAACGAGGAGCTGGGAGTGGCTTATCCCGCGCTCAAGGCATGGCGGCGCGATCGCATGGTCAGCCACACCGCGTTCATCCCCTATCACCCCGGAGCGGTGAAGTTCTTCAAAGAAAAGGGGGCGTGGAACAACGAGACGGAGGCTATGCAGACCAAACTCCTGAACCAGTAGAAGGCGAGGAGGTACTGGATGGTAAAGAAGGGCTGGCTTGGAGTAACCGGGGTGGCGCTGATCGCTTTGGTTCTGGCGGCGGGCCCGGCCCCGGCAGCCGTCCCGCGTAGCGCCACGCTGGCCACCCACGCGGTTGGCAGTCTGTTCAACGCCATTGGGACGGGCATCGCCACAGTCCTCAGCCGCCATACCCCCATCACGGTCCGGGTCCAGCCCTTCGCGGGGCCGCCCGCCTGGCTCCCCTCCATGGACACCGGCGAGACGGACATGGGAATCCTCACCAGCGCCGACGCCGCCCTCGCCCGCAAAGGGATCGTGGCGTATAAAAGGCCGTTCAAGAACACCCGGCTCCTCATCGCGGGAGGCTCCTTGCGCACCAGCTTTTATGTCTCCAAGGATTCACCCTTTGAGACGGTGGCCGATCTCCGGGGGAAGAGAATCGCGAGCGACTTTCCCGGAATTCCGGTGGTGAAACTGAGCAGCAGCGCCGGCTTGGCTAGCGCAGGGCTCACGTATGACGACGTCATCAAGATTCCGGTCTCCGACCTACAGGCCGGCGCCCAGGCCTTCATGGAGGGAAGAGCGGATGCCACCTGGCACTCGGTGGGGAGCCCGGCCGTGGAGGAGGCCAACGCCCGAAAGGGGGTGAAGTTCATCTCCGTCGGCTCCACGCCGGAAGGCGCGAAGCGAATGGGGGAAATCTACCCTGGAAGTTATCCGAGCCCTCTCAGGCCGGGCTCGGCCACCGGGGTCGTGAAGGATACGACGTTCGTGACCATCGACATCTATCTCGTAGCCACCAAGGACATGAACGATGAAACGGCGTATGCGGTCGTGAAAGTGCTCTGGGAGCACACCGAGGAGCTGGGGGCGGCTTATCCGGCGCTCAAGGCGTGGCAGCGGGAGCTGATGGTCAATAAAAATGCCACGATTCCCTACCACCCCGGAGCGGTGAGGTTCTTCCGGGAAAAGGGGTTCTGGAACAACGACATGCAAGCCCTGCAGGCCAAGCTCCTGGACCAATAATCCCCTGAGTCCTCTTCTGCGAGTAAGCCATGGCGGTAGAGCTGGAAGGCGGCTCCCGATTTAGAAAGCTCAAAAATCCCTCGATGCGGTTGCTTCAGCGGCTGCTCCTCTGGGCCATCCCGCTCGCCGCCCTCCTTTTTAATTTCGATCTCCCGTCCCGCTTCGGCGCCGCCATGCTCCAGGAGCAGTATCTCGGGTTCATCCTGATCCTGGTTCTGGGCTCCGTTTTTCTCTCCCTCCCATTGCATCGCCGCGCCTCCAGGGAACGCCTCCCCTGGTACGACCTCACCCTGTTCTGGTTGAGCGTCCTGGCGGGAAGCTACCTGGCCGTCCTGTACCCCAGGATTGTGAACGAGGTGGGAGAGCTGACAGCCGACAAGGTAACTTTCGGAGCCATCGCGATCCTCCTGGTGATGGAAGCCTGCCGGCGGATCACCGGCTGGGTGCTGGTGATCATCGCGGCGGTCTTCATACTCTACGCGCACTACGCCCATCTGTTCCCGGGGATTCTCAACGCCAAGGGTATCTCCTGGTCCAAGCTTGCGGTGCATCTCTACATCGATCCCAACTCCCTCCTGGGGATTCCCCTGACCATCGTGGCCACCATCGTGGTCGCCTTCATTCTCTTCGGCCAGGTCCTCTACGCTTCCGGCGGAGGGGAGTTCTTCACGAACCTCGCCATGTCCCTCATGGGGAGGTTTCGCGGCGGGGCGGCGAAGATCTCCGTGCTCGCCAGCGCGCTGTTCGGCACCATCTCCGGGAGCCCTGTGGCCAACGTGGTGGTGGACGGCGCCATCACCATTCCGATGATGGTGCGCACCGGGTACAGGCCCCACGTGGCCGCGGCCGTGGAATCGGTGGCGTCCAACGGAGGCCAGCTCATGCCCCCCGTCATGGGCGCCGCCGCGTTCGTCATGGCGGAATTTCTCGGGCTGCCGTACGCCCAGGTGGCCATCGCCGCGGTCATTCCCGCCCTGCTCTATTACCTGGCCCTCTTTGTCCAGATCGACCTGGAGGCCGGGAAAACGGGAATCGCGCGGATCCCGCCGGAGAGTATGCCCTCCCTGATCGGAGTGCTCAGGAGCGGATGGATTTTCATCATCCCCATGGGGCTCATCATCTACGTCCTGTTTGTCCTGAACCTGAGCGCGGCCAAGGCCGGTTTCTACGCCGCCGCGGTGGCCCTGGCGGTGACTTTTTTGCGCCGCGATATCCGCATCAACTTCAAAAAGCTCCTGGCCATCCTTGAGGATACCGGGCTCGCAATGCTGGAGGTCGCCGTGGTTTGCGCGGTGGCCGGAATCGTCATCGGAGTGCTCACGCTCTCCGGACTCGGGTTTGTCTTCACCCTGTTCGTCGACCGCCTCGGCCCGGAGAACCTCTTCCTCATTCTGGTATTGACCGGTATCGTCGCGCTGGTCCTCGGGATGGGCATGCCGACGACCGCGGTCTACGTCGTCGTCGCGCTGACCCTGGCGCCCGCGTTGACCAAACTCGGCATTCTCCCCCTCGCGGCGCATCTCTTCGTCTTCTACTGGGCCATGCTCTCCATGATCACCCCGCCCATTTGCATCGCGGCCTTTGCCGGGGCGGCCATCGCGCGCACCAGTCCCATGCGCACGGGGTACGCGTGCATGCGCCTCGGGATCATTGCCTACGTGGTCCCGTTCGTTTTTGTGCTCGATCCGCTGCTGCTCCTGCAGGGGCCCGTTCACCTGATCATCCTCGCCCTCACCACCGCCACCGCAGGCACCGTGGCCATCGGCATCGCTATGGTGGGCTACTACGTCAGGCCGGTTGGTTGGTTCAAACGTCTCTTCCTGGCCCTCGGGGGGGTGGGGCTCCTGATTCCGCCCGGCGGGACAATTGCCCACAGCTGGACGATCAATGCCGTCAGCGGGGCTGTGTGCCTGGCGATTATTCTTTATGAGTGGCGAGCCAGGAGAGCTCTCGTGCTCTCCCGGGAAGCTCCTAGTGTCGTCCGGTGAGTCAGAGTCCGTGGCTCGGGGGATCCTCGCGCTCTTGAGCCACCAAGTTCCCCGTGCTATAAGAGGCGGTGGTCCACCTTGCCAGTGCCCGTGGGGGTAAATCAATGTTCAAGCTCGCTACCATCGAGGTGAAAGGAACGCGCCGCGTGGCGCTGGCGCTGGGCGGAACGCTCTACGAGGTCGAACAGGCGACCGCCGCCTACCGGCGGCAGACCAGGAAGCCGTTGCTGGCGGCGATCGAGCGCCCCCTCACCATGCTGACGCTCCTCGGCCGGTGGGCCGCGGCGTTCAGGGACTTAGAGCGGTTGGCGAAATTTCTCGAGGCCCGGGCAGGCAAACCGCTCCCCTTCGCCCACCCCGAAGGGCGGGTCAAATTCAAGGCCCCCATCCTCTACCCGCCGAGGATCTTCGCCGCCGGCGCCAACTACAACGCCCACAGCAAGGAGATGACCGATCGCCTCCGCCCGGGAACGCCCTACACGACCGCGGAGAATTCCAACCCCTACTGCTTCCTGAAGGCGTCCATCGGCTGCGTGATCGGCCCCGGCGAAAAGATCCTGGCGAGCCAGGTTCCCGACGAAAAGATCGACTGGGAGGGAGAGCTGGCGGTGGTGATCGGGAGAAAGGGGCGGAACATCAAGAAAGAGGCGGCGCGGTCCTACATCGCCGGCTACACCATCCTCCAGGACGTCACCGCCCGATCGTTCGTCGTGCCCCGCCGGCTCGACTTCAAGATAGACTGGCTCATGGGGAAATGCTCCGATACCTTCTGCCCGATGGGGCCCTACATCGTTCCGGACGCGTTCATCGAGGATCCGGAGCGCCTGAAGCTCTCGGTCACCGTCAACGACCAGGTCATGCAGGACGCCCGCACCGACGACCTGACCCACAAGATCGGCGACATCCTCGCCTTCATCTCCCAGAACATGACGCTGCTGCCGGGAGACGTCCTGACCACCGGCACTCCCTCGGGAGTGGGGTTCGCCCGCGGGATCTTCTTGAAGCCGGGCGACGTGCTGCGGACCGAAATCGAACATATCGGCGTTCTGGTGAACCCCGTGGCCTGACCCCGATCCGGTATGCTCATGGACGATGCCGAGCAACTCGATGTGCTCCCCAAGATCTCAACTTAGCTGTGCCCCAAATTAAAGGAGAAAGCGTATGCGGAGCCCATTTCTGAACGCCCTTCGTGTCCTCGCGGGGCTCGTCGTTTTGATCGCCGTCGCTCCGGCCCCGGCGCCCGTCCGGGCTCAGGCGCCCAAGCCGATACAGCTTCCCAGGACCGTCACCTTCGTGATCCCCTTCGGCGTCGGGGGCGGCGTCGACGTCCAGACTCGCGTCGTCGCTCGCCACCTGCCGAAGTACTTACCGGGATCGCCCACGCTGATCGTCGAAAACGTGGTCGGCGCCGGAGGACGGACCGGGATGCAGCGCGTCACGAAATCCAAGCCGGACGGCTCTGTGATCGGGGCGACCTACACCCCGGACGCGCTCGGGACCCAGGCCATCTACGGCGCGGAGGCCGGCTACGAATTCGGCAAGTTCGTCCTGTTGACCTCGACATATCACTCGCCTTACACCCTCTCCGGGGGTCCGAAGACTCCCTACAAGAGCCTGGCGGACCTCAAAAACGCCGGGAAGCCCATCTCCTTCTGCACCACGGGGGGGATCGACCTGGCCTATGCGGTGATCGCGGCCAAGACGGTCGGATTCCAGTATCGCCTGGTGCCCGGCTACAAAGGCGCGCCGGTTGCCACGGCGGCGATGATCCGCGGCGACTGCGAGGCGGTCACCTTCGGTATCGAGCTGGTCAATCGATACCTCGGCGAAGGCGTCCGCCCGATCTCGGTGTACGCCGCGGAGCGGGACAAGCTCTGGCCCAATGTCCCCACGGCGAAAGAGCAAGGGTACCCGCTCGAGCTGCAGATCAACATCGTCTACCTCATGCCGCCCGGGACCGCGCCCGAAGTGGCGAACCTTTACCGCGAGGCGCTGGGCAAGCTGTACAGGGACAAGGAGTTCCTCGACGCGATCCTGGCGACCAAATACACGCCGACCTTCGGCGATACAAAGCAAACCCAGCAAATCGCGGCCGGGTTGATGGAGCTCTACGGAAAATACGCGCCGGACCTGCGACAAGCGGCTGACCAGATCCGGTAAGATCCTCGGAGGGGGGCCATGCCCCCCTTCCGAACCTCCCCCCGGGTGCAGTTCGAGCGTTGCGGGTTCGGCCATGCCGTAAGGCAGGCCACCCGCGGCGCGAGGCCCGAGTTGATTGCGCGGGCAAAGCCCGCGCTCGAACAGGACCTCAGCATGAATTTTAGGACAAGTCGGTAAGTTCGGCGGCGATGTTCGAGGGGATCGCCCCAGCCCTGTCTGCGCTCGCCGACCTGCGTATCGCCGGGTTTGTCATCCTCGGTTCGCTCATCGGCCTGATCGCCGGCGTGCTGCCCGGGCTCGGCAACGTGCAGGCCATGGCCGTGGCCCTGCCCTTCACCTTCGGGATGGACCGCCTCACGGCCCTCTACTTTCTCTGCTCGATCGCCTCGTCCAGCACCTTCGGAGGATCGGTGCCGGCGATCCTGCTCAACATCCCGGGCACGCCGGCGAACGCGGCGACGACCATCGAGGGGTACCCCATGGCCAAGCGGGGGGAGGCCAATCGAGCCCTGGCGATCTCGGCGACGGCCTCGGCCCTGGGCGGTCTCGTCGGGATCGTCGTCCTGATCGCGGCCATCCCCGTCGTCCGGTTGCTGACGCTCGCGTTCGGCCCCCCGGAGACCTTCATGCTGGTGCTCCTGGGCCTCGTGACGATCGCCTACGCGGTTCAACGGAACATCGTTCGCGGCCTGGCGACGGCAGGCATCGGCATGCTGATTTCCCTCGTCGGTTACTCGGAGGTGACCGGGGTCTACCGGTTCTCGTTCGGAAGCCCGCAGTACCTCTGGGACGGCGTCCAGGACGTCGCATTCCTGATCGGCGTGTTCGGCCTGAGCGAGTCCATCCGGTACGGGATGCAGGGCGGGGTTCTGGCCGACACAGAGGGAATTGCGCAGACCGGATTTCGCGGCACCCTCCAGGGCATCAAGGATGTGTTTCAATACCCGCTGACCTTCGCGCGAAGCTGCGTCGTGGGCGCGATCGTGGGGATCGCTCCGGGCATCGGGGGGAGCGTCTCCAACGTGGTGGCCTACGCGATGACGGCCCAGATGTCCAGGGATCCGAAAATCGGCAAGGGCTCCATCGAAGGGCTGGTCGCCGCCGAGACCGCCAACAACGCCACCATCGGGGGTGACGCGGTCCCGACCCTGGCGTTTGGCATTCCGGGATCCGCGGCCATGGCGGTGCTCCTGGGAGCGTTGACCCTGCACGGGGTCGCCGTGGGACCGTGGCTCATGAAGGAGCACATGGAGATCGTCTGGGTGGTGGTGTTCGGGCTGGTCGCCGGCACACTCCTTTCCAGCCTGGTCGGGTTTTTTGTGGCCCGCTGGCTTGCGCGCCTGACCGCCGTCCCCATGGGACTGCTCGTTCCGGTGATCGTCATGCTCATCCTCGCGGGCTCCTACGCGGTTCGCCAGAATTTCTGGGACATGCTGGTCGCCATCGCCAGCGGTGTCCTGGGCTACTTCCTCACCCGGCACGGGTTTTCGTTGTTGCCGCTGATCATCGGCTTTCTCCTCGGGACTCCGGCCGAGTTGGCCTTCATTCAGTCGCTTCACATCTCGCAGGGCAGCCTGCTCATCTTTTTCGTCCACCCGCTCTCGCTCGTGCTGTTCCTCTGCGCCGTGGCCGTCGGACTCTATCCCTTGCTTCAACGCCGGCGGGCCGGAGG
>CAYJUC010000018.1:0-4073 GCA_964372605.1 uncultured bacterium | reverse complement strand
CCGTTCGATGAGCAAGCTGCGGCAAGGTCGGACCATCCTCGTGTTCGTCCTGCTGGGATTCGCGCTCTATTTCCCGGTCGCGGCGTTCGGGTACGGCCCCCGCTCCCGGCTCTTCCCTATGGCCATCGGTATCCCCACCGCGATCCTTACGGCCCTCGCCCTTGCCGGCGTGTGGAAGCCCGCCCTCCTGCTGGGGGCCGACGTACAGTTCGCCGGATCATCCAGCGGAACGCCGGACTTCCCACCCGAGGAATCGGCAGAGGCGGGAGACTCGCCGCTGGGCGTCCTCCGAATGCTGGGCTGGCTGCTCCTCGCCGCGGCCGGCATCGCCGTTTTCGGTTTCAGCGTGACGGTGCCAATCTACGTCCTGCTGTTCGGGCGCCTCGAGGGGCGCGCGAGCTGGGTTCTGTGCATTCTGATCGCCGTCGCTTCCTGGGCCTTCATCGTCGGATACTTCGACCTCTTCATGAAGTTCAGGATGTTCAGGGGCGTGCTCTTCGGCGACAATTTACCGGTTCTTTAGGAACGTGTCGGGATAATCGGCCGTTTTCGAGCGCCGGCTCCGCCGGCGCAACCAATTCTGGGGGAGGCCTCGGAGGGGGCCGTCGAGGCCCCCTCCGACAATCAAGAGGAGGAGAACAATGATCAAGGTGAGCAAGGTCGGGCATGTCGGTCTCTCGGTCAAAAACCTGAGCAGGAGCGCCGGCTTCTACGTCGACGATTGGGGGCTGGGCGTCACCGGGGAAGTCGACGGCGCGGTCTACCTTCGCACCGCGGCGCCGGAGCACCACGCGCTCAAGTTAACGGCCGGCGACGAGGGCGGTTTCATGGAGCTCGGCCTCCAGGTGGCGAGCGAGGCCGATCTCGACCGCGCGACGGACGAGCTGGCCGCGGCCGGCGCGCCGATCGAGAAGCAGCCCGGCGCCGCCGACCGGCCCGGCGCGAAGAAAAACATGCGGCTCCGGGACCCGGACGGCCGTCTCATCGAGCTCTACTGGGGGGAAGACCAGGTTTCGGACGACTACGGCCCGCGGCAGGTCAAACCCCTCGAGCTCAGCCACGTGGTGCTCAAAACGACCGATATCGATCGGGTCCACGCGTTTTATCGCGATCACTTCGGCTTCAAGGAGAGCGACTGGAACGGTCACCACATGGTCTTCCTCCGGTGCAACGAGGTTCACCACCAGCTCTCCTTCGCGGTCGGCAAGGGCCCCGGACTCCATCACATCGCCTTCGAGGTCAAGGACTTCCTCGAAATTTCCAAGGGCGTCTATCACCTCGGGGAGAAAGGCATCGTTCGCCTCTGGGGTCCGGGCCGGCACGGCGCCGGCAATAACCTGTTTTCCTACTTCTGGGATCCCGAGCAGAACATCATCGAGTACACATCTGACATCATCCGGATCCACGACGACAACGCCTGGAAGGTGAGCATCTGGCCGCCGCGGGATACCGTGGACCTCTGGCGCCAGGGTCCACCCCAGGTGATGCGGAACTGAGGCGGGGATGGCTGGCCCCCGGGCTTCGCCACAGCTGCTCCAAACCCCTCACCTTAATCCTCTCCCCCTTCGAGGGGGAGAGGGAAGGGTGAGGGGACCAGCCTACACTCCCAGGTAGTACCGTTTCACCAGCTCGTGCTCGCCGAGCTCCCTGGTGCTCGCCCCTTCGAACGCGATCTCCCCGTGGACGATGATGTAGCCTCTGTCGGCAATCTTCGTCGCCTGGTTGAAATTCTGCTCGGCCATGAGCACCGTCAGCTGGTATCGCTCCTTCAGCTCCTTGATCTTGGCGATCACCCGGCTGACGAAAATGGGCGCCAGCCCCAGCGAGGGCTCGTCCACGAGCAGGATCCTGGGGGCGGACATGAGGGCGCGGGCGACAGCCAGCATCTGCTGCTCGCCGCCGCTCATGCTGCCCGCGAGCTGTCGCTTCCGCTGTTCCAGGATCGGGAACGCCTCGTAGCAGAACCGGAGGTTGTTCCCGATGTCCCTGCGCGCAACCTTCCGATAGGCGCCGAGGAGGAGGTTCTCCTCCACCGTGAGCTTTGGAAAGAGCCTGCGGCCCTCCGGCACGAGGGTGATGCCGAGGTTGACGATCTCTTCCGGAGACTTGCCCACCAGCTCGATGCGCTGCCCGTCGCGCTCGAGGAAGATCTCGCCGGTATCGGGCCGGATCATGCCCATGATGCACTTCATGAGGGTGCTCTTGCCGTTGCCGTTGGTCCCCAGCAGGACCACCGTCTCGCCCTCCCTCACCTCGATGGAGAGACGGTGGAGCACGCGCACCGCGCCGTAGCCGGCGTCCACGTTCCGGACGATGATCCTACTCGCCAAGGTAGGCCCGCTCCACTTCCTTGTTGCGCACGATCTCGTCCGGGGTCCCCTCGGCGATCTTCTCGCCCGCGTCGAGAACGGCGATCCGCTCCGAGAAGCGCATGACGGCGCGCATGATGTGCTCGATCATGATGACGGTGATCCCCCGCTCGTTGAGCCGGAACAGGATGGTCAGGACGTCGTCCACCTCGGCGCTCGAGAGCCCCGCCATGGCCTCGTCGGAGATCAAGAGCTTGGGCTTCGCGGCCATGGCCCGGGCCAGCTCCAGCTTCCGCATCTCGATCTGGGTGAGCCCGACAGGCGTGACATCCGCTTTCGACTCGAGGCCGATCTGCCGGAGGATCTCCATGGCCTCGGCGACAACGTCGGCCCCGCGGGAGCGCGCGTGCGCCGCGTACTCCAGCGGGATGCGCAGATTCTCCAGCACCGTCATGCTGTTGAACGGCTTGGGGATCTGAAAGCTCCGCACGATCCCCAGCCGGGTGCGCTGGTGGGCGGCAATGTTGGTGATTTCCCGCCCCCCGAAGCGAATCCTCCCGCCGTCGTTCCGGAGCGCGCCGGAGATGCAGTTGATGAGCGTGGTCTTGCCCGAACCGTTGGGGCCGATCAATCCGAACCGCTCGCCTTCCCTGACCTCCAGGCTCACCCGGTTGAGGGCGAAGAAGCCGCCGAACCGCTTCGTCACGTCCAGGACCTCAAGCAGCTCGCCGGGCATCAGGCGCCTCTTCTCCGCAGGAGCCGCCTGGCGAGCCCGATGATCCCTTCGGGCGCCAGGATGACGAATCCCACCAGGACCACGCCGACGATCAGCAGGTTCAATTCCGATGAGATCGTCACGGTCGCCACCTGCTGGGCCGTTCCGAGCAGGACCGCCCCGATGACGGGGCCCATCCAGGTCGTCGTTCCGCCGATCATCGGCATAGCCAGGCTGTTCACGGCGTAGTTCAGGTCGAACGCGGAGGAAGGCTCCACGAAGGTCAGGTAGTAGGGAAACGGGGCTCCGGCCACGCCCATCAGGACACCGCTCACCGTCGTGGCGAAGAGCTTCAGCTTCAGGGTCGGCACCCCCAGGCACTCGGCCGCCTCTTCGTTGTCACGAATGGCGGCGAGTCCCCTGCCGATCCAGGAGTGCTCGATCCACCAGGCCACGGTCACGGCGGCGACGGCAAGAAACACCATCACCACGAAGAGGAACTCCACGTAACTGGCAAAAAACGGAATGTTCCGCGGCCGGATGATATTGATCCCTTTCGCCCCGCCGACGTATTCCCAGTTGATCACCATGGTCTGCAGCACGACGGCGAGCGCCAGCGTGGCGATGGCGAAGAACACGCCCCTGAGGCGCAGCGTGAGGTACCCGATGCCCAGCCCCAGGACCCCGGAGACGAGGCCGCCCGCGAGAATCAGCAGGGGCAACGGCGCCGCGAACGCCTTGATGAGAAAGATGGCGGTGTAAGCGCCCAGGGCGAAGAAGGCCGCGCTGCCGAAGTTCACATAGCCGGTGTACCCGCCCAGGATGTTCCACGCCGTGGCCAGAATGATGTACTGGAGGATGACGTAGGTGGCGAAATAGAGATACGGGTTCGTCACCCCGCGGGTGAGAAGGAACCCGAGCAGGACGACGGCAATGGCCAACACCAGAAGCCATCTGTTCTTCAACCGCTACCTCCCCAGCAGGCCGGACGGGCGGACGGCGAGCGCGAGCAGGAGGATCCCGAACGACACGGCCGGGGACCAGGAGGG
>CAYJUC010000017.1:0-22675 GCA_964372605.1 uncultured bacterium | reverse complement strand
AGACGTTGGGCGCGGGGCAGGCCATCCACTTTCCGATAAACGATAGCCACGGGCTCAGGAGTGCCGATGGCAACGAGCTGAGCTTCCTCGAATTCCACGTCCCCGGCGCCTTCGTAACGCAATACGACGAGTGACCGAGGCAGATCGTCTACGACGTCATTTTGCTGGCCCGGTTCAGGGCCGTAAAACCACTTGCGGAGGAGGATGAGTCAAGCATGACTGAGATCGAGACGCGCGCGGTTCGCGGCTATTGCGCGCTCTGCACGGCCCATTGCGCGACGGTAGCGACCACGGAACACGGCCGTGCTGTGCGTCTCGATCCCGATCCTGATCATCCCAATGGCGGCGTCATGTGCATCAAGGGCAAGGCTGCCCCGGACCTGGTCTATCACCCGGACCGTCTCGACTACCCCCTGAGGCGAACGAGACCCAAAGGCGACCCTGATCCCGGATGGCAGAGGATCAGTTGGGACGAGGCGCTGGACGAGATCGCGACACGGTTATCGGCCATCCGCGAGCGTTATGGCGCGCGGGCGGTGGCCCTCGCCAAGGGCACGCGGAGCGGGACCTCGGTTGATGATGTAGAGCGCTGGCTCGGGCGCTTTCTCAACGCCTTCGGGAGCCCCAACTGGATCTCTACCACTCATGTGTGCAACTGGCACCGGGATACCGCCTTCAGTTACACCTTCGGCGTCAACCTGCCCGCCCCCGATCTCGCCCACAGCGGGAGCTTTCTCCTCTGGGGTCACAATCCGAGCTCGACCTCTCTCATCCTGGCCCACGACATCGTTGCTTCCAGGGCGCGGGGGATGAAGATCGTCGCCGTGGACCCGCGCCGCGTTGGCATCGCGAGCCAGGCGGATCTCCTTCTTCAGGTGCGGCCGGGAGCGGACGGGGCTCTGGCCCTGGCGCTTGTCCACGTCCTGATAAAGGAGGGATGGTACGATGCCGACTTCGCGCGACAGTGGACGAACGGGCCGTTTCTCCTGCGCGCCGATACGGGTGAGGCGCTCACAGAGGCAGACCTCGCGCCCGCGGGCCGCGCCGATCGTTATGTCGTGTGGGATGAGATCACGGACCGCCCCGCGATCTACAATCCTGCTTCCGGATCCTTCGAGCGGGACGGTGTTCACCCCAGGCTCTTTGGGGAAACAACGATAAGGGACCGAGACGGGAGAACTATTTCCTGCCGGACAGCGCTTCAGGCCCTTGCGGAGGTCGCCTCCCGCTATGCGCCAGAGCGCTCGGCGGAGATTACGTGGGTCCCGGCCGACATCGTGTGGAAGGCCGCGCATCTTCTCGCGCATAACCGCCCGCTCAGCATGTACATGTGGAATGGAATCGGGCAGCACACGAATGCCACCCAGACGAGCCGCGCCGTCGGCGCGCTGTACGCGCTTCTAGGGGATTTCGATGCGCCCGGCGGAAACGTGATCTTTCCCAGGGCGCCGGTGCAGGCCGTCGATGGAAGGGAGTTTTTAGTCGAGGAGGCAGCGGAGGAGCGGATCGGGCGAAAAGAGAAGCCGCTCGGACCGCCAACGACCCCGGGGAACTGCGCGGCCTACGACGTCTTCACGGCCATCCTGGAAGGCCGGCCCTACCCGGTGAAGGCGGTGCTCAACTTTGGTTCCAATACGGTGATGTCAACCGGAGACTCGCGCCGGGCGCGGGAGGCCTTCTGTGCCCTGGAGCTGGCCGTGGCGAGCGAGCTTTTCATGACGCCAACCGCCGAACTTTGCGACATTGTTCTGCCGGCAACGAGCTTTCTCGAGATGGCCAACCTGACCACTGCCTTCGAGCACCGTCCTCAAGGTAAGCTGCATCTCCAGTATCGCCCGGTCGTGGTCCGCCCGCTGGCGGAGCGTCGCTCGGACACGCGGGTGATCTTTGAGCTTGCCAGGCGTGTAGGTCTCGGTGATCGTTTCTGGGACGGGGACGTCGAGGCCGGCTATGCCTACGAGCTTTCTCCAACGGGAATAACGCTCGAGAAGCTCAAGGAGTCTCCCGGCGGGATCACGCTCCCCGCCCGACACCGCTATCAGAAGTACCGCGAGACCAACGAAAAGGGTGAACCGCGAGGATTTTCGACACCCTCACGAAGAGTCGAGATTTATTCGCATCTCTTTGCCGCGTTTGGCTATCCGGCGCTTCCCCGGTATGAAGAGCCCGCGATGAGTCCGGTGAGCCAGCCCGATCTTGCGCGCGACTATCCGCTCGTCCTGACGAATGCGAAGTTCACGACGTTCATCCATAGCCAGCTCCGGGCCCTGCCGCGGCTGCGCAAGGTCTCACCGGAGCCCGAGGCGGAGATCCACCCCGAGACCGCCACGCGCTATGGGGTCAAAAAAGGGGATTGGATGATTGTAGAAACGCCGCGTGGTGCCGTGAAGGTGCGGGCGCGAGTTACCGAGCGGATCCTTCCCGGGGTTATCTGTTGCCAGCACGGGTGGTGGCAGGAATGCCGGGAGCTTACGCTGCCGGGGTACGATCCGTACGGAGCCGATGGCGCAAATCCCGGTGTCCTCATCGGCGCTGACCTCAAAGATCCCATAAGCGGCTCGCTTCCCCACCGCTCCTATCTCTGCCGTATCCGCCCGCCCGGCGACACCCAGTAGGCGCGCGTCGGAATAGCCGCGGTTCGAGCGCCGGCTCCGCCGGCGCAATCAACTCGGGCCTCGCGCGGCGGGTGGCCTGCCTTACGGCATGGCCGAACCCGCCACGCTCGAACTGCATTGGGGGAGGTTTCGGAGGGGGCCGTCGAGGCCCCCTCCGACTATCTAGCGTTCGAGCCAGACCAGAACCCTCGATCGGATCATCCGCAAGACCCTGTCAAAAGCGAGTCCGACGATCAGAATCGCGAACAGGGCTGAGAAGAGTTCGGGCGCTTTGAAAAATCTCGCCGCCAGGATTTCGAGGAAACCCAGCCCGCCTCCACCCGCCACCATCTCGAATACGAAGGCCACGATGAGCGAGATCGGCAGGGCCACTTGCATTCCGTTGAAGATATAGGGCGTGGCCGCCGGAACGACCACCTTCCAGAGCAGCCTTCTCCCGGATGTGCCCATCAATCTTGCCGACCAGATGAGGAGATGATCGACATTTCGTGCGCCGTTATACGTGGAGACGGCGATCGGGCATACGCAGGAAAGCGCGACGAGAAGTATCTTCGATTCATGCCCTATGCCGAACCACAGCATGAAGGCGGGCACCAGGGTCAACGTCGGCGTGGGCAGCCCCAACGCAACGAGAGGATCGAAGAACCAGTGGACGACCTTGAATCGGGCCATGCCGATCCCCAACGTCACGCCGGCGGCGACCGCGATTAAAAAGCCGGCGAAGGCCCGGAAGATCGTCAAAAGGGCGTGCTGTAACAGCAAGCCTTCGGCTATCTGGGCGGCGAAGGTGGATGCGATGACCGAGAGGGGTGGAAGGAAGAAGAATGGCACGAGACCACTTCTGGCGATGATCTCCCAGGCCGCGATGACCATCAGCAAGGAGTAGGATACGGCGAATATGCTCAGCGTCTTCGTGAGGAGGTTCATCTAGAGCGTGTCCTTCTCCTCATGCCATCGAAGCAGCCTCCGCCCCAGGCGAACCGTGCAACGGTCGGCGATGAAGGCGACGCCGACGAAGATGAGAATCGTGGCGAACATATAGTCGTAGATCCCCAGCCCGCCGTAGCCGTTGATCAGGTTTCCGATGCCCACCCGTGACGCCACCAGCTCCACACTTATGACGACGATGAAGGAGACCGGAATGGCGATTCGGATCCCGTTGAAGATATAGGGCATCGCCGCCGGGATGACGATCCTCCTGAAGAGCCCTCTCTCGGGCGTGCCCAGGCTCTTCGCGGACCAGACCAATACCCGATCCACGCTTCGAACCCCGTGATAGGTGTTGACCACGATCGGAAGCAGGCAGGCGAGGAAGATCACAAAAATAGCCGCCTGATCGGTCACTCCGAGCCAGACCATGGTGAGCGGCACCAGCGCTGTCTTGGGAAGAGGGTAGTTGAGACTGACGAGGGGGTCGAAGAAGTTCTTGACTTGCCTCTTCGTCCCCATTCCGAATCCCAGAGCGATGCCGATCAGGATACTGAGGGCGAGTCCGCCGAATGCTCGATACAGGGACACGATCAAGTGGCTGAACAGCTCTCCCGAGTAGAGGAGATCAGCCGCGGCGAGGAACACCGAAGAAAATGTCGGAAGGACTTGCGTGCGTATGACACCGATCCGGGTGAGCAGCTCCCATGCCGCAAAAATCAAAATGACGGGTGCCGCCCTCGACAGGCTCGTGAGCGAGCTACCGAGGCGCATCACGCGCCGACTCATAGTATTTCAACACTTCTTCTCTTACTTCCAGCCACACCCTGTTTCGGAGCTCGGAGAACTCGGGGGATGTCATGATCTCTTCTCTGTTCCGCGACCTGTCCAGCTCGATATCGACGATGCTCTTGATCCTGCCCGGCCGCGCCGTCATGATCAAGACCTTTTCGGAGAGATAGACCGCTTCATCCACCGAGTGAGTAACGAACAGAACCGTCTTCTTTCGGTCCTTCCATATGCTGAGCAGCTCATCCTGCTGCAGCTCGCGGGTTTGGGCATCCAGCGCGCCAAAGGGCTCGTCCATCAGCAGCACGCCGGGATCATATGCCAGAGTCCGAGCCAGGGCCACGCGCTGCTTCATTCCACCGGAGAGCTCCTTGGGGTACTTGTGTTGAAACCCCTCCAGCCCCATGAGACGGAGGTACCTTTGGACGGTCCGCTCGAGCTCGTCCCTGGAGACGCCTTTCTCCTCTAACCCGTACTTGATATTGTCCTGCACGGTCCTCCAGGGGAAGAGCGCGTATTCCTGAAAAACGATGCCTCGGTCCGGCCCCGGACCGCTGATCGGCGTGCGATCGATAAGAACCTCGCCTTTGGTCGGTGGAATGAACCCCGCGATGATATAGAGCAGGGTGCTCTTGCCGCACCCGCTCGGCCCGACGATGCCGACAAATTCATTCTCGCCGACGTCAAAGTCGAGGCCGTTTATCGCGTCGACGGTTTCCCCTTTAATGGCCTGGAAGCTCTTGGTCAGGCCCCGGACCGCGATCTTGGGCATGTCATCTCGGCGAGTACGAGTTGTCGATATGTTTTGCGACTTGAAGATCCTGGTCCAGGAAGCCCAATTCGTGAAGCTTTGAGATGGCGTGTTGCAGATCTTCCGCCACGACGCGCCCTTCCGTGGGTTTATAGGTGTCCTTCTTGGTGAGGTAGTACTGCTGCAATAGGGCCTTGGGCGCCTTGAACTGCGCGGAGACCGCATCGATGACCGCATCCCTGTTCTCAGGCTTGTGCGCATACCTCGACAGGGCGACGTAGTCTTCGAGGAACCCTCTGATCGCGTCAGGAGACTTCTTCAAGAAGTCGTTTCTCGCCACGTTGAAGGAGAAGAGATACGGTTTTCCCCACGCCTGATACGAGGTGAAGATCGTCTTGACGCCGCCGGTTCCCATCGCCCTGTAGTAGAAGCTCGCCGCGAAAAACCCCACGTCAATCTTCTTGCTCCGCACGGCTTCTTCCATGGCCGGAGCCGGGATCTCCACGATATTGACGTCCTTCACCGGGTCCAACCCGCTCTTCTTCAGCATCAGCCGTGTCGTGGCATCGGCGCCCGTCCCGATGGCAAGGACTCCGATCTTCTTTCCCCGCAGGTCCTGGACGCTGTTGATCGGTGAATCGGCCAGCGCCATCCAGGGAAAATTGAAGTAGTCGGGGTGTGAGTCGTAAAAGTCGGGACCGATGATGGTCAGCCCTCCCGGAACAACGCGCTTTATCACGGCAGACGCAAAGCTGTTGTACGCCAGGAAGGCGACATCAGCCTCGCCGGCCGCCAGCGCGGCGACGGCGAAGGGCGTCCCTTGGGCCCTCGTCAGCTCCATCTTGTAGCGCTTTCCGTAATTCTTCAGCACGTTTTGCTGGATAGATGGTATTTGGAAAAGTGAGATGTGCTGGTCCACGGGAACGATATACTGAAGCCGAATGGTGGCGACCTGGGCTCGGGCCGGAGCGGGTAGGAGCATCTGTCCCGCCAGGGCGGTTACCGTTATGACCGCCATCAGCGCCGCGATTCTCCTTTTCATCGCTTCCTCCTCTCGAAATGGTGGCCTAAAAGAGCTTAGGAATCATCTCTGAGAGATTCCCCCTGGTCAAGCCCTTTGTTCCCGCGATCGGGGCTGGCGACGCTTGCAAAACACGCGGGTTTGTGGCTTGATCGGAACGAAATGCGTGTCCCCGGAAACGAGGGAGGCCACCGATGAACCCTCACCCCAAGGACCCGAGGCAGCTCGTCAATCTCGATGCGGGGCTCCTGGACCGGCGGGTTTTTGCGGACCCGGAGATTTACGAGCTGGAGAGAGAGCGGGTCTTCGCCCGCTGCTGGCTCTACCTCGGCCACGAGAGCGAGCTCCCCAACCCCGGCGATTTCGTCAGCACCTACATGGGGGAGGAGCCGATTCTCCTTTGCCGGGACCCGGACGGCCGGCTCCGCGCCTTCCTCAACATGTGCCGGCACCGGGGGAATCGCGTCTGTCGACTCGACAGGGGAAACGCCAAGACCTTCACGTGCTCGTACCACGGGTGGACCTTCAGCAACGGGGGAAAACTGGTCGGGCTGCCGATGTCGGAGCGCTACGGCCACCTCGACAGAGAGGCGTGGGGGTTGATTCCCGTGGCCCAGCTCGACAGTCACCGGAAGTTGATCTTCGCCACCTTCGACCCCGGCGCCCCTCCGCTCCGGGAGTACCTCGGAGACATGGCCTGGTATCTGGATGTCCTGCTGGACAGGAGAGACGGGGGGACCGAGGTGGTCGGGCCCCACCGGTGGGTCCTGGACGCCAACTGGAAGACGGCCGCCGAGAATTTCGGCGGCGACGGATACCACATCCCTCACACCCACGGTTCGGGCCGGACTCTCGGGATTGACACCACCACCAGCTACGTGAGGGGCGCGGGAAAGGGGTGGCACATTCACGCCGGCAACGGGCATCTGGTGAATGCCTGGGTGCAGCCCGGGGAGGGAGGGGGGCCGTGGTTTGCGCAGCCGGTCGCTGAGATCGAGAACTACGTGAGGGAGCACGCCCGGGAGATCGAGGGTCGGTTGGGCCCGGCCCGGTCCCGGATCATGAGCCCCATCGCCGGCACGGTGTTCCCCAACCTTTCCATCCACTGGCTCGCCTATACGATCCGCGTGTGGCATCCCCGAGGACCGAACAAGATGGAGATCTGGAGCTGGGCGATCCTGGACCGGGCCGCCCCGCCGGAGATCAAGGAGGCGATACGGTTCGCCTCCATCTACCGCTTCAGCCCCACCGGAGTATTCGAGCAGGATGATATGGACAACTGGACGCAGGTGACCCGCGCGGGGAGGAGCGTGATCGCGAGGCGATTCCCGGCAAACTACCAGATGGATCTGGGGAAGAAAATATGGAAGCACCCGGAGCTTCGCGGGTGGCTGGCGGATATTTTCAGCGACTCCACCCAGCTGGATTTCTACTGGCACTGGGCCACGCTGCTCGAAGCGGAACGGTGGAGCGATGTGAAGAAGAGCCCCGGCTGGAGTGATCTCGTCCTCAAGGAAGAAGCGTGAGGCGCATGGACGAGCGCCTTCGCCGGGAAGTGGAGGAATTTCTGTACCATGAGGCGGAGCTCCTGGATGACCGCCGATTTCACGAATGGTTGGAGCTGTTCACCGAGGACGCGCATTACTGGATGCCGGCGCGCGACAGCCGCCTCACCGGTCCGGGAGAGGTCGCGCTGGAGCTGTCGAAGCCGGGAGAAAACTTTTATTTCGATGACACGAAAAAGACGCTCGGGATCCGCGTGCAGAGACTCTATACCGGATCCGCGTGGGCCGAAATCCCGCCCTCTCGAACCCGCCACCTGATCTCAAACATCCGGATCGAGCAGGGGAGCGACTCCGAGATCGAAGTCCGCTCCAATTTTCTCGTCTACAGAACCCGGCTGGAACACGATCGGGATATCTTCGTGGGAACCCGGACGGATATCCTCCGCAGGGTGGATGGCCAGTTGAGGATCGCCGGCCGGACCGTGATTCTCGACCAGGCCATCCTGGACGCGAAAAATATCAGCGTGTTTCTCTAGCGCGGGCATTCGTGAACACGCACGGACTTTGCAGCGGCCGTGCGGGTGACGCGGGCAACGGGGCGCCCCACCGGCGGGGCCGGGGGTCCCTACACCGGGCGGGGGTGGCCCCGTCGGTGGGGCTGTTGGCCGCGGCAGGACCCGCACGAAAGAGGCGGGGATGAAGAGCGTTGAGATCGATCGGGGGAAGAGGCTCAGGGCGGAACCCCATACCGGCCACAACCGGTGGCATCCGGACATTCCTCCCATCCTGGAGGTTGATCCGGGAGAAGAAGTGGTTCTTCAAACTCGTGATGCCTTTGACGGCCAGATATTCTTCGGCGCCAACGAGACCGATCTGGCCAACATGGCTCGGGGGGTCGTCCACCCCCTCACCGGACCGGTCTATGTCAAAGGCGCCCGCCCAGGGGATCTGCTCGAGATAGAGTATCTGGACATCGTCCCGGAGCCGACCGGCTGGACGCGGATCTCGCCCGGGTTGGGGTTTCTGCGAGACCTCTTTACCGAGCCCTATCTGGTCCACTGGCGGAACAGGGACGGCTGGGCCACCTCCGACCGGCTGCCGAAGGTGCGCATCCCCGCGGGGTGTTTTATGGGCACGGCGGGCCTGGCGCCCTCCGGGGCCCAGTTGGAGGCGTGGACGCGTCGTGAAGCGGACCTCCTGGCGCGGGGAGGGTTGGTCCTGCCGCCGAACCCCGCCGACGCCGTCCCCGATCGGGGCCCGGCGGCGACCGAGGGGTTGCGCACGCTGCCGCCCAGGGAGAACTGCGGCAACGCCGACGTCAAGCAGCTCACCCGAGGCTCCCGCCTGTTTATTCCGGTGGCCGTGGAGGGCGGGCTCTACTCGGCGG
Source organism: uncultured bacterium (assembly GCA_964372605.1). Classification (GTDB taxonomy): domain Bacteria; phylum Methylomirabilota; class Methylomirabilia; order Rokubacteriales; family CSP1-6; genus CAYJUC01. The sequence continues at coordinate 13,680 of CAYJUC010000017.1, read as the reverse complement.
GGGACGGCCACTTCGCCCAGGGGGATTCCGAGTGCTGCGTGACCGCGATCGAGATGGGCGCAACCGTGGCGGTGCGGTTCCGCATCCACGAGGGGGAGGCCGAGCGGCTCCGCATCAAGTGGCCCCGCTTCGCGCATGGCGACTACTTCGCGCCGCCAGCGTGGGCCGTCCCCAGGCGGTTCACCGCGACAATGGGAATGCCCGTCAGAGACGACGGCGTCAACGAAGGCGAGAATCTCACCCTGGCGGCCCGCAATGCCCTGCTGAACATGATCCAGCTGCTTCAGGAGCGCGGGTGGAGTCGCGAGCAGGCGTATATCCTGTGCAGCGTCGCGGTGGACCTGAAGGTGAGCAACCTGGTGGACGCGCCCAACTTCGTGGTATCCGCCTTTCTGCCCGAGGATATCTTCGAGGGGTAAGGCGGGGCTCAGGTCGAGGGCATCCTGGGACGGAACGCGGCGCGCCTCCTCGGCCCGCGCTGACGGGAGAAACGGTCCGCGCGGCGCGACCGTTACCCGCGAATCGTCTTCATCACCTCTTCGTTTTCGAGCGCGCTCCGGGGATCCCCCTGAAAGATGATCTCGCCCCGGTCGATCGCGTAGAGCCGGTCCGCGACCCGGGTGGCGGTATTCAGGTTCGACTCGGCGATCAACAGCGAGATGCCCATGCCCTTGATCTTCTTCACGGCGTCGATGAAGCGGTTCACCACCACGGGCGCCAGCCCCTCGAAGGGTTCGTCCAGGAGCAGGATGGAGGGCGAGAGCGCCATGGCCCGCGCGATCGCCACCATCTTCTTCTCGCCGCCGCTCAGGTTGAGCCCTCTCCGCTCTGTCAAGGCCCGGACCTCGGGGAAGATGGCGAAGATTTTCTCGTCCGCATCGGCGGCCGTCGACGATCGCGCGCGCGAGGAAGAGGCGCTGGCCAGCCACTGACTGATGCGGAAGTTGTCCCGAACGGTGAGGTCGGGGAAAATCCCGGCGTCTTCCGGGGCGTATCCGATGCCGAGCCGGGCGCGCTCGTGAGTCGGGAGCCCGGTGATCTCTCGACCGCCGAACGTGATCCTGCCGGACCTCAGGGGGAGCAACCCCATGATGCTGTCGATGGTGGTGGTTTTTCCCGCCCCGTTCCGGCCGACCAGACAGACAGCCTCGCCGTCCCTGACCGTCAACGAGACGCTCCGGAGCACGTGGGCCGGCCCCCGGTAGGTGTTGACGCGGTCGAGCTCGAGCACGGTCGTCATGCGGACGCCGGCGCGCCGAGCAGCGTGGTGGTCACCCGCTCGTTCGTCCGGATCGCGTCGGGCGTCCCGTCGGCCAGGATCGTGCCCTGATGCATCACGACGATTCGATCCGAGTATTTGAAGACCACGTCCATGTCGTGCTCGATGATCACCGCCGTGATCCTGCCGGATCTCACGACGGCGGTGATGATGTCCATGATGGGGGCTTTCTCCCGGGTGCTGACGCCGCTGGTCGGCTCGTCGAGAAACAGGAGCTTCGGCCGGAGGGCATAGGCCACCGCGATGTCGAGGAGCTTGCGCTCCCCCTGGGCGAGTCCGCCGGCCAGCATCCCGGCTTTCGCATCGAGGCCGAACTGCCGGAGCACGTCCGTCGCCTCGTCCCGCACGTCCTCGTGGCGCTCGGCTAGTGAGAAGAGCTGTCGGCTTTTCCCCTCCCGGGAGAAGATCGAAAGCGCGACATTGTCGAACGCGGTGAGCTGATCGAACAGGTTGACGAGCTGGAAGCTCCGCGCGATCCCGACCGCGATCCTCGCGTGGATGGACTGGGCGGTGACATCGGCTTCCTGGAAGACGATGCTGCCGGAATCGGGGCGGATCAGGCCGCTGATCAGGTTCACGAGGGTGGTCTTGCCGGCGCCGTTGGAGCCGATCAAGGCCAGGAGCTCGCCCTGGGTGACGGTGAAGTCCACGTGGTCCACGGCGTGGGTGTCGCCGAAGTGCTTGGTGAGGCTCTTCGTCCCCAGCAGGGTCATGTCAATCTCTCGGAGGGGGGCACGCCCCCCTTCCGAACCTCCCCCTTCGATTGCGCGGACCAAGCCCGCGCTCGAACAGAATTTCAGCGCTCCGCCAGCGGCCTCCGGAGCTTCGCGAACAACTGGCTGGCGGTCCCCACGATCCCGGACGGCATGGAAAGCACCAGCGTGACCAGCACCGCCCCGAGCAGGAGCTGCCAGTAGACCGTATAGCCGACCGCGTAGGTCTTCAGGTAGTTGAAGACCACCGCGCCGATGATCGGCCCGGTGAAGGTTCTGAAGCCGCCGAGCACCGTCAGGAAGACGATCTCGCCGGAGAAGGTCCAGTGCAGGGTGTCGGGAGTGACGAGCCCGTTCAGCGGCACCCAGAGCGCCCCCGCCAGCCCGGTGAACACGCCCGAGACCAGGAACGCGACCAACCGGTATTTCCGCACCTGAATGCCGATGAACTCGGCCCGGGTCTCGTTGTCGCGGATGGCCTGGAGTGCCTTGCCGAAGGGGGAGTTCACGATCACCCACATCAGCGCCACGCAGACGAAGAAAATCACCAGCACGTAGTAATAGTACTCGTGCGCGAGAAAGGTGACCTTGTCCCGTGAGACGGTGGCGAGGCCGCCGAACAGGGTGGGGGTCGGCACCCGGAGCCCGTCGCTCCCTCCGGTCACCCAGAAGAACTTATAGATGAGACTCCACAGCACCTGCGAGAGGGCGAGGGCCAGGATCGAGAAGAAAATGCGCGTATACCGGACGCAGATGAATCCGAACACCGCGGAAACGATCGCGGTGGCGACCAACCCGCCAACCAGGAAGACCTCCATGGACGTGATGCGCAGATACTTCACGAGAAACGCGACCGCGTAGGCTCCCATGCCGAAGTAGGCGGAATGCCCGAACGACAGAAGGCCGGTGTACCCGAGGAGCAGGTTGAAGCCGAGCGCCGCGATGGCCATGACGAGGCCATAACAGAGGAGGATTGTCTGATACGGAGCGCCGAAGGCGTCGGCCAGATACGGCACGAGGAGCAGGAACACCGCGACCGGAGCGGCGGAGACGAGCATTCGTCTCATGGAACGGGGCGGGAGGCTCATGGCCTGCCGAAGAGCCCGGCGGGGCGCGCCAGGAGGACAACCGCGGCGCTCAGGTAGAGCACGGCGAGCTCGATTTCGGGGAAGAGGGTGATTCCGGCTTCCCGCACAATCCCTGCGATGAGCGCGCCGACCAGCGCGCCCTCCAGGCTTCCGAGTCCGCCGATGACCACCACCACGAAGGCCAGGATGAGCGCGTCCACCCCCATGCCCAGCACGGCCCCCTGGCTCGGGACGATGATGGCTCCGGCCAGGCCCGCCATGACGCAGCCGATGGTGAAGGCCTGAACGTAGACCCGGTTGACGTTGACTCCCAGCGCGGATGCCATGCGCATGTTCTGGGAGGTCGCCCGCAGGATGACGCCGAACTTCGTCCGGTAGATGAACGCCCACAGAAAGGCGGCCGCGATGAACCCGACGCCGATGACCAGGAGGTTGTAGGTCGGATAGACGGAATCGAAGATCGTCAGGCTTCCGAAGGACTCCCAGATCACGCTGGCGGAAAGCGGGTGAGCGCCCCAGATCAACCGGAGGACGTCGTCGATGATCAGGAGCAGCCCGAAGGTGACGAGCAGCTGGTACTCCTCGGCCCGCTTGTAGAAGGGCCGGAGCAGGGTGGGCTCGAGGATCGCCCCGGCCGCTCCGGCCGCGAGGGCGCCCGCCGGCAGGAGCACGATGAGGGCGGCGTTCGGCACGACGCCGACCAGCCGGCCCACCGTCCACGCGGTCACGTAGGCGCCCAGCGCGTAGAGGTTGCCATGGGCCAAGTTGACGATCCGCATCACGCCGTAGATGAGGGAGAGCCCGCCGGCGATGAGAAAGAGGACGGAAGCGTAGAGAAGCGCGTTCAGGAGGTGAATAATGAGAATGTCCACGGGCGGATAACGTGCCTTAAAACCCGAGTGGAGTCAAGCGCGGAGTCATGGCGCGCCGTCGAGCCGATGGCGGATCAGCTTCACCTCCGGGTTGACGGAGTTTCCGTCCAGATAGAGGGCGACCAGGATCGTGTAGAGGCCCGGCTCGAAGTCCTTGAGGTCTATGCTGAACGCGCCGGAGTAGGGCGCCGTCCCGGCGCTCTGAATATCGCCCGTCGAGTCCACCACCACGTAGCGGCATACGGGCAGATCTCCCGCCTCCGAACCCTGGCTCGGGAGGGGTTCCCGCGTGATGGTGTAACTTCGCTGGACCCTGGCGAACCTCTCCACGTCCGCGCGAATCTCCAGCCGGTCCCCCCGGACCTCGACCCCGGAGACGTAGGCGCGTCGAGGGACCGGGTACCGGCTGAACGACGCCAGCCCCACCGGGTAGGCGGGATCCCGGAAGGCTTCGAGCACCACGGAATCCGCGGACCACCGGAGCAGGCGATACGGGCCGTTGGTGACCAGGAAATGGCGGTGCTTCGCGTAGAACTGCTCGAGCGCCGCCCAGCGGGCCGTCGCCTCGCCGGGGGTGACGAGGCCTTTGAGGGGAAGGGGGACGTATCCCCGGCGCCTGAATTCCTCTACCAGGCCCGCCAGGCGGTCCTTCATCTTCGGCTCCCTGACGAGATCCAGCCACGGAACGCCGCGCCGCTTCGCCTCGTCCAGCGAAAACGCGGCGACCCCGCGGTTCACGGCCTCCTCCATCAGCAAGATCAGCTCCCACGGCAGGTTGCTCCAGGGCGGGGCCACCGAGGCGACCTGGCGGGGATCCGCCAGCGCGCGCGTGAGGTAGACCTCGACGAGGTAGACCTGGAATGTATACTTCGTCTCGCCGTAGTTCCTGATCTCCGTCTCGGTCCCCACGACCTTCACCCCGGCGAGCCACTCCCGCACAAGAGCGGTGCCGGCGTTGAGCAGAGGGTCGTAGGCATCGCCGCTCTGGGACTGTCTCGCCCCCCACCGATACGCGAAGCTGAAGGGATAGAGCAGGTCGGCGGCGGTCATCACGGTCTGGTCGTGAAACGGGGAGGCCAGAACCCGGTAGAGGACCTTCGTCCGGGCGGTCTTGCCCGCTCCCACCGGCCTCGGCAGCCCGGTCCCCGGCTCGGGCAGGAGGGCGTCCTCGGGAATCTCGAAACCCCCGGACGACGGAGCCGCGGTCATGACCGTCGGGGTCACCCGGTTGGCGATCCAGCTCCCGCCGTACGGCTCGGGAAACAGCCCGGGGTCGCCGAGGGTGAACCAGGTCAACCGGCCCATGGGGTCGGTAAAGCCGCCCATGGGATTCCAGGCGGCCCTTGGTTTCGACTCGATCCCCAACCGCAACCAGCCGTTCCACAGGAAATCTTTCAGCTTCACCGTCCTCGGGAAGATCGGCGAGTTGACGCCGGCCTGGGAGTCATGGGCGATGTTTTCCACTCCCTCGGAGTAATCCGTGTTGTTGAAATATTCGCGTTTCACGGTGTAGCCAACGACGCGCCGATCGCAGCCTCCGAGGAGGAGCCAGACCAGCCTCCGCTCGAGGTTGAGCCGTTCGACCTCCCCGTAGTAGGTGCCCGTGGTCAGGCGGCGGTAGATCGCGTCAGCGCTCTGCCTGGCGGTCCCGTCGGTGAGCGTCGGGGCGTGAAGGAGATAGGCGTGGAACCAGCCTTCCTTGATCCACGGCGGGCCGAGCCAGCCGTTCATGCTGATCCTGGACCCCGACACGAGGTCGTCGATGCCGATCTCTTCGACCGTCGCATCCCAGGCCCGCCCGGCGCCCCGCCATGACGCCGGCACCAGGCGCTCGGCGAGTGCTCCCTTTACCCGCACTCTCAGGACGGGGTCGCCCGGCCCGGCCTGGCGCGCGCGCGCTTGCCCCGCCGATTCGGCGCGATCGAAGTGATGGAGGTAGTCCGGGTGGAACGGTGTGACGGGATAGGGGTGAAGGACATACGGTCCGTTCCCCGCGGCCAGCGCGCCGATCAGCCTGCCCGCGCTGGCGCAGCGGGTCTCGCGGTCGCGCGCCGCCCCCGAAGCGGGGTTGAACGTGAGCACCAGGTATCCCCCCAGCGATTCGAGCCGACCCAGGCCGGCGGGGACGGCCCTGCCGGCAAAGGGATCCCCCCCCGCATAGGCATGGAGGGCGTGGCGGGCGAGGCGCTTCGCGGCCGGCGCCGGAGCGACCGCCTCTATCCGGATCTGATGGGGATAATAGGACGGGACGAACTCAAGCGGATGGTCTGCTCGGGCCTCGCCGAGCGTTCCCGCCAGACAGGCGAGGAGCGCGGCGAGAAGGATCGGGCAACACCGCGCGCGAGTGATGAGCGTGACCAGCGGAGTAAAGGACCTGCCCCCGCGGGGCGGTTTGCCCGCTCCGGGGGGGCAGGTCGTCGAGGTCTGAATCGGGCGCCTAGGAGACCTTCGGCCAGGTTTTCTCGATCCACGTGTACGTCGATGTCGGCTCTCCCTTCGGCCAGCCCGGAGGCGCCGTGATGTTCCGGATCGGGATCGTGATCATCCGCTTGGGATCGAGAATCTGGAACGGGTAATCGGGCGAGTTCATGCTGAAACCCGTCACCGCGTCCTTGTACCCCTGGTGGTTGTCGGCGCGGATGTGCAGGTAGCCGGCCGGCCCCGAGATGGACGCGCCTTCGAGCATGGCGACGATCGCGTCGTCGTCGGGCCACCCGCCCCCGAGCTTATTGGCCTTTTCGATGGCCTGCTTCAGGAGGTAGAGGGTCGTGTAGGAGCCTTCAGACTGGAAGTTTGGGTACTCCTTCCAGCGGTCGTAATACTTCTTCACGAACGTCTCGTTCAACGGCCACCGATTGCCCGGCGGGTAGTTGAAGTAGTAGTTGGAGTGGATCCCGCCGATAATCCCCACCGGGTGATCCTTTGTGATCGCGTGCGGCGCGACGCCGAATGCGATCGTGCTGGCAAACTTCGTCTTCTTGAACAGGTCGTACCGGAGGGCCTGCTTGTAGAAGGCGATGTAATCCCCGCCCCAGAGGGAGGACACCAGGAGATCGGGCTTGGCGGAGACCGCCTTCGTGATGTGGGTGGTGAAGTCGGTCGAGAAGAGCTTTGGCCACGCTTCGGAGACCACCTTCGTGCCGGGAACCAGCTTGTTGATGGCCGCGGTGAAGTGGTCGAAGGCGTTCCGCCCGTAGGCGTAGTCGGGGTGGATGTGGGCGATCTTCCGCACCTGAGGCCACGTCATCGCGACGGCGACCGCGCAGGTCACGCCGTCGGCCGACTGGATGTTGGTGATGCGAAAGATGTAGTGGGGATTCGGCACCGCCTTGTCGAAGAGGAAATCAGTGCAGCCGTCCACGAAGATGGTCAAGAGCTTGAGCTCCTCGGCGACCGGGCCCAGAGCTGGCGTGTTGCCGCTGGAGATGACCCCGGTGAAGAGGTCGATGTTCTCGGACAGCTTCATCCGCCTGAGCTCTTTGACGTTGGCGTCTGTGCCCGCGGCCTCGTCCGCTTTGAGGGTCTCGATCTTCCGCTTCCCCAGAAGACCGCCCTGTGCGTTGATCTCCTCGGCGGCCAGGATGTGCCCCTTGTAGGAGGATTCTCCGAGGACCGCTGCCGGACCCGTGAAGAACGTCATGTGGCCGATCTTGTAGGGTTTGTCTGGGATGGCTCCCCTGGGCCGCTCCTGGGCCTCTGCCTTCGACGGGCCGGAAATGACCCCCGCCGACGCTGCGGCGGCAGCCCCGACCGTCACTCCTAACGCGTTCAGGAAATCCCTCCGGCTCAGTTCCCCCATGGTGTCCTCCTTCCTGGCTTCAGAAATTGTTGAGAGGCGATTGGAACCCTCTTACCTGATCCGTAACCTGCTGTCAAGGCGAAACATTCTCTTGCGGGTGTCGCGTGGCGGCGCGTTGCGCTCCGGTTGTCCGTGACAGTAGAATGGGGGCAGGCTGTGGGAGGCGCCGTGTGAATGCCGTCCGCCGAATCATGGAAGGGATCGGAGCCGCCATCCGGGCTCGGATTGGCGTCTTCGCGGCAGTCGCCGTCCTCGTCTTCTTTCTGAACCTGTTTCTGCCGCCCGTCCTGCTTTCGCTGGTCCGGAAGCCCTGGGACTATTTCGCGTTCAACCCCTGGCTCAAGAAGCTCCCCGGGTACCTTGTCTCCAGCGAAGCGCCGATCGGCCGGAAGATCGAGTTCCTTCCCAAACTGGCCCTGTTCTGGTTCTCGGCGGACGGACCCTATGGTCCGGAATGGGGGTTCGCCGTCACGGTGAGCGATCTCCTGCGGGTCCTCTTGACCTCGCTCCTGTTCGGCGCCTACTTCGCGCTCTGGTTCCACCGTCGGAGCAGGCCGGCCGGATGGGGCGCGGGAACCGCGCGGCCAGGCGGCGTTGTCGGGGTTCTGGCGAGCACGCTCGGGCTCTCGACAGGGCCGTGCACGGTGACCGGATGTGGGGCCCCGGTGCTGCCCGTCGTCGGACTGGCGTTTGCCGGTTTATCCAGCGGCACCCTCGTGTTGCTGGCGGAACTTTCGAGGGTGGGCACCGCCGTCGTGCTCGTCGCGACGGGTGCGGGCGTCCTATACTTCGGCTGGCTCGCCGGCCGTCCCCGCCGATAATGCCTGGGAGGGCGGCACCCCCCCCTCCGAGTCGCTAGGCGCGCGTCGGAATAACCGCTGTTTAGTCGGAGGGGGCCGTCGAGGCCCCCTCCGACATTTACGCGCAGCCGGAGCGGGGCGCCCCGGGCGCCTTGGGCTTGATGAGGCTGCACGCGAAGGTCGCCGGCCGCTTTCGATACTCCTCCAGGGCGACCTTGAGCCGGGCCAGCGTGCGGTCGCGCCGCGCGAGCCCGATGCCGTAGATTGCCAGGTCGTTGACGAGCCGCACGTAGAAAATGTGCTGGTGGTCTCCGCCGTCCTGTATGCACGGGGACGGCTTCTGAGCCAGGCGCAGCAGCGGGCCGAAAGCCTTCACGTATTCCAGCAGCACGGGCTCGTCAGAGAGGTCGCGGGGAACCTCGGGGAAACGGGCGAGGAACTCGTCCACCGACATCGGCGCGCGCGCCGACCTGGCGGACTCCTCGAGATCGGACGACAGGCGAATCTGCATGGGCTTCACCTCCCTTGAGCAGGGACGGGCACCCGGGCTTCGCCGCGCCCGTCCGGGGTTGAGCACGGACGATTATAGCATCCATGCTCACTCCATTTCACCCGGATCGGCGCTCGCCCCGCCGGACGGGCCTCACGAAACCGCATCCCCAGAGCGAGAGCAGGAAGACGAGCGCGCCCGAGAGGGGACCGACGAAGAAAAGGAGGGCGACCCCGGTGAAAGACGCCACCAACCCGCCGAAGCCGGGGCCCAGGATGAGCCCGAGGTCCCCCGCGGCGTTGAAGATCCCGGACGCGACACCTCGGCTGAAACGGCTCTCATCCATGTCCTCCACCATGCCGATCGTGTTCGCGACGAGGACCACCGCCCGCAGAAATCCGGCGAGGACGAAGACGACCAGCAGGCCGGCGAAGCCGTGAAACAGCGGGACAAGCATCATGACCCCTGCCTGAAGCGGCAACCCGATGAGCGAAAGGCTCCGGTGGCCGAATCGCGTCACGACCGGTCCGGCCAGCGGCCGGGTGACGGCATTGCACAGCGAGTAGAGCCCCCTGATCGCCCCGACTTCGGTCAGCGTCAACCCGACGGCGAGACCGTAGAGGGGGAGGAACACGGCGCCGATCTGGTGCAGCAGATTGAGAAAAAGGGCGACGACCACGACCACGGCCACCGCCGGATCCACCAGGTTCCTGAGGGATTCGAGGACAGTTCGCGTCGCTCCTGCCCCGGCCGAGCCCTCCGCCCGGGTAGGCGGCGGGTGTGCGAGGAACAGGATCAGCGCCAGAGCCAGCAGGGCGACCATGCCCCCGAACTCGAACGCGGCCGCGTACCCGAGACGGTCGGCGATGTACCCGACCGCCAGGCTTCCGGCAGAATGCCCGAGGGCCAGCGAACCCGCGTAATATCCCATGGCGTGATGCCGGTTCTCCCCTCGGGGCAGCGCCTCCACGAAGAATGCGAAATAAATCGTCGTGGCCGCGCCGAACGCGAATCCGTTGAGCGCCTGGACGAGGGCGACGTGGAGGGGTCTGGTCGCGAAGACGTAGAGGAAGTTGCTGAGGGCCATCGCCAACAGCGATAGGACCATCAACATCCGGGCCCGGTGTCCTCTGTACACCAGCCCCGACGGGAGTCGCGACGCGAGCGCGAGAATGGGGGCCACGGAGACCAGAGCCCCGATGGCGGAAACGGGATACCTCAGATGGTCGAGGAGCGGAGGCAGGATCAGGGCGGAGGCATTGTGCTGCGCCGTTATCATCACGACGGGCAGGCAGCGCGTGAGTGTGCCCGCTTTCATCGGTTTCGGCCCGGTCTGTCCAGGGCTCGCGCAGCGAGCCCGGCGCACCGGAACCCGATGAGGATGTGCCGGCTTTCCGAAGGGCGGCCGTGGCGGAACGCCGGCCCGCAGAGCCCGGCTTCATCGTCCCAGGCGCATCCTTTCAACACCCGCCGCCCGTCGGCCATGGCGGACGCCGTCCACTGGAAGACGTTTCCGACGGCGTCGAACAGACCATAGGAGCTCGCGCCCGCCGGGTACCGGGTCGCCGGCGTGGTGCCGCCGGGGCCTCGGGTGGCGCTGTTCAGCCGTTCCGGATCCCAGCGGTGGCCCCATGGGAAGACCCACCCGTGATTCCCGCGGGCGGCCTTTTCCCACTCGGCCTCGGTGGGGAGGCGAAGCCCGGGATGCCGCCATCGACAGTAGGCCTCGGCGTCGGCCGCGCTCACCAGAACGACCGGGTGTTCGGCGAGATGCGCCGGCGAGCTCCCATCACGCCAGAGGGAAGGAGTCACCTCGCTGGCGTAGTCGTGAACCAGGAACCCCTGGCGCAGGTATTCATCCTTCTCGATGCCGGGAGGCCGGTGGCCGGCGCGCGTCACGAAGGCCACGTACTGGGCCTGGGTGACGAGGACGCGGTCGATGCAGAAGCCCGGAAGGGCCTGCCGCTGTCGCGTCAGCTCGGCCTCAAACCACCCGGCCTTCCGCACAGCCTGGCTGGAGAGCCGGTAGGCCAGCCGGCGTTCGTCGGCGTCGCTCCCCATCCAGAAGGGCCCCGCGGCGACAAACGTCATGTCCGGGTCTGCGCACAACGGCTCAGCGAGGAGCCAGGAGATGAGGCGGAGGTTCGCACTCACCGGGATCCCGCCTTCCTCGGTGAAGGCTGCCGCCGGGTTCCCGGTAAGGAGCGCCAACGTGAGCACAAAGAATCGCGGACTCAAAAAGCGCACGACGAGCCTCAAGCGTCGGGTGAGAGGAGCATGACTATTCTACAAGGGAAGATAAATAACGGCAGGTGTTGTTTCAGAGCGGGCGTGAGCGAGTCGGGAGCAGGCGGCTATCGAGCCGCCTGCACTTCATCGCGCTCTGTTCGCTAGCAGCGATCGAAGAACCCGGGATCGCTGCGTGATGATCTCCGCCAAGACCAGGACTGCACTGTCACTCGGTAGCCCGTTCTTCGCCAGCTTCGCTTCCCACTCCAGGCTGAAATATCCCGCCCATGGGGTAGCAAAGTCACTTCTTCGTCGCCTTGAACGGACCATCTGCCATCGCGGCATACGTGACGTTCGCTTTCTCGTCCAGCAGGTACATCCGGACTCCGGCCTTGTCGCATCCAATCGCACACTCGCGGTGTGACTCTCCCTTGAGCCCGGCCGGGAGCAGGCAGACAGAGTCCACCACGCGGGCGGTGAGGGTGATGGGCTTGCCCTTCCCCTGGGCCCAGGCGGGTGCGGCCAGGAACGCGAGCACCGAGACAGCGAGAAGCATGCGCTTTCAGATCGCCTTTACCATGCGCAAATCGTCTGACACGCGATGGATGAGCCCTCTACACCTTGAACACGCTCGCGGGTCTGAATATTCCCGGGTCGGCCCGGAATACACTACCCCTGTCGCGGGTTTAATATAGGAGGGTCGATGATCGGCTGGGCCACGGGAGGCAACCGGAGTCGAGAGTTCGAGGAAGTGACGCTGGTCCACCTGGACTCGCTTTACAGGGGCGCCCTCCCGTTCACGCATAACCGGGCCGAGGCCGAGGATCTCGTCCAGGAGACGTGCCTCCGGGCGTTCCGGAACTTCCACCGGTTCAACCCCGGGACCAACTGCCGGGCCTGGCTGTTTACGATTATGCGAAACGCCTTCCTGAATCGCCTGCGCCGGGCGGGACGGGAACTGTTGGAAGAGGATTCGTCGGCTTGGGAGTCCGTGTCGGAGAGCGTGACCGCGCCGGCTTCGGCGAGAGACAACCCCGAAGAGGAATTCTTCCAGACGGTGCTTCACGGCGATGTGGACCGGGCGCTCCGGGCGTTGCCGCTGGTCTTCCGCGAGGCCGTGATCCTCGCCGATCTGGGAGGACTGAGCTACAAGGAGGTCGCGCAGGTGCTGGGCTGTCCGATGGGCACGGTGATGTCCAGGCTCGCGAGAGGCCGGCAGCTCCTCCGTCAGGGCCTGAGCCGGTTTGCCCGCGAGCGCGGCTACATCAGGGAATCAGAATGAACTGTCAGGAGTTCCAGAGCTATCTGCATTGCTATGTGGACGGCGAGCTCGGGGCGGCCGAGACCCTGGCGGCGGCCACCCACGTCGCCGACTGCCCGGGTTGCCGGAGCCTGGCCGAGCGGGAGCGCCAGTTTCGCCAGCTCCTGCGCCGTCAGCCGCGGGAGACGGCGCCCGCCGAGCTGCGGGCGAGGATTGGCTCGCGCATTCGCCGGTCTGCACGGATGGCTGCTCTCAGGCCGTGGCTCGTCGCGCCTCTGGCGGCGGCGGTCGTTCTGGTCGTTGTGTTCGGGCTGCCGCGAGCCAGACAATCCGCGCCTCTGGTGGAGGAGCTGGTGGACAAGCACGTCGCGTACGCCCAGATCGATCAGCCCGCGGAGTACGCCTCCTCGAACCGGCTCGAGATCGAAAAGTGGTTCCGCCAGCGGGCCGAGCTGCGGGTGACAGTGCCAGACTACTCACCGTCGGGGATCCGGCTGGTCGGTGCGCGGATTGACGTGGCTCACGAGCGGAAGGCAGCGCACGTCCTCTACGAGAAGGGGCGCACTCTCCTGTCCGTGTTCATGGTGCCGAGCTCCGGCCGCGACGCCGATCTCGGGGGAACCCGGGTTACCTACCGCGGTCACGACTACCTCACGCGGGAGCGGAAGGGCTACCGGACGGTGGCTTGGACCGATGGCGAGACCGTCTTCGGCCTGGTGTCGATGCTGGATTACGAGGCGCTCCTCGAGTGTGCCGACCGGCTGCGCGCCCAACGCGCCAACCAGGCGCGGCTGTAGTGGGTGGAACGTGCGGCGCGCCGCTGGAAGGCTCGCGCTCGCCCTGGCGGTCGTCGCGCTCTCGACACCCTCGGTCCGCGCGGGTTCCCCCAGGACCGATCTCACCAATGCGCTCGTTCCGCTGGGGGAGATTGTCTCTGGCGGGCCTCCCCCAGACGGCACGACGCTTCTCGGATGGGGGTGCACGCGGGAGTGAGTCTCGCCTACGCTTTCCTTTTTGGGTTCCTCACCTTCTTCTTTTCTCCGGCCCCTTTTCCGGTTCGCGCGGCGGTTTCCCGCGTCGCCGCGCCAGGGTCAGGCTGGGTGACGGCCATGATCGCTCCCCCTGCCATCAGCGTGACCGTCAGCCTTC
>CAYJUC010000016.1:0-22826 GCA_964372605.1 uncultured bacterium | reverse complement strand
TCCTCGCGCGATACGCCGAGCGCTACCGGGCCGACCCGGAGCGATGGCTCTTCCTGACCGGGCCTAAGCGCGCGATCTATCAGCTCGCGGCGGACGGCTTCAAGCTGAGCGTGGTCGATCCGGACGACCCCACGCAGACGAGTGGCATGTTCCGCATCCTCCGGCCGCGCGTGGCGTTCGCCGCTCATGGCTCGAAAGGGCTCGTCATTCACAGCTCCCGGTTTGTGCTGGTGGATCGACAGGCGCAGATCCGCGCCTATCACCTCCCCGATAACGAGCAATCCCTCGACCGCCTCCGCCGGAACGTGAGAATCGTGCTGCGGGAGAAACCAAAAGAGGGATAGATGGGACGGAAGGTGAGAAGGAAGTTCGAGCAACGCGCTAAGGGCGGGCCGGAGCCGCATCCCACGAGGCGTCGACGGAAGTGGATGGTCGGTACCCTCCTGGCCGGGCTTATCGCCGCGGGAGGCGTTGGGATTTGGCTGTGGAACGGGGCTCGGGCGACGCCAGAACCAGCTCCCCGCTTCAACCTCTTAGCCTCCACTGGCCGGGTGATCACCCTCGACGAGTACCTAGGAAGGCAGGAAGTTGTTCTCCTCTTCTACATGGCGGCCGGCTGAGAGATGTGCCGCGTGCAGCTCGGGAAGCTGCGGTCGAATATCGGTGAGCTGATAGCCGAAGGAGCGGCCGTGCTGGGGATCAGCAGGGACACCCCGGAGGCAGCGGCTCGCCTTACCCAGGAGCTGGCCTTGCCGTTCCCCATCCTGTCCGACGTCTCGATGGAGGTCATCCGCGCATACCAGATGAAGGGCGAAGGGATGGAGATGGCCGATCTGGGGTATGTGATCATCGACAAACGGGGGCGGATCCGAACGCGCCAGATCGACCGCCGGTTTGGCGAGAACAGCGAGAGGATTGTCCGCGCGTTGCGCCAGGCGAAGGGCGAAAGCTGAAGCGGAGGAGAGAATGAACGCGCCGTGGCCGGCTATTCGCTGGGGCTTGGTGGGGCTGGTGGTTGGCGCCGGCCTCTGGCTCTTGACTCAAACCGTCCGGGATTTTCGGGGCGACCACAGCCTTCCCTTCGAGCTCTGGTACGGGAACTGGTGGGCGGTCTTGATCGCGACCGGACTCTTCAGCGTGTTCCTGCTCGGCTTCTCCCGGCCCAGGCTCCGGTTAGAGTGGCGGAGTGCGGGGCTCTACACTGCTTTCCTCATCTCGCTATTCACAGAGATGTTCGGAATCCCGCTCACCATCTACCTCCTGGCGCCCCTCCTCGGTCTCCCTCCTTGGGCCTTCGGACTGAACGAGAGCCATCTCTGGGCCTTTGCCCTGGACCGGCTCGGGGTGCTCCCCCTCAGCCTGGGGGTCTACTTGGTCATGGTCGTCAGCATCGGTCTTATCGTTCTGGGCGCGAGCCTTGTAGCCGTGGGATGGGCTACCGTCTACCGTGGACGAAGTCAGCTAGTGACCGACGGAATATACCGTTACCTGCGGCATCCCCAGTACCTCGGACTGATCCTGATCATTCTCGCCTTCAACATCCAGTGGCCGACGCTCCCGACGTTCGTGATGGCCCCGGTGCTGATCATTATGTACATCCGCCTGGCCCGCTGGGAGGATGAGGAGCTGGCGACATTCTTCGGGGAGAAATTCCTGGACTACGCGGTGCGGGCACCGGCCTTCATCACCTTGAGCCGACGCCGTCTGTCCGGGTGGTCCAGGAAGGGGATTTCGCTGACTTGATAGCATCAAACGACATTTCGACCGGCCCAAAACACCAGATGAGCAACACCGGGGTGCACGAGACACCCGTTTTCCGTGAATGCTGAAACGTGGCGTCACGATTGCCCTAACGGGTCTCCTGAACGTGAGTCTCCTGGCGCCGGTCGGCGCGCACCACGTGGGCGTCTTCACCCCCAAGGATGATGACATCACGAAGAACTTCAAGGAGATCAAGTTTGCGGGCAGGGCCGGTCGGTTCGACGTTTCGCTCAAGCTTTTCGACGACGGAATCGTCCACGCCACCATGGAAAAGCATGAGAAGAGCCTTCCACGGGGCCTGGAAGACGGGCTTCGGGCGGCGCTCAAAGCTCAGGATTTGCCGGGCACCGAGCTACGGCTCACGATTTTTCTCGCCTTCCTGACAAGGGAGCGAATCCGTGACGCGATGGCCAAGCTCCAGGATCCGGGCCTGTCGCCCGAGCAGCGGCCGGAGCATGCCAGGAAAATCTTGAATGCCGCGTGGCGGTACTACAATCTCGCTGACTTTGTCATCACGATGCAGGACCCGAAGGCGGCGGCCACGCTGCGGATAGGCTTCGAGGACGCCGCAACGTATCTCGGCGGCATGATGGTGGATCCAATGTGGGCCGCAGGAGGCAACGCCAAACCGGCGAAACCCGACGAAGGCAAGGCCGCGGTGGTCCTGGACAGGATGTTGGAGACCATCCAGCAGTATATCGTCGACGGAGCCGCAGTAGCCAGAGCTGGGAGCGCCAAGAAGTTTCTGCCCCGACGATAGGATCGCGCGAGTCCGTCGCGGGGCCGAACGAAAGTGTTGGTCCAACGCGGGCACGCCGGAAAGGTCCCGGAACGCGGTTCGGTTCTGATCGCGAACAGCGGCCGGATGGACCGGGATGGGTCGAGCAATTGCGGCATGTGTGACTCTGGTCACCCTTTTAGGGGCGGGTCCTGAACTTGCGTTTGTTGCTGGGGGCCGCGCCGACTCGGACTCTTCCGCGCCCGTTTCGGTGGCGACAATTCTGGCGGCTCCAGCGGCGTACGAGGGCCAGAAGGTGGTGATTCAAGGAACCGTCCTGAGGGCACAACGGTCCGTGTTTCCAAACAGGAGGCCCTATTACACGCTTGCTGTCGGGGATCGATCCGCCAGTATCACGGTCTTCTCCTGGGCACGACCATCAGCAAAAGAGGGAGATCTGGTTGAAGCGGCCGGCATCTTCCACATCTGGCGCTATAACCTTCATCACATGGTCGAGAGCGAGCGGATCTCCAGGCCGAAGAAGACGCGATAGTCGGAGGTGGACACGGCCACAGAGTGGAGGAAACCACCCATCTGGGCAGTGGCAGCCGGGCTCTTCCTGATGGCGCTCGGCGCCAGCGCGGGCGCGTCGCTGGTGTTCCAGGACCGGTTCTACGAGTTCGCCCGGCAGCGGGTCGTCGGCTCGGGACCTTCGTAGCTGTTGAGATTGAGGCCGCGTTGAGGCGCAAAGACGATGCCGGGCTCGAGGTCAAGGATGCGCTCGAGCAGCTGAGGGAATCCCTTCCCGGGGTAGAGCCCCCGAAGCCGGCAGTCCCGATGGCATTCGAGCGCTCCCGACGCCGCCTGGAGCGGCTTCTCGGGTCAGTCACCCCGATGCGATGAAGTGGCGATACTTCCTTCCGCTTGTGGCTGTGCTGGGAATGCTGGCGCTGTTAGGTTACGGCATGACGCGCGAGCCCCGGCACATTCCCTCGCCCCTGATCGCCCGCCCCGCGCCGTCATTCACGCTCTCACTCTTCGGCGGCGCCACGATCCGGCTAGAGGACCTGCGCGGCAAGGTCATCTTCCTCAACTTCTGGGCCTCCTGGTGCCCGCCCTGCCGGGCGGAAGCGCGGACCCTGGAGGCCGCCTGGCAGAAGTACAAGGGCGAGGGAGTCGTGTTCGTCGGAGTGAACATTCAGGACGACGACTCGAGTGCGCAGGAGTTCCTCCGGGAGTTCGGCATCACCTACCCAAACGGTATTGATCGCGGCAGCAAGATCGCCATCGACTACGGTGTGTGGGGTCTGCCTGAGACATTCTTCATCGATCGCGATGGGCGCATCACGTACAAGCATATCGGCGCGCTCGGAAGGGAGACGATCACCGCGAAGCTCGACGAGGCGGTCCGCGGGATCGTCAGCGCCGGGGAAGGGCGAGGAGCGTATCAGTCAATCCGGTGAGACGAATCCGGATGGCCGGCGTGATCCGGACCGGACCGGTCCAATGAATGACAGTGCACCGCGGGCTCCTCGCCAGACCTCCTCCGGGCCCTGGCTCGTCGTGGCCGCGCTGCTCCTCGTTCTCGGCTCCGGGGTTTTGGGGCTGCTGGGGCTCCTGACCCCCGCGAAAGGCACCTGGCGCGCGGTCGGCGTCGTCGAGGAGGTGGGCCAGAGCTTTGTCGTGATCCGCCACGAGACTATTCCGGGCCTCATGGAGGGGCACAGCATGGACTTTTTCCTGGAGTCGAAGACGCTCTTGGATGGCGTCAAGCCCGGTGATCGCGTGCGCTTCCTGTTAAAATCCACCCCGAATGCCCTGCTCGTCGTCAGGTTGGAGAAGCGGCCATGAGGCGGATCAGCCAGTTGTTCGTCGCGTTCTCCCTACTGCTCTTCTCTATCTTCCTGGCGATGCCTGCGTCATCACATAAGCGGGAAAATCCAGCAGTGGTGCCTAAGGAGGTTACCCAGAGCGCCTCGCCATGGATCCAGATCGCCAGTGACGCCGAAGGCCTCCAGGATCGCCTCGAGCGACGCTTTGTCGTCGGGGTATTTCGAGGCTCGGACGGCCAGCCGCTTTCCGAGGCACGGGTGGAGCTCTTGGCGGACATGCGCACGATGCCGGGCATTCACAAGGTTCCGCCGGTCCTCTTTTCCGCACGCGGAGAACCGGGAACTTATGCAGGGGGCGTACGTCTCCCCATGGCCGGCCCCTGGCTGTTTCGAATCAAGGTGTCGGGACCGGTGACCGGGGTCGTGGATTTTGTCGATCGGGTTGGAGAGGGCGCCGCGGGCCTATTCTCCGCTCCCTCCGAACCCTCCCTCCGACTACAGGACTCGCTCAACCTGGCGGGTCGCGGGCTTCATTTCCTCGGGGCAGCAATCTGGCTCGGCGGCCTCGCCATGCTCGCATTTCTTTCCGTCCGGGGCGGGGGATCACCAGTGTTGAAAGCTTCGCCCAGGACGCTATTTCTCTGGCAGGTTGGTGGGATTGCCCTTCTGCTCCTCACAGGGGTATATAACCTTTTCTACAACACGCCGCTCGGACGCCTGATCACCATTGATGACCTCCAGGTCATGCTTATTCAACCCTACGGCTCTTCCTATGCCGGGTTGCTACTCTTTAAGCTCGGCGCCTTTCTCTTGCTCCTGGGAACGGGGGTGTGGGCGCTCTGGCGATGGCGGGATCTCCCGGCGGTCACCTGGGTCCAGCTCAACGTAGTGCTCGGCCTGTTGATCCTGATCATCGGGGGGGCCATGAGCTACCTCCACATCTCGATCCATAGCCGGCCAGGGTTCTGAGAGCCATCCGTTTAGCTATTCCCAGGAGGCCCCGAGGGATTGGAGGATACGAGAAATGATGGGAGGAATGAGCGGGATGATGGGCGGCGGGTGGATGAGCGCCGTCATGTGGTTCAACTTCCTCTTCGGGCTCGGGCTCCTGGCTCTCGGGTTATCGGCGTCATCGCAGGGATTCGGTGGCTCGTGAAAAGCCCGGACGCTCGGGAAGCTCGCCGTGGATCTGACAGGGCTCTGGAGCTCATTCGCGAACGGTACGCCAGGGGAGAGATCAGCCGCGAGGAGTTTGAGCGGATGCGCCGGGATCTTTCAGACACCGTCAGCTGAGGGACCCTGCCGGGCATGAGGGGGTGGCTCGGACTAATCGCGGCGGCGCTCCTGCTCTGCACCTTCCCTCTCCACGGGCTCGCCCATGAGCTGCCGACCTTTCCGCGAATCCGGCTCATCTCGGTGCTGGAGCATCCGTGGGAGCCGACCAGCCGGATCCTCACCGTCGAGGTCAGGGACCCCAGCGGCCGAGAGCCGGTGGCCGGGGCCGAGGTCCTGGTCTCCGGGGTCGAGAAGGAGCGGGGATCGGCATTCCGGCTGAGGGAGCATTGGCTGGCGCCCACTCCCCAACCCGGTATCTATCAGGGTCGAGTAGAGTTCCCTGCCCGTGGGAGCTGGGCCCTGACTGTTACGGCGCGAGGGAAGTATGTGGGCGAGGCGCACTTTGAGGTCAGCGTCGCCGGAGACCTCCCCCGGGCGATTTCCGGGAGCGGCCAGCCCGAGCTCTCGCTCGGATGGCGAGGCTGGGCATTGCTTGTTCTGGACTGGGGGCACCTGCTAGGCTTTGGTTTATGGTTGGGTGTCACGGCGCTGGCGCTCTTCACCCCGCGGCTTCCGCTGCCGAGCACGGTCGTCCTGACGTGGCTGGCTCTGGCCATCGGGGTCGGGACCGGGTTTAACAAGATGGAGTACGGGACCCCCTTCGCGAGAGGGTTAAGCCTCTTCAACTGGGAAGTCCCGCGCATCTTCTTCGGGAAAGAGTACGTTTATACGTTGGCCGCGAAGCATCTGCTGATCCTGGGGGCGGTGCTCACAACCGTCCTCCTGACCCGTCAGGCCTGGCACCGGAATCCCGAGCGGGCAGCCGGCCGGATCTCCCGAGGGCTCCTGCTGCTCAATCTGCTTCTCGCTCTGGGCGTGGGCGGAGCCGCGGCTGTGCTGGGGCTGCTCCACGCGATCGTCCTTCACTTCGCCTGAGAATGAGAAGATGCTACTTACAGGGAGGAGGAAGTGATGCGATCACCAAAAAAGCTGGTCTGGTGGTTGGCCGGGCTGACGGCGCTCGTTCTGGCATCATGGGGCGGGCTCTGGCTCTGGGGCGGCCGTGCGGCTGACGCACAAGTCGTACGGGATGAGGTCGGCGACTACATCGAGACGCTCCCGAAGGGGCAGCTTCCAGCCTTCGCCAGGAGCCGCACCCAGGACAACACCGACCTTTACCGCTACGCCGTGGAGCGCGGGGAGGAGCTGAAATACATCCCGTGCTACTGCGGCTGTGGCAACATCGGCCACACCTCGAACCGGGCCTGCTACATCAAGCGGGAGCACCCGGACGGCCGGATGACGTTCACCAGCCACGCGGCCACCTGACGCATCTGCCTGGACATCACGCGGGACGTGATGCGCCTCAGGAACGAGGGGAAAGCGCTGGCCGACGTGCGCGCCCACATTGACAGAACCTACGGGAGGTTTGGCCCCGGTACGCCGACTCCGCTCCCACCGAAGTGACGAAACGAAGCTGGCTGCTCGTTGGGATCACCGGCCTGACGCTGGGCGGGGTCGGCGTCGGGCTCGCCGGGCCGAGCGAACCGTCGCGTGTGGAGCGGGGCCGGCAGGTCTACGAGACCAACTGCGCAGCCTGCCACGGAACCACGGGAGACGGCCGGGGGATGGCGGCTCACATGTTCCGGACTCCCCCCCGCGACCTCCGCGCCGGCGTTTTCAAATTCCGCTCCACTCCCTCCGGGGCGCTCCCCACCGACGACGATCTTCTCCGGACCCTGGCCCAGGGCGTCAGAACCACCGCGATGATTCCCCAGACCCACATCCCCGAGTCGGACCGGCAGGCCGTGGTCGCCTATATCAAGACCTTTTCTCCGCGCTTCGGCGAGGAAGCTGCCGAGGCTCCGATCACGATCCCCCAAGCGCCCGCCCGGTCCGCCGAGATGATCCTGAAAGGGCGCAAGGTTTACGACGCGGCCCAGTGCTGGGAGTGCCACGGTAGGGCCGGCCGGGGCGACGGTCCATCGGCCAGCCAGCTCAAAGACGACTGGGGAGCGCCAATCCGCCCCACGGACCTGACCCGGCGCCCTCGCAAGAACGGCCAGGCGCCGCGTGACCTCTACCGCACCATCGCCACCGGGCTCGGCGGCACCCCGATGCCCTCCTACTCGGATAGTCTCTCGCCGGAGGAGATCTGGTGGCTGGTGGCCTACCTGGAGAGCCTTCCCGCGAAGCGCGAAGCGGAGAACCTTCGTCGGGCGGTGGGTGAGGAGCCGATAGGGATCATGGTGGAGCGGATGCACGGCACGCTACGCCACGCCCGACCGTTCGACCCTTGACAGGGGGTGTCGCCCCGGCTAGGTTAACAGCGAGCGAGTACACCAACCAAGAGTACGGCCGAAAAGAACGGAGAGTCGGATGAGGGCTGGCGGGTTGCGTCACCTGGCGCTCAAGACGCGAGACATGAAAACCACGGAGCGGTTTTACACCTCCCTCCTGGGAATGAAGGTGGCGTTCCGTTACCAGAACATGGTCTTTCTCCGGAGTCCGGGCGGGGAGGACCTGCTGAATTTCTGCCGGGTGTCGCGGCGCTTTGATCCGGCGGCCGGCGGCCTCGACCACTTCGGGATCGAGATGGACCGCAAGCGGTTTCGCGCGGTCAAGGACCGGTTGAAGGTGGACGGGGTCAAGCTGGCCGGCCGCCGCGGCCAGTGGGGAATCTACGTGACGGACCCCAACGGCTACACCGTGGAGGTGTACGCCGACTGACCGCGTCGATCTGATGGTCAGGCGGGGTTCCTGCGCGAGAGTTCTACGAGCAGGGCCACCATCTCCCGCTGGATCCGGCCGTTGGAAGCCACCACCTGGAGCTTGTCGAGCGCGAAGGGGCCGCCCAGGAGGTCGGTGACAGCGCCTCCCGCCTCCTCCACCATGAGAGCACCCGCGGCCATGTCCCAGGGGCCCAGCCTCAGTTCCCAGAAGCCGTCAAGCCTTCCGGCCGCCACATAGCAGAGGTCAAGAACGGCGGAGCCCAGCCGGCGCACCCCCCGGCAGCGGAGACTGAAGGCGGCGTATTCGGCCAGATTGTTGTGCGGGTTCACCCGGATGTCGTAGGGAAAGCCGGTAGCCAGCAGGCTGTCGTTGAGCGAGGCGGAGTTCGAGACGCGAATCGGGTCGCCGTTCAGGGACGCGCCCCGCCCCCGCTCGGCGATAAACAGCTCTTCTCTGGACGGGTCGTAGGCGACCCCAAGGACCGGGACCCCCTCCTGCTCCAGGGCGACCGCCACGCAGAAGACCGGGAAGCCGTGGGCGTAGTTGGTGGTGCCGTCGATCGGATCGATCAGCCAACGGAATGGCGCCGAGCCTTCCACTTTCGTTCCCTCCTCGGCGAGGATCGAGTGGTCCGGAAACGCGGAGCGGAGGGCGTCACCGATCAGCGCTTCGGCGCGACGGTCCATCTCGGTGACCAGGTCCACCTCTCCTTTTTTGGTCACTTCCTTCGGTTTTCCCCGCTCCTCCAGGAGAAGTTTGCCGGCCTTGGTGGCCGCGGCCACCGCAACACTCCGGTAGTGGTCGTTCATCGCCTCGCTCGGCAGAGATGTGGATGCCGCTTCGTTTCCATGCTAGCACATCAAAAGGGCGAGCGACCCCGGCTTGACAAACGGGTGGGCCATCTTGCACAGTGGCGGCAGCAGCGCAAACGGTTTCCGCGAGCGGGCGACCGAAGATGGCGAAAAAATCCGTAGCCTCTTCTGATGCTGTTCAGCGATCGATTCTCCTGGTGGTCTCCGAGGTGAAGAATCGATCCGTCGCGTGGGAGTGGGAGCCGCCCGACACGCTGCTCTATCAGTCACAGGCCCTCGACGCCGCCCGCCTGGCGCTCAAACGAGCGCTCCGGGTCGGCGTCTCGGCTCAGCCGGGATCCAGATGAAGATCCTGGTTGCGGGGACCGGTGGGGTCGGCGGGTACTTCGGGGGCAAGCTGGCGCGAGCAGGAGAGGCCGTGACTTTTTTGGCCCGGGGCGAGCACCTCCGGGCGATTTTGTCTGGCGGGCTCCGGGTCAGGAGCAGGAGCGAACGAGAATGGGCGGTCCGGAGCCCGGTCACTGATGACCCCGAAGCCGTCGGTCCCGTGGACCTGATCCTTTTCTGCGTGAAGTCGTTTGACACCGAGAAGGTCACGCGGGCGATTCTACCGGCGGTGGGTCCGGAAACGACGCTCCTCTCCCTCCAGAACGGGGTGGACAACGAGGAGAAAATCGAGGCCGTCGTCGGCCCGGGCCGCGTGATGGGCGGAGTGGCGTACGTCTTCTCCACTATAGAGGCGCCCGGCGTGATTCTCCACACCCACGGGGGGAAGATCGCTTTCGGCGAGCTGGACGGGTCCCTGTCCGAACGGGGGCGGGGACTGCGGCGGGTCTTCGACGGAGCGGGAATTCCGGCGGAGCTTACCGCTCAGATCCGGCGACTCCTCTGGGAGAAATATCTCTTCATCGCCACGATGGGAGGGCTGACCGCGCTCACCCGCTGTCAGGTTGGTGTGATCCGCTCGACCGCCGAGACCCGCAGGTTCTTGCTGACGCTCCTGGACGAGATGGCTCGGGTCGCTCAGGCGGCCGGAGCCCCCCTCCTACCTGGGGTCGTTGACGCCACCGTTGCGGCCGCCGACGCGCTCCCCCCTGGCATGTACTCCTCGCTCTACCACGACCTGATCCACGGCAAGCGCCTGGAGATCGAGGCGCTCCAGGGGCACGCGGTCCGCTTGGGCGAGGCGCTCGGCGTTCCCACGCCGGCGCTCTCCGCCGTCTACGCTGCGCTCGCCCCCTACCGGGACGGGCCGCCTGTTGATTCTCCCTCTCCCCCGCCGGGGGAGAGGGCAGGGTGAGGGGACAAGCCTCTCCGCCCCACCCTCACCTTTATTCTCTCCCTCCCCCCGGAGGGAGAGGAAGCCGATGGGCAGTCGCTCCCGTCTCCCGTTGGACTATAATGACTCCATGTCCGCGGCTCGGCTGCTCTTCCGATATCTCTGGCGCTATCGATTCCGCTACCTCCTCGGTTTCGGATTTCTCGCGCTCTCCAACTTCTTTGCCCTCGCGATTCCATGGACCGTCAAGCACGCCATCGAGGCGCTCCAGGCCCAGGCGGGCGCTGAGACGCTCTGGCGCTACATCCTCCTCATCATCCTCCTGGCCGTGTGCCACGGCCTCGTGCGCCTCGGCTCTCGCTTCGTGTGGCTCGGGGCAGGGCAGACGGTGGAGTACGATATCCGGAACGACCTGTTCACCCACCTCCAGCGGCTGCCCGCATCGTTCTACCAGGCCGCCCGGACCGGCGACCTCATGTCGCGCGCCTCCAACGACCTTTCGGCGGTGAAGCTTCTGATCGGCTTCGGCGGGATGAGCCTGGTCGGCACCGCCCTCGTCTATGTGGGGACGCTGGTGGCAATGCTTTGGATCGATCCGTGGCTCACCCTCTACGCGCTGGCCCCCTATCCGGTCCTGATCCTCCTGGCCAAGCGCTTCAACGGGCTTCTCCATCACCAGTCGCAGGCGGTCCAGGACCAGCTCGGGGTCCTGTCGGCCAAGGTGCAGGAAAACCTGTCGGGGATGGCGGTGGTGCGCGCCTACACCATGGAGCCGCAGGAGATCACCGAGTTCTCCCGGCTCAACGGCGAATATCTCACGCGGAGTCTCCGCCTGGCCCGCACCCAGGGCGCCTTCTCGCCCATGATGGGGATGATCGCGGGAATCGGCACGCTCATGGTCCTCTACTTCGGCGGCCGGGCCGTGGTGGAGGGCCGCATCACGCTCGGCGCCTTCGTGGCCTTCAATACGTATCTGGCGCACCTGGCCTGGCCCACGATTGCGCTCGGCTGGGTCCTCTCCATTGCCCGGCGGGGGATGGCGGCGATGGAACGGATTGCGGAGGTGCTCACCACCGAGCCGGCAATCCGTGACGCCGCCGACGCCCGGGAGGCGGTGGTATCGGGGGCGATCGAGTTCAAGAACCTCACCTTCGCCTACGACGGGCGCCCGGCTCTCCGCCTAGTCTCGCTGTCGATCCCTGCCGGGGCGACGGTCGCCATCGTGGGGCCGACGGGAAGCGGGAAGTCCACCCTGGCCGCCATGATCTCCCGGCTCTTCGATCCGCCGGCGGGAACGTGCTTTCTTGACAGCCGGGAGATCCACGAGATCTCCCTCCCGTCCCTCCGGCGGGCGGTGGGCTACGTCCCCCAGGAATCGTTCCTCTTCTCGCGGTCGATCCGGGAGAACATCGCGTTCGGCGGAGAACGGTCCGATGCGGCCACCATCCGCCGGGCCGGAAGCGTGGCCGGGATCGCCGACGAGGTCGAGGCGTTCCCCGAACAGTGGGAGACCGTTGTGGGGGAGCGCGGGCTGACGCTCTCCGGAGGCCAGCGCCAGCGGACCGCTCTGGCCCGGGCCCTGATCGCCGACCCGAAGATTCTGATTCTGGACGACGCCTTCGCCAGCGTGGATGCCGCCAAGGAGGTGGAGATCCTCCAGGGTCTCCGGAAGCTCTTGGCGGGTCGCACCACTCTCGTCATCACCCACCGTCTCCGCGCGGCCCGCGAGGCCGACTGGGTGGTGGTGCTGGACGAGGGACGGGTGGTGGAGCAGGGGCGCCACGACGATCTCATTGCGCTGGGTGGCCTCTATACTCGGCTCTGGCGGGTCCAGTTGTTAGAGGAAGAGCTCGAAAATGTCTAGACAATCGGAGGGGGCCGTCGAGGCCGTCGAGGCCCCCTTCGAGGCCTCCCCCCCGATGCAGTTCGAGCGTGGCGGGTTCGGGCCATGCCGCGAGGCAGGCCACCCGCCGCGCGAGGCCCGAGTTGATTTGCGCGGGCAAAGCCCGCGCTCGAACAGGAACTTATCATGAGGGGCGGGCGTTCGGCCGGCGGCGGGTCCTTCGATGACGAGATCCTGGGCAAGGCCTACGATGCCCGGCTGATGGCCAAGCTCTGGGCCCGCACGGCGTTCTATCGGCGGTGGGTCTACGGCTCCATGGCGCTCTTCCCGGCCACCGCCCTGGTAGAGCTGGCCCAGCCTTATCTGGTCAAGGTGGCCATCGATGACCATATCTTGCGGGGCGACTGGACCGGCCTCGCCGGCGTCGCCGGGCTCTTCCTTCTGAGCCTGGGAGTTCTCTACGCGCTCCGGGCCTGGCAATCCTACCTGATGACGAGCACGGGACAGCGGGTGATGCACGACCTTAGGGAAACCCTGTTCCGGCACGTCCAGCGCCTCGACGCCACGTTCTTTGACAAGAACCCCGTCGGGCGTCTCATGACCCGGATCCTGAACGACGTGGAGGCCGTCAGCGACATGTTCTCGAGCGGGCTCCTCGCCATCATCGGCGACGTCGTGACGCTCTCGGGAGTCGTCCTCGTCATGCTCCTCATGAACTGGAAACTGGCGCTCGTCACCTTCTCCGTGGTCCCGGTCCTCGCCGTTGCCGCGACCTTCTTCCGCTCCCGGACGCGCGCGGCCTACCGGGAAGGTCGGGTGCGGCTGGCCCGCTTGAACGCCTTCCTCCAAGAAGCCATTCAGGGCGTGACCGTGGTCCAGCTCTTCGCCAAGGAGCGGCAGGAGGCCCAGAGCTTCCGCCGTCTCAACGCCGACTACCGGCGGGCCCTCTTCCGGTCCACGACCTACGACGCGAGCCTGTACGCCGTGGTGGAGGCCATCGGGTCCTCCGCCGTGGCCCTCCTCCTCTGGTGGGGGGGCGGCCAGATCTGGGAGGGGACGCTGACGTTCGGAGCGCTGGTGGCCTTCATCGAGTACACGAACCGCTTTTACCTGCCGATCCGGGACGCCGGGGCCAAGTACGCCGTCATGCAGTCCGCCATGGCGTCGGCCGAGCGGATCTTCGGCCTCCTGGAGCTCCCGCCCGCGATCCGCTCACCGATTTCGCCCTTCGGACCCCGCGTCGTTCGGGGGGAGATCGAGTTCGCCCGGGTCTGGTTCGCCTACGGCGGGGAGGAGTGGGTCCTCCGGGACTGCTCCTTCCGGGTGGCGTCCGGAGAGCGGGTGGCTATCGTGGGGGCGACAGGGGAAGGGAAGAGCACCATCGCCAAGCTCATCAATCGCTCGTACGACGTGAGCCGCGGCCGCCTCTCCCTCGACGGGGTGGATGTGAGGGAGTGGGAGCTGACGAACCTTCGCCGTCAGGTCGGGGTCATCCTCCAGGATCTCTTTCTCTTCTCCGGGACCGTGGAGACCAATATCATGCTCGGCAACGGACACGTCTCGCGGGAGGTCATGGAGCGCGCCGTGGAGATGGCCAACGCCCGATCGTTCATCGCGGCGCTGCCGCGCGGCTACGCGGAGGCGGTTCGCGAGCGGGGCGCCAACTTCTCGCAGGGGCAGCGGCAGCTCCTCGCCATCGCCCGCGCCCTCGTGTATGATCCGGCCGTCCTGATCCTGGACGAAGCGACATCGAGCGTCGACCCGGAGTCAGAGGCGATGATTCAGGAAGCACTCGGGAGACTCCTCCACGGGCGCACGAGCCTGGTCATCGCCCACCGCCTCTCGACTATAAAGATGGCGGACCGGATCCTCGTTCTCCACAAGGGGCAGGTGCAGGAAGAGGGGACCCACGCCGATCTCCTGCGGCAGGGCGGGCTGTACGCGCGGCTCTACGAGCTTCAGTTCGGCATCGCCCGGTGATCGCCTTCGACCGAGCCGTCTACCGGCTGGTGCGGGAGATCCCGCGGGGGCGTGTGGTCAGCTACGGACAGATCGCGGCGCTCCTTGGCTCGCCTCGTGCCGCGCGCGCGGTCGGCTACGCCATGAAGCGCTGCCCGCAGGGGAGCGCCGTGCCGTGGCATCGGGTGCTGAACGCGCGCGGCGGCATCAGCCTCCGGGCCAACGTGAGCAGCATGCTTACCCAGCGGATCTTGCTGGAGCGCGAGGGGGTCTCGCTCCGCAAGGGCAGGGTGGACCTCAAGCTCTACAGGTGGACTGGCTCCGGGCGCCTAGTCAGGTTGGGGCTTCCCGTACTCCAGAGACTCTAGCAGCGCAAGATTTGTCCCTCCAAGGCCCGAGCAGGGTCGCCATTTTCATCAACCAGCAATTTTTTTCTTGACAAACAGAAAGGAAAAAAATAATAAATATAGATAAAAGTAAAAACTTATCCGTTTCGGCAGCAGATGGGGAGGAGGCGCTCCGGCTGGCCAAACAGGATCCCGCAACCTCGCAGATCCCGGTCATCGTGCTCAGTAACCTCGGTCAGCCAGAGGACGCGGAACAGGCCCTGGAAGGGGGCCGCAGCCTACTTCGTCAAGGCCAACCTTTCCCTCCAGGCGCTCGTCAAGCGTCGATGAAGCGCTCGAAGGAGGCGGGGGATGGGGGCGGGGTGGCGCGTCCAGAGCTCAGTCGGAGGGCAGGGGTGAGCCATCGGAGGGAGCAAAAGGTTCTAGTCGTCGATGACGATCCAGACGTCCTCGATCTAATGGCCGAGTTTATCCCGACGCTCGGCTATGAAGTCCTGCTGGCCCGCGACGGAGATGCCGCCCTCCGTCTTTTCCAGGCGGAGCAGCCTCCGCTCGTCATCGCGGACTTAAAGATAGCCCACATCGATGGACTGACGCTCACGAAGGCCATGAAAGAAGCCAGCCCGAGGACCGAGATCCTGATCATTACCGGGCACGCTGATATCGAGTCCGCCATCAAGGCGGTGCAGCAGGGCGCCTTCGATTATCTTCCGAAGCCCTTCGCGCTCGAAACGCTACGCCGGAGGGTGAACCTGGCCCTGGAGCGGCACCGGCTTGTGTCCGAAAAGGAGGCTCTGCTCGAGGAGCTGGAGCGGCGAGTCCAGGCAAGGACGGCGGCGCTGGTTGAAAGCCAACGGCAGCTCCGCGCGGTCTTCCAGGCGATCAGCGATTCCCTCGTCATCGTCGATCAGACCTACACAATTGTGGCCGCCAACGGAGGGGCTGCTGCGCTCTCGGGCACCCCGGTCGAAGGCCCCATCGGCCAGAAGTGTTACCGGGCGCTGTTCGGCCGGGAAGAGATCTGCGAAGGTTGCCCGGTCGTCGAAACCTTTGCCGCCGGTCGGGTGGCCTTCGCCTCCATGTCACGGAGGAATCCGGACGGGAGCTCTCGCTTTCTGGAAATCTCAGGGTATCCGCTGGCGTACGAGGGCGAGCGGCCTCTGGAGGCCGTTGAGCACATCAGGGACATCACGGAGAAAGTGAACCACGCGCGGCACCTTCACAACTCAGAAAAGCTCTCTGCCGTCGGGCAGCTTGCCGCCGGAGTGGCCCATGAGCTGGGCAACGCGCTGGCCATCATCGGGGGCTCGGTGCAGTTGCTGCTCGGGTACCCCGGCGACCGGCGGCAGGCGACCCGTGAGTATCTGGAGGCGATCCAGCGGAACGTGGCGGCAGCCCACAGGACGATTCGGGAGCTCCTGACCTTTGCCAAGCCGAGGGAGCCGTTGTTGACACCCATGGATGTGACCGAGTCGCTGGATCGAGCCTGCGTTCTCCTCAAGGGGGTATTTGCGGAGCACGGCGTGGAAGTCGTGAGGCAGCATACCCCGGCGCTGCCCCGGATCGAGGGTGATTCGGAGCAACTCCAACAGGTCTTCCTGAACCTCCTCCTTAACGCCGTCCAAGCGATGGAGAAAGGCGGGACGATCACGATCAGGGCCGTCTTCGATCCCCCGGAATGGGTCCGCGTGGAACTGATGGACAGCGGCCGGGGCATCCCTCGGGAACACCTCGACCGCATCTTCGACCCCTTCTTCACCACCCGGGAGCGGGGGACAGGGTTGGGCCTCTCCATCGCCCACCGCCACGTGCAGGCCCACCGGGGAAGGCTGACCGTGGAGAGCCAGGAAGCGCGGGGCACCCGATTCACCATCCTTCTGCCGGCCAAGACCCCGGAGAGGGTTCGGGCCGGGGTGGAATGACGGAGCTGGCGATGCCCAAAGCCCTGGTTGTGGATGACGAGCCCGACGTGCGCTGGCTCCTGACAAGGGTGCTCCGAGACAAGGGCTTGGAGGTGGTCACGGCGGAGGACAGCCTGGCCGCTCTTGAGCAGATTCCGCGCGAGCCCCCGGACGTGATCCTCCTGGATCTCAAGATGCCGGGGCTCGATGGCATCCAGGTTCTGGAACAGGTGAAGAGGATGGATCCCCACATGCCTGTCGTGATCGTCACAGCCTATGGGGATCTCGGCTCCGCCGTCCAGGCCATGCGGCTCGGCGCCTACGACTACGTCACCAAGCCCTTTGACAACGACGAGATCGTCTTCACCGTCAAGCGGGCGTTGGAAAAGAGGGAGCTTGAAGCCGCCCGCATCAAGGCCGCCAAACTCGCCACTCTCTTGGAGGCAGCGCGTGCCCTGAGCCATGAGATTAATAACCCCCTGGCTGCGCTCCTCGGCTATGCCCAGCTGCTGGAGGAAGAGCTCAGGGAAGCCAAGGCGGTTGAGTGGGTAAAGGTCATCATCGAGCGCGGCGAGCGAATCGCCTGGGTGATGCGGCAGATTTCCGCGATCGTGGACCCCGTCACCACGGTTCAGACAGGGGTCGGACCGATGTTGGATCTCGAGGGTTCGGGAACCGCTGGAGAGGAGCCCACCGAAAATGGCAAGCATCCTGGTGGTAGACGACGAGCCCGACATGCGCTGGCTCCTGGCCGGGATCCTCAAGGCGCAGGGCTTTGAGGTGGCCACGGCCGAGGATGGGGAGAGTGCCCTAGAGACGATCCGCAAACACCCGCCCTCCGTCATCTTCTTGGACCTTAAGATGCCGAAGCTCGGTGGGCTGGAGGCCCTGCCCGAGATCAAGGCGATTGACCCACAGGTTCCGGTGATCATCCTCACTGCCTACGGAGAGATCTCCACGGCCGTCCATGCCATGCGGCTCGGCGCCTACGACTACCTCACGAAGCCGTTTCAGAATGATGACATCATCCTCACCGTGCGGCGGGCCCTCGAGCGGCAGGCGCTCCTGGCGGAAGTCGAGACGCTCAGGAGTCAGCTCGGCCCCGGCGGCTCTCTTAGGGAGCTGATGGGCCCGAGTCAGAGGATCCAGAAGGTGATCCAGCAGGTCACGCAGGTGGCCAACTCCACCTTCACGGTTCTGATTCAAGGGGAGACGGGGACGGGGAAAGAGCTCGTGGCCCGCGCCATCCACCAGCAGAGTGCTAGACACGACAAGCCGTTTATCGCCCTGGACTGCGGGGCCATCCCCGAGACCCTGATCGAGTCGGAGCTGTTTGGCTACGAGAAGGGCGCCTTCACGGGCGCAGACCGGCGGAAGGAGGGGCACTTCCAACTTGCCGAGGGGGGAAGCCTCTTCCTCGACGAGATCACCAACCTCCCCCTGGCGACTCAGTCAAAGCTGCTGCGGGTGCTGCAGGAGCGACAGGTGCAGCCGCTGGGCGGGAAGGGCGCGGTCCCGGTGGACGTGCGGATTATTACCGCCTCCAATGCCCCCCTGGAGACAGAGATGCGGGCCGGCCGGTTCAGGCAGGACCTCTACTACCGGCTGAACGAATTCACCATCTCGCTACCCCCGCTCAGGGAGCGGCCAGAAGATATCGCCTATCTGGCTAATCGCTTTCTGGAAGAAGCCGGCATGGAGCTCAAGCGGCCTGCCCGGGGGATCTCGGAGGAGGCGACCCAGTTCCTCCTCCAACATCCCTGGCCGGGGAATGTTCGGGAGCTTAGGAACGTGATTCGCCAGGCCGTGCTCCTTGGCTCAGACCTCGTTGGGCCGGAGCACCTCACGGCCCTGGCCGGCGGAAATCCCACGGTCCCTTCGGGGGGGGAATCGGGCTCAGGCTGGGAGGGTCTCTCCCTGAAGGAGGTGAGGAACAAGGCCGCCACCCAGGCAGAGCGGTGGGCGATCGGCGCGGCTCTCCAGACTACCGGTGGGAACAAAAGCGTGGCGGCCCGGCTCCTTAAGACCGACTTCAAGACGTTCCACTTGAAGATGAAGCGCTATGGCATCCGCCGGGGAGAGTTTCTGCGGTCGTGAGATCTGTCCGCCCGTATTGCTGACGGTCACATCCGCATCGCAGGCACCCCTTTTCCCCATCAGTTCGATAGCCTTTTCCCCTTCGCTCCTGGGCTCCCAGCCGCCCTGGTTTTTCCGCCATAGTTCTGGCAACTCCGCCAGAGCTCCGTCCGCCTGACTGACTCCCCGGGTGATTCCTCTCTCCTACCTTGGTCCACTATGTTGGGCCACTAGCGTCTTTGGCAACCAGTCCTTGTGAATCCAAGATCTGGCCCAACTTTTGCTCTCGTCCCGAGAGCAATGAGTACCGTAGCGACAGAGAGTCCGTGCCCTCGCTGCGGCCAGCGGGTCTGGCTGGTCATTAACTCCCAGTACCGCTGCGGGAACTGCCAGGCGGAATGCTTATGGGATTTCCAGCACTTGGTCATGGAAATCGTGGCGTCGTCTGACCGGACCCACAGCATCGACGATGAACGCGTGCCTCCCCCACGGGCAAGCCAGGGCACATCTGAGGCGCAGTGGGCGGAGGACAATCGGGCCTTTTGTAACCTGCTCCATCGCGGAGTCCTTCGATGATCCCCAAAGATGCCGCGCACCGGGGTCCAGCAAGCCAAACAGCCAGAGAGGAGTGGATCGCCGTGAACCAGGCTCGCGACCGGATCGAAAAGGAACTCAACAGCCTGATGGACCGACTCCGGCAGATTGCGGTCATCGAAGAGTTTCCCGGAGCCGTCGGAAAGAACAGCCCCTTCGCCGACCCGACGGAACAGGTGCAGGTGAACGAGGGGCGGGAAGTCAGCTTCGCCACCTGGAGCCGCTTGGTGGAGCGCGCCAACCGGCTGGTCGAAGCCCTGGAGCGGCTGCGGGGAGGCGGGTACGGGATCTGCGAGGAATGCAACGAACCGATCCCCCCGGCCCGGCTCAAGGCGATGCCGGAAGTCATCACCTGCGTCCGCTGCCAGGACCGACTGGAACGGACGACTCCGCGGCTCGAGCCGGCTGGCGTCCTGCTCGGAGAGTCAGAGGAGGAGGAATAAGAAGGCCGCGATGGCGCGACGGCTTATCTTTCCCGTTCTGATCCTCGCCTTTCCCTTTCTCACCGGCTTCTGTTGGCCTCCTGGATACGAGATCCTCGAGGGGAAGACGCCGAGGGGGCAGGAGATCATGCTCGCCCGAGTGGACCGCATCGGCGTGGTCCCTCTGACTGTGGAGGAGCACGCCCTCGACGGGAAGCAGGTGGTGGTCTTTCGGTGGGGGGACAGGATGGTGGCCGTGGACACCGATGCGAACAACCCCGAGGCCCCGGTGTGGATGAACATCCAGTGGCTCTATGATGAGGGCCTGCGTCTGCGTCTCACCCCTGAAGGAGAGACGTGCCGGTGGACGCTGGACCTGGAGACAACGCGAACCGCCTTCTAGTGCGCTGAGGGCCGGGCTCTTTTCCGGGCGCCTGCTATGGCATCGGCGCCAGGGTGTTTCTGCCATAACTCTGGCGCCCCCGCCAGAGCCGTCCGGCTGAGCGTTTCGCCCTCGCAACCTTCTTCCCCCATCATCTTGGGCCTCCTTCGTTGACCATGCCCAGTTCTTGTACTCTAGGTCGTCAGCCTCGCTGACTAAGAACTGGCCCAACATTTGCTCCTCTCCTTCGCCGGTGTCAGAGCCATGCCACGCACCCGAACAAAGAGTTCGCCTTGAAAGAGCGTAGCGGGGC
The DNA here is from genome assembly GCA_964372605.1 of uncultured bacterium. GTDB lineage: Bacteria > Methylomirabilota > Methylomirabilia > Rokubacteriales > CSP1-6 > CAYJUC01. The sequence continues at coordinate 2,579 of CAYJUC010000016.1, read as the reverse complement.
CTTTCGAGAGTTGGCGGCCCAAGAAGCTACCGAGCAGCATTTCACCCCAGAAATCCTCGCCCACATCCCCTCTTCCATCCTGATCTTGGATCCGAGCCTCAGGGTCACCTTTGCCAACCGGAACTTCCTCCTCAAGTCGCGGAAGGAAGAGTGGGAGGTGCTCGGAAAACGGATCGGCGACGTCGTCCCTCCCGTGATCCTCGACTACACCGACCTGGAGGAGCGGGTCAGCACGGTCTTTCAAACGAATCGCCCCTTCGAGGGCGGGGAGATGGAGTACCGGGCGCCCGGGCTCGCCGCTCGCGTCTATTTCTACAGCCTGACCCCGCTAAAGGATGAGGACGGGCGGGTGGAGAGCGTGATGCTCTTCATGGACGACGTGACGGAGAAGAAGAGCCTCGGCGAGCGAGTCAGGGCGGCGGAGCGTCACCTGGCCAGCGTGGTGGAGAGCGCTAATGACCTGATCGTCTCCTTAGATGCCACTGGCTCGGTGATGACCTGGAACAGCGCCGCCGAGCGGACCCTGGGATTCTCGCCTCGCGAGGTGGCGAGGAAGCAGTTTGCCGACCTTTTCTCAGAGGCTGACCGGTCCCACCTTCAGGTTCTCCTTACCGAGCTTGCCCGGGACGGGAAGGTCCAGGAGATGGAGGCGGGGATGTGGGCGAAGGGCCGCCAGGAGCTCCTTATCTCCTGGCGCTTCTCGACCATGCGGGAGGAGGGCGGACGGGTGATGGCCCTGGTAGGGGTGGGGAGGGACCTGACGGAAAAGCGGCAGCTCGAGCTTCAACTGGTCCAGTCGGCCAAGATGGCCGCCCTCGGTGAGATGGCCGGCGGCATCGCCCACGAGATCCGGAACCCCTTGGCCATCACCTCCTCCGCCGCCCAGATCCTCAAGAAGAAGGGAGACGACCCAGAGATCCGGCAGGAGTGCGCCGAGAAGATCCGCAACGCCGCCAGCCGGGCTGCCGCCATCATCGAGACCCTCCTCCGGTTCGCCCGGCCGTCAGAGGGGTTGGTGGAGCGGGTGGACGTCAACAGCGCCATCGAGGACACCCTCTCGCTCATCGGCCATCAGATCTCTCTCCAGTCCATCGAGATCGAGAAACGCCTGGCCCCGCGGCTCCCTAAGGTGAAAGGCAACAAGAACCAGCTCCAGCAGGTCTTCATGAACATCATCTTGAACGCCTACCATGCCATGCCCGAGGGGGGGTGGTTCACCATCGAAACCCGCCTCACCTCAGAGAACCGTCAGGATTGGATCGAGGTCAGGTTTGCCGACACCGGGTGCGGCATCCTCGCTGAGCACCTTCGCCGCATCTTCGATCCCTTCTTCACCACCATGCCGGTGGGGAAAGGGACAGGGCTGGGCCTCTCCATCGCCTACAGCATCGTCCAGCAGCATGGAGGCTCCATCCGGGTGGAGAGCCAGGTGGGTCAGGGCTCCACGTTCACGGTCACCATGCCGGCGGAGCGGCCGGATGCTTGAGATCCTCGTGGTGGACGACGAGAGGGACATCTGCTGGGCTCTGGAGAAGGGCCTGGTGGACGAGGGGGTGCAAATCACCCAGGTCCACCGCGGGGAGGACGCGATCCAGGCAGTGCGGGGGCGCAGCTTCGACGTGGCCATCATCGACGTCAAGCTCCCCGGCAAGAGCGGCATCGAGGTCGCGCGCGCCATCCGGCAGATCGCCCCACGGCTCCCGATCGTGATGATCTCCGGCTACCACTACGAAGAGGATCAGCCGATTCAGGAAGGGATGCGGAAGGGGGAGTACCAGGGCTTCATCTCGAAGCCCTTTGAGCTGGATGAGGTTTCGGCCCTCCTGAGGCGGGTCATCAAGGAGGGTCTAGAAAGCCTCTCGCTCCCTCACCCCACCCTCTCCCCCGTTGTGGGGAGAGGACCAAGGTGAGGGGGGGCATAGGACACCTCACGATCACGAATAACCAGCGTCCAAATCCTAAACCGAAAGGAGGTGAGTGAGCATGGCAGTGGAGAAGGCAATCGCGTCGTCCAGCCTGGTGGAGGTAGTGGACCGGATCCTGGACAAGGGCGTGGTCATCGATGCCTGGGTTCGCGTCTCCCTGGTGGGGATCGAGCTTCTGGCCATCGAGGCCCGGGTGGTGGTGGCCTCCGTCGAGACGTACCTGAAGTACGCCGAGGCCATCGGCCTGACCGCCACGGCGGCAGCGCCGGCGTAAGGCCGGCTGCCAGGACCAGCGAGGGGTTTCTGCCGGGGTGCCCTTGAGCGGACGACCGCGGAGAGCGTGTCTCGCCAGGATCTCTCTCCTGACCAAACATCAGAGGGCGCATCGACGCCCCAGGAGGGAACCATGGCGTTCAAGAAAAAAGAGAAGAAGACGCCCGAGACTTTTCGCTTTGAACACTTTTTTGAAGAAAAGGGAGGAACCACGCGAATGGCCGATGACATGCGAAACCTGACCCAGGAGATCATCAACTCGTTCGACGCCCGAGGGGCACGGGTGAAGGCTCTGAAACACGAGACTGTCGCGATGCTTAAGGGGTTTCGGGACGATTTCAGGCGGAAGGCAGCAGACCTCAAGCGATTCCTCAGCAACGC
>CAYJUC010000015.1:6936-24045 GCA_964372605.1 uncultured bacterium | reverse complement strand
ATATGGTGTCTCTCCAGGAGCAGATCTCAGTTTGGCCGCTTGGGCACGGGGCATCCTACCACGGGCGACTTGTTCGTATCAACGCAGATCCATCGGCATCGCGGTCACCAACCGCTTTTCTGAGCCGCTCGCGCGGCCCGTCTAAAGGAGCGCCAAACTGGCCTTGAACGCGAGAGAAGGGTTCGGAAAGGCCGGGCGGGGCAGGCCTTGCGCAGTGTATACGCTGGTCGTATACTTCGAAAAATGGCGGCCCGTCCGGAGATCTTCCCTGGTGTTACGGGTTTCCAGTGGGACGAGGGAAACTTCGAGAAGAACTGGCATAGGCACCGGGTGACCCAGGCGGAGGCGGAGCAGGTGTTCTTCAATCGGCCGGTTCTCGTGAGCAGCGCCCCGAAGCACTCGGCCGTTGAGGTTCGCTACTTTGCGTTGGGCGAACAGATGCCGGCCGGGAACTCGCGATCGCCTTCACGATTCGTGGCTCGTCGCTGCGCGTGATCTCGGCTCGACCGATGAACCGTCGCGAGAGGAGGACCTATGGCCAAGCGGAAGGCGCTTAAGCCGATTCCCGGGTTCGCTTCTGAGGCCGAGGAGAGGACGTTTTGGGAGACGCACGACACGACGGAGTACGTGGACTGGAGCCGGGCCCGATTGGGGGTCTTTCCCGATTTGAAGCCGTCCACCGAAACGATTTCGCTGCGGCTGCCAGCGGGCCTTCTCGCCGAGTTGAAGGCGCTGGCTAACGAACGGGACGTGCCGTACCAGTCGCTCATGAAGGTATTCTTGGCGGAACGGATTGCCCGTGAGCGCGCGGCACGGCGCAGGGCGTCGGCCTGATGCCGTAACGGCGCGCTCCGTCGGCGCCGGACTGCCCACGATCCCCTGTGGGGGCCCCTAACTTCGTGCTTGACGCCGTCTTCATCCGCGGTGTATCAGGATCTGGACTCAGAGGACTCAGATGGAGACCCACTCTGGTCCGCCTTCGACAGAGATCAGGCATGCCGCCCGTCTGGATGGCCAAGGGTGACGAGATGGAGGAGTAACCAACCGCATTGTGGAGGAGTGAGCCATGGAACAGCCCGTCGCGGCGTTCAGTCATGTCGGCATCTTCGTGAGGAACCTCGACCGGATGGTGGACTTCTACACGCGCGTGCTCGGCCTTCTGGTCAACGACCGCGGGATCCAGCCGGGCGGCACGACCGAGCTGGCGTTCCTCTCCCACGACCCCGACGAGCATCACCAGCTCGTGCTGGTCACCGGGCGACCCGCCGATGCCCGCGACAGCGTGGTGAACCAGATCTCGTTCAAACTGCCCACGCTCGAAGACCTCAAGACGATGTATAGTCGCCTCCGGGCCGAGGGCATCGAGCCGAACCGCATCGTCACCCACGGCAACGCATGGTCGATCTACTTCCCCGACCCCGAGGGCAACCGCGCTGAGCTTTTCGTGGACACGCCCTGGCACACGCCGCAGCCCTTCGCCGAGCCGTTCGATATCGAGGCGCCCGCAGAGGCGATCTTCGCCAGGACCGAGGCCATCTGCCGCAGTCGCCCGGGGTTCAGCTCTCGCGCAGAGTGGCGGCGGGTCGTGAGTGAGAAGATGGGGGTGGCGGGCTGAGGCCGCTCTTATGCCGGCGCGGACGGGGCAGGAATACATCCAAGGGCTGCAGGCGCAAGAGCGCGAGGTCTGGCTGCGCGGGGAGCGTGTCAAGGACGTGACCACGCACCCCGGGTTGGCCAACGGGGTGCGGACCATCGCGGGGCTCTACGACATGCAGCACGACCCCGCCCTGCGCGACGAGATGACGTACGTCTCGCCGACCAGCGGGCACCGCGTCGGGCTCTCCTTCATCATCCCGCGCACCCGGCAGGAGCTCGAGCGGCGGCGCACCATGATGCTCCGCTGGGCGCGCAGCACGTGCGGCATGGTCGGCCGCTCACCGGACTTCATGAACGTCACCTTCGCGGCCTGGGCGGCGGCCGCGGCGCACTTCGCGCAGAACCGTCCCGAGTTCGGGGAGAACGTGCGCCGCTACTACGAGCACATCCGGGAGCACGACCTGACCCTGACGCACTCGCTGATCAACCTGCAGCGTAGCCGGACCGCCTCCGGCATGTTCAATCTGGAGGAGGGGACGGCGCTGCGTGTGGTGCGCGAGACGGACGCCGGCATCGTCGTCCGCGGCGCGCGCGTCCTTGCGACGCTCGGGCCGCTGGCGGACGAGATCGCGGTGTACTCGCCGCGCCTCCCGCAGATGACGGAGCGCCACAGCCCCTTCGCGATCAACTTCGCCATCCCCTGCGGCACACCGGGGTTGAAGTTCCTGTGTCGCGAGAGCTTCGACCTGGGGCGCTCGCACTTCGATCACCCCCTGGGCTCGCGCTTCGAGGAGATGGACTCGATCGTCTTCTTCGACGACGTGCTGGTGCCCTGGGAGCGGGTGTTCCTGCTGGGCGACGTGGAGTTGGTCAACCGGACGGCCACCACCACCCACTCCTCGGCGCACACGGCCCACCAGGGGGCGGCCAAGAACCTCGCCAAGTGTGAGTTCGTCCTGGGGGTGGCGCTCCTCGTCACCGAGGCGCTCGGGAACGCCAATCTGCCCCACTCAGAAGAGCGCCTCGCTGAGCTGATGCTGTACACCGAGCTGATGAAGGCGTGTATGCGGGCCGCCGAAGCCGATGCCCAGCTCGACGCCTGGGGCGTGATGTGTCCTGCTCCGGTGACGGTCGAGATCACCCGCAACCTGTTCATGACCGCCTATCCGCGCATGGTGGAGATCCTCCAGCTCCTCGGGTCCAGCAGCTTCATGATCATCCCGAGCGAGGCGGACTTCGGGAGTCCGCTCGCGCCGGAGATCGAACAATACCTGGCGACCGACACCACCACCGCACGGGACCGGGTCAAGCTCTTCCGCCTGGCGTGGGACATTGCGTGCAGCGCCTTCGCCGGCCGGCAGGTGCTCTACGAGCGCTTCTTCGCAAGTGATCCCCTGTCCCGCGCGCGCGCGTTGAACGCCATCTACCCCAAGGAGGAGCTGATGGAGCGGGTGCGGGAGTTCCTGAGACAGGCTGAGCCCCGCGGGGAGGGCTGACGGGACAGTTTGGGATCGGACAGGGGGTGACGGCGCTTTGAGGAGGGTCGGCTGCTCCGGGGACAGGGTCGATTCGTCGCCGACGTGAAGCTCCCCGGTCAGGCCTACGCCTGGACTGTATCGGGATGGACTACGTCATCAAGGGTCTCACGTAACGCGTGTGCCGAAGCCGTTTCACAAGTCGACCGTGGGACAACTTAGGATGTCTGGATCCTCATCGGGCGCCCGTCGGCACCTGGCGCTTTGGCGCAATGGGCTGGGAGGTGAAGGTCAGGTACTCCAGGTCGTTCAGCGTTCCCTCCAGCCGCCAGTACGCCCACGCGCACGAGCAGAGAGCCGCCAGCGGGTAGCCGACGCCGTAGAAGCGCGGCCCCAGCTGAAGCGACGCCGCCGTGAGCAGCACGTTGCCAGCGAGAAGCACGCCCGAGACCTCCAGGGCCGCGCGGCGGCGATCGAAATAGAGAAGGACGATAATGCCGAAGAGCGTCAGGGCGTGGAGCAGGGCGCCCACCAAGGTGGCGCGCAGGATGCCGATCTGGATCCGCTGCATTCCCATGGCGTTCACGATCCAGGGCGCCACAGCCATCAACGTCAGCGTGACGGGCACCTGCACGGTGAGGAGCCGTTTCAGGCTCTCGCGAAGCGAATCCGCCATGGCGGCCTTGGCCTCCAGCATCTGTCGGAGGGTGCCGTGCTTGGTGACCATGCCGTAGTAGTGGCGATAGCGGTCGTAAAAATCGGTCTCCGCGCTGACCAGGAAGATGGCGAGCGACGGCACCACGGAGAGATAGGCCAGGAAGACCGGTGTGTCGTAGACGGAGCCGTAAAACCAGCTCGTGACCCGCCATCCCTCCGGCGAAGCCCAGAAGATCAGCCGGTCGGCGGCGATCGCGCCATTGTACAGTAGCCCGGCCAGCGCCAGTTCGGGGTAACGTCGGAACGAGCCGAGCAAACGGAGCCCCTGGAGCGTCGAGGTTGCGGGGAACTCCCGCTCGATGCGCGCGTTCAGGACGAAGAAAAAGGCGGCCAGCCCCAGAACGAAGCCGCCCAGGTAGCCGGCGAGGCCCCAGAGCGCGCCTAGCCCGAGCGCCGCGCCCACGCTCAGGACGCTTCCCCCGAGGAAGGCCGCCGCCACGCTGGCATAGTCCTGAGCCGCCCCCAGGAAGATCATGGCAATCCAGCTGCACCCTACCACAACGAAGAGGACGATGCCGGAGAGGCGGACCGTGAGCGGGAGATCGGGCGCCAGCCCATAGAAGGCGCACGCCACGACCAGGTGACCCAGCGCGGTGGCCGCAACGGTCCAGCGGTAGATCGCCTTGAGCGCTCCCAAGTAACCCAAGTACAGCTCGTCCGCCAGGTGGCGGGTCACCACCATCTGGACGCCGCCCGTGATGATGAGCGAGAACGTGTAGCTGTAGACCACGATCGCCCGAAAGAGATCGTGCTCCGGCCTCCCCACCACGTTCCGCGATAGGAAGGCGAGCGTCGCCAGCGTGCCGATCGAAAGGAGCCATGGCCCTGACGAGAGCACGGAGCCGAAGAGGTGGGCGCGGAGCCAGCCGAAAGTTTCCTTGGCGATGAGCCGCTTGAGCCGGAAGCCTATCCCAGCCACTACTCGCTCTCCCCGGCGGTCTTCAGCCGACCCATGAATCGCCTGTAGATGTCCCGATAGCTCTTCACAAGCTCCGCTTCTTGGTAGAATGCGCGCACCCTGGCCTGTCCCGCGCGCCCCATCTCCAACCGAAGACCGGGGTCGCGGGCCAGCGTGAGGATGGCTTCGGCGGTAGCCTCGGGATCGACGATGCCGGTGATCAGGCCGCTCGGGCCGAGGGCGCGATCACTGAGGTCGCGCCCTCGGAGCAGGTCGCGGCAGGCCCCCACATCCGTCGCCACCACCGGAACTTCCACCGCGGCCGCCTCCAGGATCACGATTGGCATGGCCTCGGACAGGCTGGTCAGCACCAGGACGTCCAGCCGCGGGTATACCTCTCGGACGTCGGCCGGCCCGCTGAAGACCAGCCGTCCCCCGAGGGCCAGGGTGGCGGCCAGCGTCCGGCACTCCTCCACGTATTCGGGATCCTCGTCCAAGGGCCCGACCACCACGGCACGCGCCCCCGGGAGGGACTCAGCCACGATCTTGAATGCGCGGATAAATGTCTTCACATCCTTGACTGGCACCACCCGACCGACGAAGCCCACGCGGAATTCCCCCGGTTCGGCGGGGAGATGTCGGAGTTCGGCAAACCGATCCACCTCAATTCCGTTGGGGATCACGAGGGTCTTGGCCGGATCTGCGCCATCCTGGATTTGCGCCTGCCGGTTGCCCTCGAAGATGGTGACGATGAGGTCCGCGTGGGCGTAGGCGAGGCGTGAAAGGCGAAGGAAAAACCGGGACCACTGCTCCTTGAAGAACTCCGGACCGAGGCTCAAGGTCATAGGCAGCTGGCGCTGAACGTAGATCCAGTCCGCCTGGTCGATCTCCAGGCGCCGCTCTCTGGCATAGATCCCGTGCTCGGTAAGCAGCATCGGGCGGCCCGTACGCACCCGCGCGATGGCCGCGGCCAGTCCCGCCCACCCCGTGGAGACGGTATGGTACACGGCTGCCTCCGGCATGGGGGCATGCAGCAGGCGGAAAATGGGCAGATGGGTGAAGCGCCATGTCCAGAAATAGTAGAGGAAGGACACGTCGGGGGCCCGGGCCTCGTACAGTTGCCGCAAGACCTCCCACGACGGCTTGCCGTAGAGAAGCTCGTGCGCCGACGGGCCCTGCCCCACATCCGGCGAGATCTGCCTGAGGAAGTCCCCCAGCGCTGAGACCTGGTTGTCGCGCAGCTGATCGTGAAAGGCGCCGATCTCCTGCCAGGCCGCGGCGGGCAAAAGCTCTCCCTCGGTCGGCGGCTCGTCCCCGCCGTGGATCCCCACGTTGACCAGGCTGACCACGTTGGGCGGAAGCTGGTATCGGGCCGTCAGCGGCTCCCCCGCGATGGCCGAGATGTGGAACAGGGCGAAGCGGGTATCAGAGAGCGCCTCGATCAGCTGGTGGATCCAGGCTGACACGCCTCCGGTCACGAAGGGGTACGTACCCTCGAGGATCAGGCAGACGTCAGCCGATGCCCGCTCTGCTCTCCGTGCCTTCCTGCGCCGAATCACCTTGCCGCCCCCTCCACGCCGGCCCACCATTCGAGCAGCTCGTCTCGCCGGCCCGCCGCCACCGCGGAACGGCACGCGGCCTCGAGCTCTCCCAAGCGCCCCTGGGCGAAAAGGATCTCGCAAAGCAGCAGGTCCGCCTCCGACGATGGCTCTGCTTCCAGCAACTGGCGGACCAGCGCCTCCGCTTCCGGGAGCCGCCCTTGTCCGAGGAGCACCTGGGCTAGCGCCAACCTGGGGGACCTCCATCCCGGGTTGAGAGCCAGCGCGCGCCGGTAGCCTTCCTCGGCCTGCCCGAGCCAGTGGCGCTCCATCACCGGATCGAGCAACCGGCTCATCTGGTAGTTGCGGCAGGCATCGCCCACCGCCGCCCACGCCGCCGCTGACTCCGGCTCCCGGCTGGCTCGCTCCTGAGCTTGGCTGATCTGTTGGGTGAAATGCTCCTCCAGGCCCTGGAGGGCTGTCGAAGCGGCGATCTGCGTGTCTGGGTCTTCTGCCTGGAGCGCCTCCCTCAGCAGTTCCACCGCCGAGCCGTCGCCGCGCTTGCCGAGCAACTCGATGGCCCAGCGCCGTGTCTTGGAGTCGCCCGAGCGGATCAGGTCAGCCAGGGGTTGGACCGAGAGCTGAGTCTGCAGCCACTCAAAGACCCGGTCCAAGGGCTCCGGCACCAGTTCGGGTCCCGGGAGCTCTGACAGGGTGGCGTGGATCTCCTCGTACGCCCTGGGGCGGGGAGCCATATGCGTCCACAGGCGGACGGCGCTCAGCCCGGCGATCCCGAGGAGCGGCAGCGACAGTACCAGCGCAAATACGAAGAAACGCTCATCGCCCCGACCCCCGCCCAACCCCCGCGCGGACGCCAGGGCAGACGCGCCATGGAGCGTCGCCGCGACCGGCAGCGGTTGCCAGGGCAGGAACGCCAGCGCCAGAACGGCCGCTCCCTCGGCAGCCCACGCCGCGGCCATCCACGCGGCCCCGGTCATTGGGCCGGTCCGGGCGTCGTCGACGGAAGGCGGTCAGAGGCTCCTTCGCCCGGCTCTTCGCGCACCGCGAGGACGCGGACGGAGAATTCCAGCTCCCGCTCCGCGTCCACGTAAGGGGTGAAATGGAATCCCGCGAGTTCACTCGAGAGGCGGCTTGCCACCGCCTCGGCATTCCGCGGAGCGGTCTCGGGCAAGATGATGGCGAGGGAATCCTCCGTCGCGTATCGGCAGAGGAGGTCCATGTACCGGAGCCTGCGGGAGAAGACCAGCGCGAGGACGCGCCCCAACTTGCGCCACTGCTCGGGCGGCACTAGTTCGAAGTTGTGGATCCTGAGGACGAGCACGGAGAGCGGCCGGCGATAGCGTTCCGCCCGCATCTGCTCCTCCTCCAGACGGCGTTGGTAGTAGGCGTAGGTGTAGACACGCACCATCTCGTCCTCCTCGATGGTGCGGGCGCGGGTCTTCTCGTGGCTCCGCGCGTTCTCCAGGGCCCTCGCCGCCCAGTCCGCCACCAGCCCCAGCCGATCCAGGGAAACATGCGTCAGCTTCAAGAAGGGCAGGCGCGTCACCGTCAGGCAGCCCAGCAGGGCTCCGTCCTTGCCGGACAGAGGCGCCGCCAGCAGCATGGTCGCCTCATGGAGATCCTCCAGCGAGGAAACCCGAAGAAAGTCGCGGACGCTCACGGGTTTCCCGCGCCGTATGGCAAAGCCGGCCAGCCCTTCGTCCGGGCGCAGCTCCGCCTTCGACGGCGATGCCCCCTCGGCGGCGCGCAGGCGCAGCATGTCGTCCTCCAGCAGGTAGAGCTGGCATGCGTCGGCCTGCAGAAACCGCCGGGTCGTGGCGGTGATGGCCGGATAAAGGCGCTCAACTTCCAAGGTTTCCATGGCGCGCGCGGCTGCATACAGGTGAGAGAGCGACTGGCTCTCGTCCGCCAAGCGTTGTTCCAGCTCGTGCTTCACCTCGATGGTGGCCAGGAAGCGCACAGCCTGGTCGGCCAGCTCTTGCTCCAGCCCCTGGAGGCGGGTGCGAAGCTGTTCTGTCTCCCGGAGCTTCACTTGGCGGACGCCGCCCAGGACAAATCCCGTGGCCAGGAGCAGCAAGGGCGTCGCGTAGGTGCCGAGGCTGCGGAGTGCGCTCGGGGTCAGATCCTCGATCCGAGTCAGCGTAGAGGCAAGCACCAGCCCGCCCGTCACCACGGCAGCCATCACCCCCTCTCGCAGCCCATGGCGGGCGGCGATGAGGGCCACCAGAAAGAGCGCGGGATTGGGATGGATAGAGAGGAAGCCCGGATCGCGCGGCAACAGCAGGACGTTGGCCGCGCCGAGGAGCGCGGTGCCGGCAGCCAGTTCAAGCAGGTAGGCGTTGGTGCGACGCGGGCGACCGTCCACCCAGTGCTTACCGCGCCCGGGTGCCGCCCAGGGCGCCAGTCAGATGGACGGCCATGTCCCGGGCGATGGACTGGACTACGCCCGCGAGACCGTGGTCTCGGAACCACGAAGAGCCGGCCCGGACGTGGCTGGCCGTCCACACCACCTCGCCGGTGGCCACCTCGACGACGCGGGCCGTGAGCCCAGCCACGGGAGTCTCGGACACACCCGGTCTATAGCGGTACTCTGTGACGGAGCCCTGCAACACATGACTCACCTGCAAGAGGTGACCCAGGCGCTGCGCTGACGGAAGCCGCTCGGCGTCGGCGGGCTCAAGACTTTCGCGACGGAGCAAGTCGGCCACTACGCTCGGGTCCACTACCGCCACCGCTCCGGTGGCAAGAAGCTCGGCCAGGACCAGTTCAGAGGCCACCGAGCCGGCCCGCGGCACCGGGGTCTGGTTGCCAAAGGGGAGCACTGCCAAGCGCGTCATGCCAGCAGCCCCGGGCTTGGACCACTCCTGGACCACGCCTCCGCACCCCGCCAGGAGCAGGAGCGCGGCGACTCCCAGGAGCGCCCGCCCGCGATCTGTGGTCCTCCCTATCGTCATTTTCCCGGAATTCAGTACAGGACAGTGAGTCCGCCAGTAAAACTCTCTTCCTTGCCTCCGATGGTGCTCCCCTCGGTATTTCGAGTATAGAGCAGATGGAACTCGACTCGGGGATGAATTTGCCATCGTCCCTCCCCCGTCACCTCCCAGGAGGTCAGGGCCCGGTGAAGATCACGCCGACCGACCGACCCGATCTCGGCTCGAACACCGGGCAGGAGATCCAGTCCCATGAGAACGCCGGACGCGATGATGTCTTGCCTTCGAATGAACGAGACTCGCTCCCGGAGCGGGCTCCCGACTGACGGGGTGTACTCAGAGAAGAACAGCTGCGGGATCAGCGTAAGCTGGAGCCGCCCCCGGAGGAGTTCCACCTCTGCGCGCCCGGCCAGCTCCCATTCCACGCCGAGCTCGTCTCCGCTCACCCGGTGCCGGAGACGCTGATATTGCCCGGCCACCGTCAACCGGTCGGTCAGCCGGCGCGAGATGTCCGCCGTGAGCCGATCGGTGGTCCCCCGGAGCGGAATCGCCGTCACCGGGTTCGTAAGCAGCTCGCGCACCGCAATGCCCAGGGAGGCGGTGGTGGCCCGCCCATCGTCGAAGGCCCCGCCGAGCCTCAAGGTCGTGCGCACCGTGTCCTCGCGCCGCGCCTCCTCCAACCCGGCCCGCGCCGTCCAGCGCGGCCCGAGCTGGAACCCCAGCAAGGCCAGCGCCGTCTGGACCTCCTCGGTGAATCCATCGACCCCGGGCACGGAATCCTGCGTGTAGATCGCATGGCGCGCCCCCACTCGGAGCCACCATCGCTGGCCGAGCCATCCCTTCCACGCCACCTCCTCAGTGTGGTGGGTCGCTGAGGTTTGCAACAGCGTGTTGTGGATCAGCTCGATGCGGGAAGCGTGGGTCGCCAGGATCTCGCGGTAGGCCGCGCGCACGTCTTCGTTATCGGGGTCGCGCTCAATGACGCCGCCGTAGAGGGAGAGCGCGCGAGCCCATCGGCCGTCCTGGAGCAGTGCGTTGGCCAGCTCAGCCGTCACTCCGGCGGCGTCGGGGGCGTCCAGCGACAACGCCTCCAGTCGCTGCGCGGCGCGGCGGGGCTCTCCCCGCATGAGGTCCACGCGGGCTCGCAACCGCCGGAGACGCACTGAGCGCGGGTCATCCCATAGAAAGGCGTCGAGTTCAGCGCGGGCGCGCTCGGCCAGACCGGACTCTACCAGCGTCTCGGCATAATCCTCTCGCAGCTCGCGGTCTCCGGGGCGGCGCGCCAGGAGTGCCCGGAACTTTGCTAGGGACTCCTCCATCAAGCCGAGACGGGCCAGGATGCGCGCCCGGATAATCTCGGCCAGGAAAGGATCGGGAGCCTCTTCGGCCAACGTTGGAGCCGTGACCTGCGGCGACTGCGCCTCTACCGGGGTATCGACGAAGACGACGAACAGCGTGAGGCAGAAGACCAGGCCAGAGAGAGTCGCGTTGGGGTAACCGTTCTGGCCCCGGGGCCGGAGTGACGTGAGATGCCAGCGACAGAGCCGGAAATATTGAGGTCCTGAAGGATGATAGGGGCTAGATCTGGTGGTGTCGATCGGCATCGGACACAAGTTAGCCCGACACCCTGTTCACCTCCAAACAAAATATTGTGGGGTTTGACTTGGACCTATACCACCCGTAGAGCCTCGGCTACTTCTGTGGGGATCGTGGTGGAAGGAGGCGGAGGGCTTTTTTGTACTCGGCGCGGGCGCGTTCCTCGTCCCGGCCGGCGGTGTAGATCTCGCCCAAGAGGAAATGCACCTCGTAGTCGCCGCCCTTGACGCGGTTGAATCGCTCCAGGGCGCGCTTGGCGCCCGGAGGGTCATTGTTCCAGGCCAAGAGCTGCCCTAGCCGCTTGAGCGCCTCTGGATCGTCCGGACGTTCGATCAGCAGCGCGCGGTACGCTCGGAGGGCGACAGTGGGTCTCGATAGCGCCATGGCGCGTCGGCCCACTTCACGAAGCACGGCCGCGTCCCGCGGGCGTGCGCGCATCACCGCTTCCAGCTGGGCCAGTGCCCGCTCGCCAGCGCCGGTCCAGTCGTAGAGCCGGGCCAGGGCCAGCCGCGTGGCGATCCGGTCGGGCCCGTTCGGCCCCGCCAGAATGCTCTCGTACTCCGCGATGGCCTCGGCGTGCCGCCCGAGGTCGGTGAGGACGCGCGCCGCCTTCCCCCGGTACTCGGAAGTCGCGACGGCGGAGGATGCCAGGAAGCGACGATGGACGCGGAGCCCCTCATTGAGCCGGCCGCCCTCGGCGGCCAGCGCCAGGTAGCGCAACACCAGCGCTTCGTCGGTCGGGTGGCGGTCCACCAGGAGACGGAGGAGCCGGAGCGCCTGCTCCGTGCGGTTGAGGCCGGAGGCCGCGTCCACGGCGAACGCGAGGAGGGTGTCGTCGCCAGGGCGGCGGGCCAGCAGGCGCTCGGCAGCTCGCAGGAAATCGGCGGGTCGATCCTGGAAGCGGTAAAGCTCGCTCAGGCGGAAGAGGGCAGCCTCCGGGAGCGATCCCGCCCGATCGAGGCTCTCGTAGACCGCGATAGCCTCCTTTTCCTGTCCCACCCACTCGTAGAGCTGAGCCAGGCGGAGCGCCGGAGCGGGCGAGCCAGGATCGCGCTCAACGAGCCGCCGCTGGCGCGGGATAGCCTCGGCGGTCCGGTCAGCTTCGACCAGAAGCTCCACGGCCTGCTGGGTGTAGCGCGGCTCCTGGGGAAACTGCCGGGCCAGCCGGTCCAGCGCTGCCACGGCCCGATCCGTCTCCCCCGCCGCCTGCGCGGCCGCTATGACACGCTCGGCGAGGGCGCGATCGGCGGGGCGGGCCGCTGCTACCCGCTCCAGCACGGCCAGGGCCTGGCCCGGCTGATCCGTCCACTCGTAGAGCTGCGCCAGGCGGAGCGCCGGAGCGGGCGAGCCAGGATCGCGCTCAACGAGCCGCCGCTGGCGCGGGATAGCCTCGGCGGTCCGGTCAGCTTCGACCAGAAGCTCCACGGCCTGCTGGGTGTAGCGCGGCTCCTGGGGAAACTGCCGGGCCAGCCGGTCCAGCGCTGCCACGGCCCGATCCGTCTCCCCCGCCGCCTGCGCGGCCGCTATGACACGCTCGGCGAGGGCGCGATCGGCGGGGCGGGCCGCTGCTACCCGCTCCAGCACGGCCAGGGCCTGGCCCGGCTGATCCGTCCACTCGTAGAGCTGGGCCAGCACCATCAGCGTGTCCACACGGTCGGGGCTGGACTTTGCCGCGCGCTCGTAGACCGCGATGGCCTCACGCGTCCGGTCAGCCTGAACGAAGAGCCGCCCGAGCGTCACGAGTCGATCGTGGTCGGCGGGCGAGAGGGCGAGCAGTTCGCGCTGGATCGCTATTGCGCGGGACAGGTCGCCCAACTGGCGGTAAATCTCCACCAGCCGCCGGCGCGCGCCTTCGTCCCGAGGATCCGCGCCCCTCGCGCGCTCCAGTCGCTCGATCTCCTCTTGCAGCGCGCCGCCCAACGGCGTGAGGAGCCGCTCGTGAGCCGTGGAATCGTTTGGCAGGAGGCGCGCCACCAGGCGCCAGCGCGCTCGCGCCCGGTCCGTTTGACCCATCGACTCGTACATTTCAGCCAGCCACCGTTGCGCCTCGGGGTCGTCAAGACGGCGGTCGGCATAGGCCTCCACGACGGAGAGGGCTTCTTCCTGACGGTTCAGGATGTGGGCCGCCGCCACCACGTCCGCCACCACCTGGGGATCCGAGGGGCGAAGAACCAGCAGCTTCCGCAGCACAGCCGCTTGCTCCTCGTAACGCCCCATCCAGCCGTAGAGCTTGAGGAGCCGCTGGAGCAGGTACGCATTGCCTGCGTCTGCGCCGGCCGTGAGGCGCTCCAGCGCTCTGGCGGCGCCGTCCAGGTCCTTGTTCCACTCGTAAACATCGGCCAGCCTGAGCAGCACCTCCCTCTTGCGCAGGAAGCGGCGGGCCACGATCTCCAGTGCCGCGATCTGTCGCTCCGGGTCTCCCAGCGCCTCGTGTACCGCTGCCAGCCCCAGCCATGTCTCTGGGTCCGTGGCGTCGAGTCGGAGCTGCTCAGTGAACGTGTCCCGCGATCTCTGGTAGTCCCGATCGTCGAGGTATCTCCACCCCAGGTCAGTTCCGGTGGGCAGGGAGACAATCATCAATGCGAACACCCCGCCCAAGAACGCCACAATCTTCCAGGGCCCGATCTTCACGGGAGCCGCCCCGGGTCGCTGTCCCCGCCGCCGAGGAAGGGCTTCGGGCAGACGACCAAGCCGGAGAAGGTTTCGCTGCGGCACCCATTCTCGCCTCGGGTCTCGACCGAGTGGGACTGCCAGGGGACCGCGAGCCCAACACACGGGGGTCTGAGGGGAAAAGGTGGCCGCCAGATAGCAGTGTGACCGGGCATCGAACAGAAAATAGCCCACACTCCGGCTATTTTCAAACAAAATATGAGGGTGACTGAGGAGAACCTATACTACCTGTAGAGGCAGGCGGCTATTTCTCCGGCGACCTCAGCGGACGCAGGCGGAGGGCCTTTTCGTTGCCGGTAGGGTCCGTTGGCGCTGCCGACCAGTGCGGAGGTCGCCCGGCCAGGGCACAATCTTCATCGGAGCCGCACCCGTACCGGATCGCTCTGCCCCGCGGTGATCGCGAGCACCCCGTCCGTCCCCGAACTCAACCGGACCGCGCGGCTGCCCAGAGCATGGCTGAGATCCACGGCGAAGTCGCGACCAGGGGGGAGCCCTGCGATCTCCGCGGACTTGGGACCGAGACCGGTAAGCTGGAAGCTCACGCCGCCGCCGTCCCGTCGCCATTCGGACACCCGATGGCTGGCCGTTCTCAGATAGGGCGTTTCCGCGGGCCGGTCGGTCAGCAGGATGAACGCCTCCCCAGGCCCCTCGAGGTGAACATAGAGCGAGCCCTGGTGGTGGCTCCACCCCAGCACCCCGCGGGAGCGAGCCATGTTCACCCCCGCCGTGGTCCCATCGAAGCGGATGGTGCGGAGCGCCCCGTGTCCCCAGATGCGCCACCCGCCGGCCGCGCGTGCCATGCGGGCGGTTCGAAACCCCTCCGCCATGGCCAGATACTCGCTCGTAAAGAGCGGGGCCACGGGCTGCCGGAGCGCCCAGTCGTGGACGTCGCGGAGGGCGTTGAGAGAGGCGGCGCGCTCACCCGAGTAGAAGTGGTAGTAGATGTTGATGGGGCTCACGCGCCGGGGCGTTTCGGTGTTCCGGAACGTTTCGATGACCTGGCGATAGCCATAGAAGGGGCCGGTCCAGAGGTTGGTGTAGAGGTTCTCGTTGGAGGCGGAGGTGTAGGTCTGCCAGTGGCGGCCCACCTGGCGCATGAGGGGAGCCACCCTGGTATAGGACCGCCACAGGCGGTCGAACATGGGGTCGCCGCCGTTGATGTTGGGAATCCCGAGCCGGTCCAGAACGGCCAGAGCCTCCTCCGTGACCCGGGTGGAACCCGACCAGTGGAAGACCTTGACACGTTTCCCGGGCGGCAGCAGGTGCTCCTCGATGTACCTGATCGAGCCCGCGGTCTCCATCTCCACTGAGAAGCGGTACCCCGGCACCCGGAAGCTCTGGGTCTGCTTTTCCCAGTCCAGCGGGTGGGAAAACGAGTGGCTGCCGGCCTCCACGTTGGGGAGCACGAACGTGGCGCGCGCCAGCGCCAGGCTCTCCCGGGACCCGAGCAGCGCCGGATCCACCTCCGACGAGATGACCGAAACGGTGATGGGGAGGGAGTAACGGGAGAGGATCTCCTCCAGGATGATCTGACCGCACGAGGCCCCGGGCCGGAGTTCCGATCGGTTGCTCAGGCCGTCGCCGTCGATGTGGCTGTAGAGGATGCGCCGGCCATTGAGCGTGGTGACGTCGGGCCGCGGCCAGTCGGCGAGGCCCAGCGCATCCCGGAAAAAGGTGAACGGGTTGATCCACCACTGCCGGCCGTAGAGGGCCGGTGCGTAGGTAGCGTCCACCCGGCGCGCTGCCTCCTTTTCGGGCGTGGAGTAGGGCACCAGCGCCTGGTATGTCACGTACTCGCCTCCCGCGAACCCTCCCCACGGTCCGGTGACGACCATGTGGCTCTCGGAATCGGGCAGGTCGCGGCGCGCCAGCGTGAGGTGCACCCGGTTATCGGGACGGCGGGAGACGACCTGGAAGTAGTTCGGGAGGCCCGGGGGAAACTTGCGCTCGAACTCCATGACTCGCGGGTCCTTGTAGCGGATCTCGATCAGCCGCGGGTCGGTGGTCCATTGGCCGCGGATAGCGAGGCCGAACGGGCTCAGCGCCTCGGACACCTGGTCCAGGTCCAGCGTGGCCAGGGTGCGGCGGTCGCGGAAGGCGCCCAGCGCGCCCAGGATCACCACCCGGCGTCCGGCGCGCGCCTGGGCCGAGAGCCAGCGCAGGTAGTCCATCGGGGCGTCGATCTCGTCGGACTGGAACCAGGTAACGACGCCGCGGTACCGGGCCATGACAGCTTCGTCCGGCAACCCCTGGCTTACGTCGTGATAGTCCACCATGAGCCCGAGCCAGTTGAGGGGCATCTGGACCCACTGGTGCACCTCGTTGAGCGTAGCGGTCTTGGGGCGCTTCCCCTCGTCGGTGTCCTCACTCTCGTAGGACTTGTACAGCGCCAGAACGCGGCGCGGCACTTCGCCCGGCGCGTCCGGCCGGCCGGCTTCGGCTCCCCTCCTGGCCGAGACCGCGCCGGTCCCGATCGCCATCGCGCCCGCCGCCAGCGCACCCTTGAGGAGGGCACGGCGCGAGACGCCGGCAGGGCGGAGTTTGGAGAGATCCCCAGGGCTCATGGGTCAGCGGGAAAGCGTGTGAGTGAACACCTGCTGAAGGTCGATGGTGGACACGTAAGGCACGAAGCCGTTCGCCCGTGCCGAACGAATAAGCCCGCGCACCCACGCCTCATCCTCGGGCGGCGCGTACTCGAGCGTCAGCACCGGCAGGCCCAGGCTGGCCAGGCGCCGGAACTCGGCGGCACGCTGCCGGGCGTCGTCGGGCGCCCGGGGACGGTAGGCCTTCTGGCTAAAATCATAGTCCGTCCACACGGACTCCACTGCCACGCCGTCCAGGACCCGCCCAAGGCGCTCGGCCAGGGGCAGGCCGCTGTTCAGGACGATGAGCGCCCGCGGGTGCGCCTGGCGGAGGGCCAGAAGTGTGCGCTCCAGGGATCCGGCCGCTCCGCGGAAGCGCTGGGGCTCGGCGCGTTCCAGCTCCAGCGCCGAGTCGGCGGTGTCGAGGAAGATGCCGTCAACCGGCCCCGCCAGGGCGGCGGGGACGAGCCGGTCTAGCAGCCAGCGCTCATAGGCCGGCGCGCGCACGTCAAGGAAGCGCTCCTCGGGCCAGTTGGGGTTATGCCCGAGCACCCAGGGCTCGGCTGCCACGGAAGCGTAGTGGGGGTGGTGGACGTTGACCTCTCCAAGGCTCACGTACATCAACACCAAGGCGCCGTTGCGCTTCACGATCTCAAGCGGCGGGTGCGCTCCGGGGTCGAGGATGACAAGGTCAAAGCGCGCTAAGTCGGCAGCCACTTGGCGGGCACCGCCATAGTAGACCACCCAGCTCTTGACGCCCGCGAGCGGGGACGGCGGCTTGGAGGCTGAACCACCCAGGAGAAGCGAGAGACCGGCTGTGAGGAACCGCCGGACTACCCACGCGAAGACGGCCGCTTCACTCGTGCGGTGCACCGGCATGACTTTACTCAGGCGAGTCATCTCGAAGATGGCCCGCACGTCGTCGCGCAAGGCGCAGAGTGTGAGGTCTCCGCCAACAGCGCGGGCTTGGCTTCAGGCGCCCCGCTCGGCGCTGGGGAGCCGCCGGCTTACCCCCCGAAGAAGGCCTCTTGACTCGTGCGGTGCACCGGCATGACTTTACTCAGGCGAGTCATCTCGAAGATGGCC
>CAYJUC010000015.1:0-6836 GCA_964372605.1 uncultured bacterium | reverse complement strand
CGCACGTCGTCGCGCAAGGCGCAGAGTGTGAGGTCACCGCCGCCGGCGCGGGCTTGCTTCATGGCCCCCACCAGCGCGCCCAGTCCAGAGCTGTCGATGTGCGTCACTCCACCCAGATCTACGACCAGCTCGGACTGCCCCTTGTCGATGATCTCAGTGAGTGTCCGTTTCATCTGGTCCGCAGCCCCCAGGTACAGATCGCCTTTGGGAAGCACCACCGTCATCTTACCCGATCGCACGACCTCGATCTCCATCTTTTCATTCCTCTCATTTTTTCCAGCAGCGATCGGGGATTCTGCTGGACCCGGCCAACCTGTCTTATGACCCCGACATGCCAACGAGGTGCAATCTGATTGCCAGGCCCAAAAGTCAAATCAGACGGGAAGATAAAGAACACTTGACACGGGGATGGAAGCGACAGTACCTATTTTATGTAATAAATTATCCTGGCTATGTAATGAATTACCCTGTCCTGGTTACTGTTCAAGGTTCCTGCGTCGTTCGTGTCCGGGGGGTTCCTCGAATCCGAGGGACCCCAGGGAAGGCGGAGCAATCCCGCCGCGACCCCGTCACTGTAATCGGGGACGAAACCCACGGCGGCCACTGGCAGGCAGAAGCCGGCGGACTGCAAGTTGTCCCACGGTCGACTTGTGAAACGGCTTCGGCACACGCGTTGCGAAAGCTGTGGCGAGAGCTTTTTCGGCGTCGTCGCGATGACCGCGATCGAAAAGGTAACACGACGAGCTTCCAGCAGGCGGACTGCCTTGTTATTTCCCGGTGTAAAGGATATTACCGGTTGCTGACTGTATCAGGATGGACTCAGAGGACTCAGATGGAGGCGCACTCCGGTCTGCCTTCGACAGAGATCAGGCCGCGGTGGCTCGCGCCCCTACGCCTTACGCATCTCAGGCTCTGAATCGCGCGCGGGTCTTAGGCCCCGCAGAGGATGGCAGGGACAAGTCGACGCTGAACAGGGTCCACGGCTAGCCCAAAGCCCTCCAGGGTGTAGGCTCCCAGGACCTCGATGTCGCCACGCTCCCCGAAGAGGCAGACGGTCTGGAGGCTTCGTCCTTCCAACGTGATGAGAACTTCCGTGGCAGGCCGTTCGACAACCTTCCCCTCAATGGTCAGCACCCGCCGTCGCTCTGTGGGCTGAAGTCCCAGCGCCTGGAGCAGTGCAGCAGAGACCCAGGTATAGATCGAGCCGGTGTCTATGGGAAGCTCAACCGTTTCTCTTCTTCCCAGTTGGCGCGACGCCGCGGGCGAAACCTCTACGAAGAATGTTCCCATCACGCCGAACGCGCGATCGCCTCGTGAGTCGGGGTGGGCATCCCGGGCTTCCAGGTCGCGTCGCGCAGCTCGAGCATGTTCCCGCTGGGGTCGAGGAAGTAAAGCTCCCGTCCGGGGAAGACGCCGTGCTCACGGTAGATGAGCTCGACGATGGGGATGCTCTTGTCGTGGAAGAGCTTGCACGCCCGCTCGAACATCTCCGGGCTCACGTTGAAGGCGTGGTGGAGGTGGTTGTCCTGCTCGGGGGTCCTCACCACCGGCTCGTTGCGGCGGCAGAGCAGGATGGAGTGGCTGCCGGCGGTGACGCACGAGAGCCCGGAGTCGCCGAGCCGTCCCACGTAGTTGAGCCCGAGCAGTTCGGTATAGAACTTCTCCGCCTCCTCCAAGTTGTTGACCGGGATGGACCAGTGAGTGACGCCGGTGACTTGAAGCATGCTCATATATACCTCCCAACTCTGGCACTTGGTACCCTCACCCTCGCCCTCTCCCTCAGGAGGGAGAGGGAGCCGTCGGTTCCCTCGCCCCCGGCGGGGGAGAGGGCAGGGTGAGGGGGCCTAGATGATCTGGTCGCCCAGGACCTCGCGGAACAGGGTCGCGTACTTCTTCAGCATCTGCGCGCGGAGCTCCGGGC
The DNA here is from genome assembly GCA_964372605.1 of uncultured bacterium. Classification (GTDB taxonomy): domain Bacteria; phylum Methylomirabilota; class Methylomirabilia; order Rokubacteriales; family CSP1-6; genus CAYJUC01. The sequence continues at coordinate 4,915 of CAYJUC010000015.1, read as the reverse complement.
TGGTGACGGCCACCTTGGCGGCGGTTTCCCGGTGCTCGAAGGGAATCGTCGCGTCGATCATGGCCCGGGAGTTGTAGTAGGTCGCGGCCCGGTTCACCGGGTCGATCTTGGATGACCAGCTCTTCCGGGTGATCTCGATGTCCGAAGCAGGGTCCGATCGCGTTCCCATGGCCCAGACCACTTCGGAGAGGCTGGATGGGTCGATGTCGTCGTCCACCACCACGGTCCACTTTCCGCCGTAGTTCGTGGGCGCGAGCTGGGTCGCCAGCATTCCGGCCTGCCGGCTGTGCCCGCCGTAGCTGACCTTGATCGCCACCACGTTGAAGGTTCGGCCGGCGCCGGCCTCGTGGATCCAGACCCCGGCCACGTTCGGGACGTTGGCCCGCTCCAACGCCTCCCAGAGAATGGCCGAGCGGATGAGGCAGCGCTCGAAGAGGTGGGAGTGGGGCGGCTTGAAGGACGCGGCGCAGGTCAGGATCGGCTCGTTCCGGTGGTACACCCTCTTGACCCGGAAGACCGGCTCGTCTTTCTGCCCGCCGGCGTAGTAGCCCGGCCACTCGCCGAACGGCCCCTCGAGCCGTTTCTCTCCCGGCAGAACCTCTCCCTCCAGCGCGATCTCGGCGTGGGCGGGAATCGGCAGGCCGGTGAGCTCGCCCCGTATGACCTCGAGCGGCTCGCCCCGAAGGCCCCCGACGTAGTCCAGCTCGGATTCTCCGCGGTTGAGGGTCGCCCGGGCCGCGGCAAAGAGCGCCGGATCCTGCCCCACCACAGCCACCATGGGCGCCGGCTTTCCGGCGGCCAGGTATTTCTGGAGCTGCATGTACCCGTCTTTCCCCTCGGTGATGTAGATCCCGGTCAGGTTTCGCTCGAAGAGCTGCATCCGGTACGTCCCGACGTTGACCCACCCGTCCTCGGGATCCCGCGTGATGACCGCGTCCGCCGTTCCGATGTATCGGCCGGCATCCAGCTCGTGGTGGACCGGGACGGGGAACTTGAACAGATCCACCTCGGCGTCGCGCTGGACGTTCTCGAGGATCGGCCCCCAGCTCACCACCTTGGGCGGGACGGGCGTGATCTCTTTCACCCGCTTCCGGTAGAGCTTGAGGAGCTCCATGGTCTTCAGCGGGCCGGTGAACGGGAGCCCCATGGAGAAGGCGAACCGCCGCTGGGAGTTCAGGAGCCCGTAGAGACAGCGGTAGCCTGGGGGATAGCCGGGAATCTGATCGAAGAGGAACGCCGGAGCCTGTCCCCCTTTGGCGCGGACGCACATCTCGACGAAGGCGCCCATCTCCTTGTCCCAGTGGACTCCCCGGCACTCCTGGAGCTCCCCCAGGGCTTCCACCTTCTTCAGCCACTCTCTCAGGTCTTGGTATTCGAGTGCCATGATCTCGCCTCTCGCGCGCTATCTCCCGAGCTGGCGGACGAACCCGGATTCTTCCAGCTCCCGGAGCCAGCGCGGATCCACGAACTCTCTCGGGTTGGCGGAGCGCGCCTTCGGATTCGACTCCGCCGCATCATCGAGCACGGTCTTGATCCCCGCCTCGGCGGGGTAGGGGATCGGTTTCAGATGGTTCGTGACGAAGAGCCGATAGGTTTCTTCCAGGACGGCGTCGTCCTGCACCTTCGTGTACTTCGCCAGGATCTTCTTGGCCAGCGCCTTGTCCGACTTCACGCGATGGATCGCCTCCACGATGGCCTTCGAGACAGCGCGGATCACGTCCGGGCGCTCGCGGATGTACGCCTCCCGGGCGACGAGCGCGGCCTGCTGGAAGGGGATGCCGAGAGATCCGATGTCGAGCAGCTCGTGATAGCCTTTCTGCTTCGCGATGATGCTCGTCGGGGGCGACAGGACGCCGCCCGCGATTCTGCCGCCTTCCATGGACGCGAGGATTTCGGGGACCCCGCCGACCTGGAGGACCGTGACATCCCGACCCGGGACGAGGCCGAAGTGCTTCAGCGCCTCCAGGAGCCCGCGGTGCGTCGAGGCGCCGAAGCGGGTCACTCCGAGGGCCTTTCCCTTGAGGTCTTCCGGCCGCTTCACCGAGGGGAGCGTGATGAGGGAGAAGACGAAGGTCCCGGTTTGCTCGGCGAACGCCACCAGGTCTGCGCCGCTGAGCCGCGCCCGGACCAGCGCCTCCCCCGAGGCGATCGAGATCGGCGTCTCACCGGCCAGGATCGCCGCCACGGCCTTGGGGCCACTGGAGACGTAGACGAGCGTGACATCGAGCCCGTGCTTCTCGAAGAGCCCCGCGTCCTGAGCGGCCCAGATCATGATGTTGCTCCCGCTGATCGCCGAGTAGCCAACGGTGAGCTTCACGCTCTTGGCCGCCGCCGGCGCGGGCCCGAGGATGAGAATACCGACCGCGAGCCACCACATGCTTCGTCGCTTGCTCATACGTTCTCCCGGCTCGTCTCCACCATGGGGCCGCGACTCTCCCGCTCGGTCAGCGCGCTCTTCTTCACCTCGTCCTCGATCAGGGTCCAGATCTCGTCCTCATAACGGAGGAAGCGGGGATCGCGCTTGACCCGGAGCTTCCGGGGCCGTTCGATCTCGATCGGGATCACCCGCTTCACCCGCCCCGGGCGCGCCGAGAATACGATGACCCGGTCGGAGAGATAGACGGCCTCGTTGATCTGGTGGGTGACGAAGAGCACCGTCTTGCCCGCGCGCTGCCAGATCGCTAGCAGCTCTTCCTGCATCAGCTCCCGAGTCTGGGCGTCGAGGGAAGCGAACGGTTCGTCCATGAGGAGGATCTGGGGGTCGAGGGCCAGGGCGCGGGCCAGGTTCACCCGCTGCTGCATCCCGCCGGAGAGCTCGTGCGGGTAGTGGTGCTCGAACCCGCTGAGCCCCACCATGTCGATGAAGGTCCGCGCCCGGTCAAGGGCCGACCCCCGATCCACCTTCTGGCACTCCAGCCCGTACAGCACGTTCCCCAGCACGGTGCGCCAGGGGAGCAGCGACGCGTCCTGGAAGACCATGGCCCGGTCCGGGCCGGGGTCCCGCACCTCCCTGCCGTCCAGGAAGATCCGTCCGGCTGTGGGCGGGAGCAAGCCGTCCACCACGGTCAGGAACGTGGTTTTCCCGCACCCCGACGGGCCCACGATGCTCACGAACTCGCCCGATCCCACTTCCAGGGTGACGTCGTCCAGGGCCAGGAGCCCGCTCTCCGTCCGCGCCTGGTAGTATTCGAGGCAGATGCCGCGCGCCTCCAGCTTGACCGCCGCCATTAGTCCGGATTATTTGCGTCCGCACTCGGAACCCTCACCCCAGCCCTCTCCCACAGGAGGGAGAGGGAGCCCCTTCGGTTCCCTCGCCCCCGGCGGGGGAGAGGGTCAGGGTGAGGGGGCCTGTCAGACGCGGTCAGCAAATTCATGAATAGTGCTCGTCAGATCGCCGAGCCCACCTTGGGACGCCAGGTCTCGAACCGCCGCTCCAGCCTGGTCAGGAGCTCCACGCAGAACACGCCGAAGAGGGCGAGGATCACGATCCCCACGAAGACCTTGTCGGTCTGGAACGTGGCCCCCGCGACGGTGATCATGAACCCGATTCCCGCAGTGGCCGCATACAGCTCGCCCACCACGACGCCGATGAGGGCGCGCCCCACGCCGAGGCGAAGGCCGGTGAGGATGAAGGGGACCGAGCTGGGGAGCACGATCGACTTGAAGATTTGAAGCTCTGAGGCCCCGAAGCTCCGGGACACACGAAGGAGGCGGGCATCGGAGGTCTTCACGCCGGCCAGGGTGTTCACGCAGATGGGGAAGAAGGCGCCGAGGAAGACGATGGCCACCTTCGACCAGATGCCGATGCCGAGCCAGATGATGATCAGCGGGAGCAGCGCGACCCTGGGTGTCGCGTAGAGCGCGGAGAGAAACGGGTCGACGGCGAAGTAGAGCCTCCGGTACCAGCCCACCGCCAGCCCGAGGGGAATGCCGAGCAGCACGGAGAGGCCGAAGCCCACAAAAAATTCGACCCCGCTCACCCAGAGGTCGTTCCAGATTTCTCCGCTGGCGAACATGGCGGCGCCGGCGCTGGCGACGGCGATCGGGGAGCTGAGCAGGATGGGGCTGATGGCCCCGCTCCGCGTGAACGCCTCCCAGAGGGCGATGAAGATGAGCACGGCAGCGGTTCCGATCATCCAGCGTTCGTTCTTCAGGTAGAACTCTCGAAGCCGGGGAGCCGGTTCGGCGCGCGTGGCTGCAATTCGTCCCCGTTTGATCTCTACCGCGTTTCTGGCCATTATCGCTCTCCGTCACGGAGCATTGTCAGCCGCAGCAGGTCCCCGTCCTTCAGATCGAGGCGGGTGCGAAGGTGAACCGGCGCGACGATCTCCAGCAGCTCCTCTCCGTATCGCGTGACGTCAGGGACCACCACCGCCGCCGGGATCAGGCCACCGGCGAGAACAGGAAAGAGTTGGCCGCCGCAGGCGCCGGGCTCGGGTGGGGTCAGGGGCGCTCCGGCTTCCATCCTGATCCCGCCCCAGCGCCTAAGGGCATCGGGGCTCAGGAGGCGCAGGTTGAGGGTTCCGGGGTAGGGATCGAATCCGACCACGCGCTGAATCTCCCTCCGCACCCAGCCGAGCCCGACGAAGTAGGCGCCCTCTCCCGTTCCGGAAACCACCGTTCCTTCGAAAGATCCAGGGCTTTCCAGGTTCTCGGGCGTTCGCGTGTCGCTCACCCTTCGCTGACCCCTTCCCGGCGGGGTACTATATCATCGGCGCATGGCCAAGAGAAGGTTGAAATCGGGTAGCCCTTATCGCGGCGGGTCGAGTGTGCTAGCATACCCTCGCCATGCCCCACGCGGAGCTCAACGGGATCCGGCTCTACTATGAGGTCCACGGCCAGGGGTACCCCCTGGTGCTGCTGCACGGCTTCGCCGGCACGGCCCAGAGCTGGGCCCCGCAGATCCCCGCCCTCG
>CAYJUC010000014.1:0-24218 GCA_964372605.1 uncultured bacterium | reverse complement strand
ACTCCACCTCCATGCCCTGGCGGTGGCTGGAAGCGGGTGCTTCTCTGCGCATGACTCTCGCCATGTCGCCCCTCCTCAGTAGAATGCGTCAGGCGGGGCGCCCGACGTCTTTGCCGCGGCTACAGATTGCCAGTGTGACTTTGGTGAAGCTGCGGAAAATACTGGTGGGCAGGGCCAGAATTGAACTGGCGACACCAGGATTTTCAGTCCTGTGCTCTACCAACTGAGCTACCTGCCCACCAAGCCCGATACGTTAACAAACCGGCCCGGTTTTGTCCAGGCGGAGACGGGAGCTAGATTCCCTTGAACCACCCCTCGGCGGCCATGGCGCTCAGCGCGTTTTCGTAGGCGCGGACGGTGCGGGCGATATCTTCCTCGGTGTGGACCGCGGAGATCCAGCCGTGGTAGAGCGAGCAGTCCACCCCATTCAGGAGGAGGGCGCAGCGCAGGACGTGATAGAGGCCGGTGCGCCTGGGCCGCTCGAAGCCGGCCAGTCCCGGCCGTCCCTCGAACGAGACGTGGAAGATGGAGGACTCGCCGAACACCGCCCCCGGCGCTCCTACGCGTTTCACCACCTCGCCGAGGGCCGCGCGCAGCGCCTCGCCCAGCTTGTTGGCCCGCGCGTGGAGGGTTCCGCCGGCCACCGCCTCCAGCGTGGCGATCCCCGCCGCGGCAGAGAGGGGATTCGCGTTGAAGGTGCCGGCGTGGGCGACCCGCTCACTCCGGTCCCACCCCGGATCGTCACGGTGGGCGATGAGCGACATGATCTCGCGCTTGCCGGCCACGGCTCCTCCGGGGAGCCCGCCGGCCATGATCTTGGCCAGCGTGGTCAGGTCGGGGGTGACTCCGAAATAGGCCTGGGCACCCCCGGGAGCGTAGCGGAAGCCGGTGATGACCTCGTCGAAAATCAGCACGACACGCTCCCGGGTCGTCAGCGCGCGAAGCTCCTGAAGATAGCCGGGAATCGTCGGGATGAGTCCGGCTTGACCCCCGGCGGGCTCCAGGATCACCGCGGCCACGTCGCCTCGCTCGATGAGCCCCTGGACGGCCTTCGGGTCGTTGGGGTGGCAGAGGAGGATCTGATCGAGGGTGGCGCCGGGGACACCGGCTGAGAGCGGAACGTCAAACGGAGGATGGACACCGGCGACCACGCCGTCGTGCCAGCCGTGGAAATGCCCGGTGAGCTTGATGACCCTGGGCCGCGCCGTGTATGCCCGCGCCAGCCGCAAGGCCAGGTGCGTGGCTTCGGTCCCCGACATGGTGAACCGGACCATCTCGGCCGAGGGAATCAGGCGCTGAACCAGCTCCGCCCAGCGCACCTCCGCCTCGTGACAGGCTCCCAGGTGGGTTCCCCGCGCGGCCTGTTCCTGAATCGCGCTGACCACGGCCGGGTGACAATGGCCCAGGAAGAGCGCCCCGTGCCCCATCCAGTAGTCCACGTACTCCTGGCCGTCCACGTCCCACTTCCGCGAGCCCTGGGCGCGCGAGACATACACCGGGAACGGCGGCAGGTGGCGGATGTCGTGGGTGACCCCGCCGGGGATCGTCCGGCGCGCGCGCTCGGCCAGGCGCTGGCATTCAGGGTGCGCGGCGCGGTAGGCGTCCAGCAACGGAGAGCGACTGGTCATGATCCGAAGCCTCCCATGGCGCCCGACGGGCGCGCGCGGTCCACGTGCGATCGCAGCAGCTCCACCACCGCCGCATGCATCTCTGACGGCAGCCCGTCAACGGTGGGCTCTCGCCGGCGGGTGAGGCCGTCCACCCCTCCCGCGTCCACGCAGGCGGCGATGAGCCGCCGCTCCTCCTCTCCCGTGTGAAGCAGATTTTGCCCCGACAGAAGAGAGAGGTGAGCCACGACCCCATAGGCCCCCCAGTTGGCAGTTCCGGCCACCACGAGGTGATCCGCCGAGACCACCGAGGCGATCTTCCGCGCGCGAGGGCCGAGCCGGCGGAGTCGTGAGTACGCCTTCCCCATGCCGATCTCGTTTCCGCCGTCGCCGATCCCCACGGTGGTGACCCGCCGGGGCCGACGGATAAACAGCTCGTCCAGTGGAGCGGTCCAGGCAGTGATCGACTCGCCGCGGGCGTTCCGGTAATTCCCATCCGCCCCTCGTCCCGGCGTCTCCACTGCCACAAGGTGCGTAGGGGCGAGGTCGGTCAAGAGACGCCGGGCAGCTTGCGGAGCCGGCTCGCCGTCGGGAAAATTGATCAGCTCTCCGCCGGGCTCTCCCAGCGACTTGAGCGCGCTCTCGAGGAGCGGCAGCGTCAGTGGATCGGTCAGATAGGTCACGGATTTTCCCAGACGGCGTAGCGCCCGTCCGAGCGCCGCGGTCCCCGGCGGTCCATCGGTCTCTGGCAGCCCGGGCCCGACGACGAAGCCGGTGATCAGCAAGATCCGCTTGCCGCGCTGAAGGGAGCGCGCCGCCCTGAGCGCGCTGCCGGGAGAGAAGAATGCGGCGATGCCTCGGGATCCGGGGTCCAGAGCCAGCAGGTGGTCGATGGGATCAGCGGAACGGCGTAACACCAGGAACCTCTCTGTCGGCCCCTGACGCTATCACCATTCTCCGGCAGGGGCAAACGCTTTTCTCCCTCGGCGGGATCGGTGTATTCTAAGGCGCCATGCGTTACCACGGGATTCTCGACACCATCGGGCGGACTCCGCTGGTGGAGCTCTCCCGCTTCTCCCCGAAGCCGGAGGTGCGGATCTTCGCCAAGCTGGAAGGGCAGAATCCGACCGGGAGCCTCAAGGACCGGATCGCCAAGGCGATGATCGAGGACGCCGAGGCCAGTGGGCTTCTGACTCCGGAAAAGACCATCCTCGAGCCCACCAGCGGCAACACCGGCATCGCGCTCGCCATGATCGGACGGCTCAAGGGGTACAAGGTCACGGTGGTCATGCCCGAGAACGTGAGCGCGGAGCGGGGGCAGCTGCTTGAAGCCTACGGCGCCACCGTGATCCTCTCGGACGGCAAGCGCGGCACCAACGGGGCCATCGAGGCGGCCACGAAGCTCGCCGAGGACCCCCGCTATCTGATGCTCTATCAGTACGGCAACGCCGCCAACCCCCGGGCCCACTATGAGGGGACCGGCGCCGAGATTCTCGAGGATCTCCCGGAGGTGACCGCGTTCGTGGCGGGGCTCGGCACCGGCGGGACACTGATGGGAGTGGCGCGGCGGCTCAAGCAGGCCAACCCCGGAGTCAAGATCATCGCCGTGGAGCCGGAGCCCGGGGAGCTGGTCCAGGGGCTCAGGAGCCTGGAGGAGGGATTTATCCCGCCGATCCTGGATCTCTCCCTGCTGGACGGGAAGTATCTGGTGAAGTTGACCGACGCCCTGGTCATGACGCGCCAACTCCTGGAGCGGGAGGGGATCTTTGGCGGCGTCTCCTCGGGGGCGGTGCTTCACGGTGCCCTCCGGCTCGCCAGGCGGATAAAGAGCGGTGCTATCGTCGCGCTCCTGGCCGACAGCGGGTGGAAGTATCTCTCCTCGGGGATCTGGACCCAACCGCTCCCGGAGGCGAAACGCGCGATGGAGGGGAAGATCTGGTGGTGACTCGGTGCTTCACAGCGTTTGTCGGAGACCGGGGCTTGACAAAAGTTCTGCAAGGGATGGATATTGTGCCCGATTTTAGTTTTGGACTCGGAGAGCTTACGAGATAGGCCGCGGACACAGCCTGCAAGATACAAGTTAGGTGTCTGAGATCCGCTGATGCCACGTCCGATTGATCTGCCGGCCATGAAGACACGCTCGACCAATGCCTTGGACAAGGCCCTTGCGTTGTACGGAGCTGCGGTCGATGCCGAGCTCGACTACCACCTGCTTCGTTGGATTGCGAGGATGACCGCTGTTGAGCTGCACACCGTTTGGGAGCGCTACGCAGAGACTCGGCTGGTTGCAGCACTCAATCACCATCCTCAGCACTTTCTTACTGAGAACAGCATTCGCGGTGTCACGCGTATCCCCGCCGGACTTGCCCTCTACCTCGTGCGGTCTGGCGGGCGTTACTTTGACTTCCGGTCGATGTCGGATCTAATCGATAAGGCGGACCGGCTGGTAGGCCACACCGCGAACCCCTTCCGGGTACTGCCGGTCAAGAACAGAAACTACCTTGACGCGCTCTCAGCGATAAGGAACCGCGTCGTGCATGCGAGCGAAGCATCAGTGGCGAGCTACAAGCGGTCCCTTCGTTCAACATACGGAATTCATGACTGTGCTGGGATACTTCCGTGATCTGGTCGACAAGGCCGGGGGTGGGAATTACCAGACACTGATCAACGACGCCTTACTTGAGCATGTCCACCGACGCTCGACCCTGGACGTCGTGCGGCAAGTCGTCCGGGAAGAACTCTCGCCCTACCGCGTCGGACGGGGTCCGGGTACTCGCGATGCTCACACCTCCGGCCGCTGACCGCGACGTGAGCTGCGACCACGCCGCGCTAAACTGGGCCTGATGACAAAAGGCACACATCGAGTTACACTATCGGGGTGAAGCCATTCCGGTGGAGCCCGGACAAGAATGAACGTCTGAAGGCCGAGCGCGATATCTCTTTCGAGGAGATCGTTCTTGCTATCGAGGAAGGCGGGCTCAGGGACCTTCTGGTACACCCGAATCAGCGACAGTATCCGGGGCAGGTTGTGCTCGTCGTGGCCTATCGTGACTACGTATATCTCGTCCCTTCGGTCGAGGAGGGCACACACTACTTCTTAAAGACCATTATTCCGAGCCGGAAGGCGATGCGAGATTACCTTGGAAGGGAGGAGCCCGATGAAGAAGCTTGATCGCTACGAACGGGGGATTCTTAGGGCGTACGAGAACGGCACCTTGGTCTCTGCGCGCCCGACGAAGGCACATCTTCGTGCGCTCCGCGATGCGGCGCGGGCGACCTTCATCAAGAATCGGCGAGTGAATATCCGTCTTTCTGCCGCCGACCTGATGGACATTCAAGCGCGAGCGTATGAAGAGGGGGTACCTTATCAAACCCTGATCGCGAGCGTCCTGCACAAGTACGTGTCGGGACGATTGCGTGAGGCACAGTCACGTCTAACCGCGCGCTCAACCCGGCCGCGCGCGAACGCGGCGAGGGCCGGTTAGCGCGCGCGCGGCCCGGCACTACCGGGTTGCGGGGGGCTCGGGCTGGGGAATGCCGAAGACCATGGAGACCGCGTTCAGCTCCTCCCGGTCGAAGTAGATCACCAGCCCCGACTGGTAGAAAAAGATCGTCTGCTCCTTCTCCTTGCCGACCCGAGACGGCGGTCCCCACCCGGTCAGAACAATCTCCTTGGTGAAGATTCCGGCTCGGGGGACCAGGCGGAAGTATCGCACAGTGCGGGGGCGGTAGCTGCCGGAGGCCAGAAGGCCGAAGCTCACCTCCATGCTGGAGAACCCTCGAGGCGCTTTCTCTCCCTCGTAGATCCAGCGGAGCGTGTCGTGTCCCTCCACCTTCTCGCGCAGCTCCCGAGAGGGAGCCCCGTAGCGCTCGCGGACCGACTCGACGTCGCTTTCTCCCGGCGTGATCCCGCCCCACTCCGCCGCGAGCGCGCTGGCAGGGACGAGCGAGGCGAGGAGGAACAGGACGGCGAGAACGCTCCGGGCAGTCATGCGGCCTCAGTACCCCAGCGCCATGCCGTCTCCGCGCGGGTCGGCCCCGCCCATGAGCGTCCCGTCCCGGATCACGATCCCGTGGGCGGTCCCCATGTGATCATAAAAGTCGCTCACCGCCTCCACCCGATGCCCCCGCCGCGCCAGCCCACGAAGCGCCCGAACCCCTACCCGTCCCTCGACCTGGAGCAGGTCGCGAGGCTCGTCGGGCGTGAAGCCCCCCATCAGAAAGCGCGGTCGTTCGATCGCCTCCTGGATCTCCATGCCGAAGTCCAGCACGTTGGTGAGCACCTGGATATGAAAGAGGGCCTGGCCGTCGGCCCCTCGGGTGGCGAAGCCCATGACCGGCCGGCCGTCTCGGGTCACGATGGAGGCGATCAGCGTGTGGAAGGGGCGCTTTCGGGGCTCGAAGCAGTTGGGGTGGGACGGGTCGGTCGAGAAGTACGATCCCCGGTTGTGGAGGATCACACCGGTCCCCTCCGGGACCACGCCGGATCCGAAGGAGCCAAAGAGACTCTGGATGACGCTGACAAGATTGCCCTGCCGATCGGCGATCACGAATCCCGTGGTGTCTCCGCCCGGACTTCCCCCGCGGAAGGACTGGGCCTTCCGCGGATCGAACGCCTTTCGGCGCTCGGCCGCGTACTCTTTTGAAATGAGACCCGCCACCGGAACCCGCGAACGGGTCGGGTCGGCGATCCAGCGGTCGCGGTCGGCGTAGGCCAGCTTCACCATCTCCACCAGCAGGTGAAGATGCTCGGCTGAGTGGTACGGCCTTTTACCAAGCTCGAATCCCTCGAGGAGGTTCAGCGCCAGGAGGGCCGCCAGACCCTGGGTAGGCGGCGGGGTTTCATAGACGACGTGACCACGATAATCGATGGCGAGCGGCTCGCCCCACTCCCCCTCGTGGCTCGCCAGGTCCTCTCCCGTCAGGAACCCCTCGCGCTCGAGCCGCCTGGCGATAGCCTGCGCGACCCGGCCGCTGTAGAAGAGGTCCGGGCCGTCCTGGCCGAGGGCCCGAAGCGTGCGGGCCAGGTCTGCCTGGACCAGGAGCTCGCCAACCACGGGAACACGCCCTCCCGGGACGAAGATCCGACGCCATTCGGGATCCTCGATGACGGCCATCCGCTCCGCCGTGGCCTGGCTGACCAGAGCGGTCGTGGGAAAGCCGACCTCGGCGTAGTGGATTGCCGGAGCCAGGAGATCGGCCAGCGGTCGCGTGCCGAACCGCTCCCTGAGCATCTCCCAGGCTCTCGCGCATCCCGGGACCGAGACTGACCCCGGCCCACGGACGGGAACCCGGGAGAGATTCCGCCGGCGAAGCTCGTCCAACGACGCCCTTCCACCCGAGCGCCCGGCGCCGTTCAGGAAGTGGACTCGCCCCGAGGCGGCCTCGTAGTAGAGGCAGAAGAAGTCGCCGCCCGGCCCGCAGCAGTAGGGCTGGGTGACGGAGAGCAGCGCGTTCACCGCGATGGCGGCGTCTGCCGCGGTCCCTCCAGATTTCAGCACCAGGACGCCGGCGAGTGTGGCCAGCGGGTGGGCGGAGGCCACCATCCCCTCTCGTCCCAGTGCCACCGGGCGGTGGGCATAACCGATCTGGGGCATCTCAGGGCTCCCTGAAGATTTTAGTGATCTCGTCCTGGGGGAAGAGCGGCATGGGCGCGGACCGGCCGGACTCGACGAGCACCACGCCCTCTTCTTTCGGCACCACCTGCCCCACGAAGGCGCAGTCGATCCCCTCCCGCGCGCAGGCGTGGAGCACCACGGCAGCGTCAGCCGGCGCCAGGGTCAGAAGCAGCGCGCCGGAGGCGATGGTCCCGAGCGGATCCAGGCCGAACTCTCGGCAGAACCGCTCGCCCTCGGGAAAGACGGGAATCCGCTCCCGCTCGACGCGGAGCCCGACCCCTGCGGCCTGGGCCAGCTCCCAGCAGGCGGTGGCGATACCGCCCTCGGTGGGATCGTGCATGGCGTGGACCGGGGCCAGCTCACACGCGAGGAGCGCCTCCGGGACCACGGAGAGCCCGGGGCGATGGAGGAACTGCTTCGCCCGCTCGATCAGCGCGACCGGCAGTCCGCGTCGCTCCAGCTCGGCCCCTCTCTCCCGGGCAATGATCGCGGCGCCCTCCAGCGGAATTCCTTTGGTCAGAAGAATCGCATCCCCCACCCGGGCGCCGCTCGTGGTCACCAGCTTCTCTTTCTCCACCTCGCCGAGCATGGTCCCCACGACGATGGGACGGTCGAGGCCGTGGGTGACCTCGGTATGACCGCCGACCAGGGAAACTTGGAGCTCCTCGCAGGCCCGCCCGATCTGGGCGAAGAGCGCCTCCACGGAGGCCTCAGTGGTGGCGCCCTCTGGAAGGAGAAGGGTCGCGAGGAACCAGCGGGGCCGGGCGCCGCGCACCGCCAGGTCGTTGGCGTTGACCTGCAGCGCGTACCAGCCGATCTCCTCCGTGGCGAAGGTGATGGGGTCGGTGGTGGCAAGGAGGTAGCGGTCTCCCATCTCGATCACGGCCGCGTCCTCCCCGATCTTGGGGCCGACCACTACCCGGCTGTCGAGGGCGGCGTATTTCCCGAGGTAAGCCTGGAGACTTTGAGCCCGGAGCTTCCCCACGGGCAGGATCTGCATGGCCCACCCAGTATAGGGGGCGGGCCGGAGAGGGTCAATCTGTTCGGGCCTTCGAAAGATCGGGCGATTGTGCCGCGCCGTAGGTGAACGTACCAGTCAGGATTCCGATTGCGGTAAAGAGCGCGTATGCTTTCAGCTCGCCGAGCTGAGCCAGGACGGTGCCGGGTCAGGCCCCGGTGAGCGCCCAGCCTGTTCCAAACACGAGCCCTGCGACCAACATCCACCGGTGCGTGGGCCTTGGGTGAACCTCGATGGGACGCCCGACCAGTGCCCGGGCCCGGCTCTCACGAAGGAGATAAAGCCCGAGTGCGGCGACAGCGATCGCCACGCCGATGACACCCGCGATGTGAAGGTCGGTGAACCGGAACATGCTGATGATGGTGTCGTAGTCCGTCGCGCGGGCCCGCGACAGGATGAATCCGAAAAGCGCGCCGAAGATCAGAAACATCGTGTTCATCGCCAGGCTCCTCCAAAGATCCAGAACAACAGATTGGTTGCAAAAACCCCTGCCAGCATGAAGCCCACGGTGGCGATGATGCTCGACTTCGCGCCCTGGGCAACTCCCAGGATCGAATGGCCGCTGGTTCAGCCCCCGGCCCAACGGGCCCCGAAGCCGATCAGGAATCCTCCGATCACGAGCACCAGCGCTTTCGTCACCAGGGCCTCGCCGAATACAGATTCGAAAACTCCCATATGAACTTTCACGTTCAAGTCGCCGGCCAGCGCCGCGGAAAGAAAACCACCGATCGGAATGCCGACAATGAACCATAACCTCCAGCGCTCGGTAAAAGGCTGCTTTTGAAAAAAGCTCAACCCCGATACCAGGGAGCAGAGCGTTCCATACCCCGTGGACACTGCCAGGCCCTTTCCGGCCACCCAGGCGAGCAAAACCACAAATAGGCCGATGGCGATTCCGGCAGCCCAGAACGGCCATGGTTGGCGGAACACGGATTCAACAAGCGCGCCAAATTGATTGGCCATGTCCGATCACCTCGTTGTCTCACCCGGCGGTTTTCAGCCTGAATTTCTGTCAAAGATTGCATCGATCATCGGGGTCATGTCAAGAGGTGTGTACCCGCTTCCTTGACTCCCCTGGCGCGAGGCGATACGCTCGCCTCGTGAATCCGTTCCTGGCCGCGTGTCAGAGGAAGCCGACGGAGCACACCCCGATCTGGCTCATGCGCCAGGCGGGCCGTTACCTGGCCGAGTACCGGGCGCTCCGGGCAAAGTTCGACTTCCTCGACCTCTGCAAGAACCCCGACGCCGCCGCCGAAGTCACGCTCCTCCCGGTCGAGCGGCTCGGCGTGGACGCGGCGATCATCTTCGCCGACATCCTTCTGGTCCTGGAGCCCCTGGGGGTGCGCGTCGAGTTTACGCGGGGCGAGGGACCGAAGATCAGGCGGCCGCTGCGGCGCGCGGCGGATCTCTCCCGCCTCACCGAGGCGGATCCGCTGGACACCCTCCCCTTCGTCTTCGCGGCGATCCGAAAAGTGCGTTCGGCGCTGAACGGGCGCGTCCCGCTGATCGGCTTCGCCGGGGCTCCGTTCACCCTGGCCTCCTACCTGATCGAAGGCGGACCTTCCCGCGATTACCTCTACACGAAGCGTCTGATGCGCGACCACCCCCTCGCCTGGCGCGCCTTGATGGAGAAGCTGGTCCGGGTCACCACGCGCTACCTGAACGGGCAGGTTGCGGCCGGGGCCCAGGCGGTTCAGCTCTTCGATAGCTGGGTCGGATGCCTCTCACCCGAGGACTACCGGGAATTCATCCTGCCCTACATGCGGGAGCTGATCGGCGGGGTCTCCCTAGGCGCGCCGATCATCCACTTCGGCACAGGAACCTCGGGGCTCCTGGAGCTGATGCGCGAGGCCGGCGGCGACGTGATCGGACTCGACTGGCGCGTGGATCTGGACCAGGCGTGGCGCCGGGTCGGCTACGATCGGGCGATCCAGGGGAACCTGGATCCGGCCGTGCTGCTCTCCAATCCGGCGGAGATCCGGCGCCAGGTGCGAGCGATCCTCGATCGGGCTCAAGGGCGGCCCGGCCACATCTTCAACCTTGGGCACGGCGTCCTCCCCGAAACGCCGGTGGAGCACGTCATCGCCCTGGTCGAGATGGTCCACGAGCTTTCCGCAAGGCGATAGGCGCCGTGATCGACTCCGTGCTCCTCATCGCTTTCGGCGGTCCCACGCGACCGGAGGAGATCCGCCCGTTCCTCGCCAACGTGACCGCAGGGCGCCGGATCCCAGCCGAGCGCATCGAGGAGGTCGTCCGCCACTACGAGCGGATCGGCGGTCGCTCGCCGCTCAACGAGCTGACGTTTCGCCAGGCCGAAGGGCTCCGGAGCTGCCTGGAGCGGGAGGGAATCGCGCTTCCCGTCTACGTCGGGATGCGGAACTGGCACCCGCTTCTCGCCGAGGCGCTGGCCGAGATGGCCGCCAAGGGACAGACAGCCGCGCTCGGGATCATCCTCTCCTCGCTCCAGACTGAGGCCTCCTGGGAGCGCTACCAGGCCGACGTGAGCCGCGCCCGGGACCTCGTCGGCCCGTCCGCGCCCACGGTCCGGTACGCCCCGCCGTGGTCCGATCATCCACTCTTCATCGAGAGCGTGGCGGAGCGGGTAGAGGCCGCGCTGGCCGAGGTGCCGGAATCGGAACGGACCAGTGCGCCGCTGGTCTTCACCGCCCACAGTGTTCCTGTGGCGATGGCCCAGGCCTCCCCCTACGTGGCTCAGCTCACCGCCGCCTCCGGCCTGGTAGCTCGCCGCCTCGGTTGCGCCGAATTTCTGCTGGCCTACCAGAGCCGGAGCGGCGACCCGCGCGAGCCCTGGCTCGAGCCCGATATCGGCCAGATCATCGAGAAGCTCGCCGCCGACGGCGCCCGCCACGCGGTGGTGGTTCCCATCGGGTTCGTGGTGGACCACGTCGAACTCCTTTACGACCTGGACGTGGGAGCCAGAGCGGTTGCCGAACGCCTTGGGTTATCGCTTCACCGCGCACACGCCCCCAACGATCACCCGCCGTTCATCACCATGCTGGCCGATCTGGTGAAGCAGGCGCTGGCGGCATGACAGCCGCTCGAAGAATCGTTGTGGTCGGCGGCGGGATCGCGGGGCTGGCCGCGGCCCACCGCCTCGTGGAGCTCTCGCGGGAGCGCGGGCAGAACGTGGAGCTGAACCTTCTCGATGCGCGCCAGCGTCTCGGCGGCACCATCGCCACCGAGCGCGCCGACGGCTTTCTGATCGAGGCCGGCCCGGACTCCTTCCTGTCGGAGAAACCGTGGGCCCTGGCGCTCTCTGAGCGACTCGGGATCAGTCACCGGTTGGCACGGACCGACGACCGCTTCAGGAAAACGTTCGTGGTCCACCGCGGCAGGCTCCACCCGCTCCCCGAGGGGTTCCAGCTCCTGGCCCCCGCGCGTCTGGCCCCGCTCGTGACCTCCCGCCTCTTCTCCTGGCCCGGAAAGCTCAGGATGGCCATGGATCTCTTCCTCCCCCGCGGAGCCGGCGCAGCGGATGAGAGCCTGGGATCCTTCGTCCGCCGCCGGCTGGGGAAGGAGGCGCTGGAGCGAGTGGCACAGCCGCTGGTGGCCGGCATCTATACGGCGGACCCGGACCAGCTCTCTCTCGCCGCCACCCTGCCGCGTTTCCTCGAGCTGGAGCGCCGGGAGCGGAGCCTCATCCTGGCCCTCTGGCGGCAGTCTCGTCGCGCTCCGGCTCAAGCAAAAGGGGTGAGCGGAGCGCGCTGGAGTCTCTTTGTCACCTTCGCTGACGGGATGGAAACGCTGGTCAATGCGCTGGCCGAGAGACTCCCGACCGGCTCTGTGCGGCTCGGGACACCGGTGGATGCGCTCACCCGTTCCGGGAACCGCTGGCGGATCGTGCTGGCCTCACGGGACACGTTCGAAGCCGACGCGGTACTGCTGGCCG
Source organism: uncultured bacterium (assembly GCA_964372605.1). Lineage (GTDB taxonomy): Bacteria > Methylomirabilota > Methylomirabilia > Rokubacteriales > CSP1-6 > CAYJUC01. The sequence goes on along the minus strand of CAYJUC010000014.1, from coordinate 12,065 downwards.
CCGAAGCCCATCAGAGCGCGCGGATCGTGCGCGATCTCGCCCCGGAGCTGGCCCGCCTGCTGGGGGAGATCCCCTATGCGTCGTCGGCCACGGTGAGCCTGGGTTACCGGCGCGATGCGATCCCGCACCCGCTCGACGGCTTCGGCTTCGTGGTGCCGAGGAGCGAGCGGCGTCCGATCCTGGCGTGCACCTTCTCCAGCGTGAAGTATCCGGGGCGGGCGCCGGACGGGCACGCGCTGCTTCGGGTCTTCCTGGGCGGAGCGCTCGACGAGGGGTTGCTGAAAGAGGAGGACGAATCGCTGGTGACGATCGCACGCGGGCAGCTGGCGGAGCTCCTGGGAGTGACCGGCCCGCCGCTGCTCACCCGAATCCACCGTCATCCGGCAGCCATGCCCCAGTACCGCGTGGGGCATTTGAAATTGGTCGCGCAGATCGAGAAGGCGCTCCCTCCCCTGCCGGGGCTCGGACTCGCGGGGGCCGCGTACCGGGGCGTCGGGATCGCCGACTGCATCCGCTCAGGCGAAGACGCCGCCTCTCAGCTCCTCGCCCTGCCTTAACCTATTCTCCTCCGCCTACAGGTCAAAGGAACGATTTTGAAAGGGACGCGACAAACTGAATGCCCGGTATGGCCTTTTCACTCAAACGGTCGTCGTTGGTGATGAAGAGGTCCACACGAGCGTGCGCCGCACAAGCCAGTTGAATTGCATCGGGAGGTCGTATGTCCCGGTCCTGGCGAATGCCGGAGTAGATTCGAGCGGTCTCCAGGTTGAATGGGATCACCACCGATCCGGTAACGATGGCAGCTTCGTATTTCTGCCTGAGGTGCTCGCTCCCTGCTTCAGCGGGTTTTACCAGCACTTCGCCGAGCGTCAGCGCCGACGTATAGAGCTGGTCGTTTCGGCTCAACATCCGCTTGCGCAGTGCCGCTGTCCGTTCGGAGAGCTCGCCGTAGTCCTCGATCAAGTAGATAAACAGATTCGTGTCCCAAAAGATCCGACTCATTCCCAACCCCGACGCAGACGGCGGACATACCCATCAGGATCCTCGCCCGCCCAGATATCTTTTCCGAGACCGCGAAGTTGAAGAATAGGATCAGCTTTTTCCACGTCCGTTCGTCTCGCAACATACTCGGTGAAGTACCAGTCCACGAGGTGGTGGTACTCTGCCGGAATTTCTTCCTTTTCGGGAACCACTTTGGAGCCGTCTCGAGCGGGGTGATAAGGATCTCCTGGACGAAAAAGTCGACGGGTGTTTTTACCAGTTGCGAGCAACATGCGGTACCTGCCCGGATCTGGGGAGCGATTTGCAACGCAGTGCTGACGTGCATGCACGTATACTCCGGGACGCAGTTCGCCGGTGATGGCTTCCCTCGCAGCCCGATCGACTATTTCCTGGACGGTGAAGTCCTCTCTGGACGGGTTCTCTCGATGTAAGAGCGCGGTGGCAATCCAGGTTTCATCTGCGACTTTGATCGATTGCTTTGCAGACGCCGGCATATTCAAATCTCACCATAGAGCTATTTAACTTTGTTACAAAGTACATAGGTATATACATTTTGTCAAGGTAAAAAACTAGATGTGCGGTTTCTGTAGAGAATCCTTTGAATTAAATAGCTTCCCAGCGCTTGACCCTGGCGCCCTGGACCGCGCGCCAGATTTTTTCGGGGCGCAGCGGCATGTCCAGGTCGCGGATGCCGAAGGGGGCGAGCGCATCCAGCACGGCGTTGACCACGGCCTGGGGCGCTCCCACGCATCCCGCCTCCCCGACCCCTTTGGCCCCTAGCGGATTGTGGGGAGTGGGGGTGACGGTGTGATCCAGCTCGAACATCAGCAGGTCGTCGCACTTCGGGACCGCGTAGTCCATGAGGCTCCCGGAGAGGAGCTGACCCGACTCGTCGTAGACGATCTCTTCCCAGAGCGCCTGGGCGATTCCCTGAGCGATCCCGCCGTGGAGCTGGCCCTTCAGAAGCATGGGGTTGATCACGGTCCCCGCGTCGTCCACGCCGATGAAGCGGCGGAGCTTCACCGCGCCCGTCTCCGGGACCACTTCCACGAGGGCGATGTAGGTGCCGTAGGGGATCGTGAAGTCGGGCGGATCGAAGATGTGGCTGGCATCGAGCCCCGGCTCCACCCCGGGCGGGAGGTTGGCGGCTCGATGAGCGGTCTTCGCCACCTCCTTGAAGGTCACCGCGCGGTCCGGGAGGCCTTTGACGTGGAGCTTCCCATCTTCGAAGACGATGTCTTCGGGGGCGGCCTCCAGGAGGTGAGCGGCGATCCGCCTGGCTTTCTCCCGCACGGTCTGGGCGGCCAGATAGATCGCGGCGCCGCCGATGCTCGCCCCACGGCTTCCGCCGGTGCCGAACCCGGAGGGAACCACCGCGGTGTCGCCGTGGAGGACCGTGACGTCGTCCGGGGTCACCCCCAGCTCGTCGGCGACGATCTGGGCAAAGGTGGTCTCGCCGCCCTGGCCGTGGGGTGAGGTGCCGGTCAGCACGGTCACCCGGCCGCTGGGCTCCACCCGCACCGCGCCGTACTCGTAGCCGGCGATCGGCAGCATCTTCGACGGTCCGGTGCTGGCCGTCTCCACGAACGTAGAGAATCCGATCCCGAGATACCGCCCCTCCTTCCGAAGCCTGGCCTGCTCGTCTCGGCACTTTCCGTAGTCGAGGATGGAGAGCGCCTTCTCCAGAGCCAGGGCGTAACGCCCGGAGTCGAAGACGAGCCCTGACGGAACCTTGTACGGAAACTCCTCCGGCTTGATGAAGTTCTTCTTCCGGATCTCCACGGGATCCATCCCTAGCTCTCGAGCGGACAGGTCCATCATCCGCTCGATGATGAAGGATCCCTCCGGGCGCCCCGCTCCGCGATAAGGCGCCGTCGGCGTCTTGTTGGTGTAGATCGCCCGGACAGTGTAGGACGCCGCCGGGATCCGGTAGGCCCCGGTGACGAGCCTGCCGCAGAGGAGCGGCGGACCGGCCGTGAAGGCCTCGAACTGCGCGCCCACATCCGCCACGCCGGTGACGCGAAGCCCGAGAATCGTCCCGTCCTCGGCCAGCGCCATCTCCGCCTCGTGGATCTGACCGCGGCCGTGAACGGTGGCGACCATGCTCTCGCTCCGGGTCTCGATCCACTTCACCGGGCGCCGGAGCGAGAGCGCCATGAACGCCACCAGCAGCTCCTCATCATAAAGACCCGCCTTGCAGCCGAACCCGCCGCCGACCTCAGGGGCGATCACCCGGATCTGGTGTTCGGGGAGGGCGAGCGACTCCGCCAGCATGGTCTTCACCCGGTGCGGCATCTGGGTGGAGGTCCAGACCGTGAGGGCCCCGCCCTGATAGTGGGCGAGCACGCCGCGCGGCTCCAGCGGAGTCGGCGCCAGACGCTGGTTGACGAACCGCCCTTTGACGACGCGGTCCGCCCTGGTGAAGGCGGCCTCCAGCTCTCCCACCTGCCACTTGTGCTCGAACGCGATGTTGTCGGGAAGATCCGAGTAAACTCCGGGAGCGCCCGGTTCTGTCGCGGCCTCGGGATCGGTCACCACGGGAAGGGGCTCGTACTCCGTCTGGATCATGTCGGCAGCGTCGCGAGCCGGGGCGCGCTGGGTGGCGACGACCACCGCCACGGGGTGGCCGACAAACCGGACCTCGTCCCTGGCCAGGGGCAACCGCGCGGGATTTTTGATTCCCGGCGGCGCGAAGCCCAAACTCTTCTGTCCCACCTTCCCCTCGAGGTCTCGCCATGTGAGCACCGCGACGACGCCCGGCCGCCGCGCGGCGGCGACGTCGAGGCGCGTGATGCTGGCGTGGGCGTGGGGGCTCCGGAGCAGAACGGCATGGAGCAATCCCGGCAGGGTGACATCGTCCACGTACTGAGCCTGACCCTGGATCAGCCGCGGGTCCTCCAGCCGCTTGACTTCACTGCCGACAAATCGCGGTGCTGGCGCCATCGTTCACGTCCTCCTGTTCACAGGACTTCTTCCGGGGCGGCGATGGCGCCCTTGACGGCGCTGGCCGCGGCCACGGCGGGGTTCGCAAGATAGACTTGGGCGGTGGGGTGGCCCATGCGGCCGACGAAGTTCCGGTTGGAGGTGGAAAGGCAGACTTCATTCTCGCCGAGGATCCCCATGTGGCCGCCGAAGCACGCCCCGCAGGTCGGCGTGGAGACCGCCGCGCCGGCCTCGGCGAAGATCTCCATGAGCCCTTCCTTCACCGCCTCTCGCCAGATCCAGCTGCTGGCCGGGATCACGATCAGCCGCGTATACGGGTGCACCTTCTTCCCGCGGAGAATTCGAGCCGCGACGCGCAGATCGTCGAGCTTGGCGTTGGTGCAGGAGCCGATGAAAACCTGATCCAGCGGGGTCCCCGCCACCTCATCCACCGGCGCCACGTTGTCCGGGGAGAACGGCTTGGCGACCAGCGGTCGAAGCCGGGAGACATCGAAATCGTGCTCTTGAGCGTAGCGGGCGTCGGGGTCGCTCCGGTGGGTCGTCCAGGGCCGCTTGGCCCGGCCCGTCACGTATTCGACCGTGACCTCGTCCAGGGCGATAATTCCCGACTTGGCCCCGGCCTCGATCGCCATGTTGCACATGGTGAAGCGCTCCGACATGCCGAGCCCGGAGACGACCGGGCCGGTGAACTCCATGGCCTGGTAGAGGGCCCCGTCGATGCCGATCCGGCCGATGGTGAGAAGGATGAGATCCTTCCCCATGATCCAGGGGCCCGGGGTCCCGTGGTACGTGAACCGGATCGACGCCGGCACCTTGAGCCAGACCTCTCCGAGCGCCATCGCGGCCGCCAGGTCGGTGGAGCCGACTCCCGCGGCGAATGCTCCGAGCGCTCCGCCGGTGCAGGTGTGGGAGTCGCCGCCGATGAGCAGATCGCCGGGGACCAGGAGCCCCTGCTCCGGCAGGATGATGTGGGCGATGCCGTTCCGCCCTTCGTCGTAGAACTCGTGAATCCCCTGCTCCCGCACCCACCGGCGGACGCCGACGAGGAGCGTCGCGGCCTCGATGTCCTTGTTGGGGACGAAGTGGTCGAAGACCACGACCACCCGGTCCGGATCAAAGAGTCGCGCGGCGCCGATCTTCTTGAAGACGGGAATGGCGCCGGAGACGGAACCGTCGTTCCCCATCAGCACGTCAATGCGGGCGCTGACGAACTCTCCGGGCTCCACACGGGGCCGGCCCGAATGCGCCGCCAGGATCTTCTCGGTGATCGTCATTCCCACGGTGGCCCAAGTATAAACAACCCTGACCGGCCGCGCCATCCCCCGCTGCCTTGACAGCCCCCGCGCCTCACTCGACAATGACCCTGCCGTGGATCGGGACGAGTTCGAAGCCTGGTACGACAGAGGGGTCACCGATGGGCTCCCCGTGGTCCCGCCGGCGCGGGACCGGGTGGAGCGGATGCTCCGGGGAACAGACCGCGAGCGCACAGAGCTCATCGGGGAAATCCCGCCCACCGGGGGTCGAGCCACCGTGGAAAAGATCGCGGTCAACGCGGTCATGGCCGGGTGTCGCTCCGAGTACCTGCCGGTGCTGATCGCGGCGGTGGAGGCTGCCACCGATCCAGCCTTCAACCTGCACGGTCACTCGGCCACCACTCACTTCGCCGCTCCGCTGATCATCGTCAACGGCCCGATCCGCGCCCGGATCGGGCTCAACTGCGCCACCGGGCTCTTCGGTCCCGGCTTTCGCGCCAACGCCACCATCGGGCGGGCGCTCTCGCTGATCATCAGAAACCTCGGCGGAGCCAGGCCCGGCGAGATCTCCATGTCCACCTTCGGCAACCCCGGGCGCTACACCTACTGCATCGGGGAACATGAAGAGGCGAGCCCCTGGGCACCGCTCCACGTGGAACGGGGATACCGGGATGACGAGAGCTGCGTCACGCTGTTCGCGGGGGAGGCCCCCCACGGGATCAACGATCACCTGAGCCGCGGCGCGGCCCAGCTCGTCACCTCGCTGGGGTGGTCCATGGCCGGGATCTGGAATCACAAGAACTTCCCGGTCTACGGTCACACCCTCCTCGTCATCGGTCCCGAGCACGCTCGAACCATCGCGAACGAAGGATGGGGAAAGTCCGAGGTCCGGCAGCACCTCTTCGAGACGATCCGGCGGCCGTATCGGGAGCTGGCCCCAGGTCCCGACGGAGCCGAAGGTTCCCGCCTCCGGTTCGACCACGGCGCGCACGAGCCCGACGAGCGGGTGCCGAAGTTCCCCTCGCCCGAAGAGATCATGCTGGTGGTGGCTGGCGGGACGGCGGGGCGGTTCTCTGTGGCGATTCCCGGCTGGCTCGGCGGCAAGCACGGGTCCGTGCCAGTGACCCGACCGATCCGCCCCTAGAATAGTCGGAGGGGGCCTCGACGGCCCCCTCCGAGCCACCCCCGGATGCAGTTCGAGCGTGGCGGGTTCGGCATTGCCGCGAGGCAGGTCACCCGCCCCGCGAGGCCCGAGTTGATCGCGCCGGCTTCGCCGGCGCGGGTATTCCGACGCGCTCCTCGCCGGCTGCAAAATTCATCTTGACACGGGGGCGGGGGCCGTGTATCTTAACGGAGGTTCAAGGTTCGGATTTGAAGACCGAGGGAAAGATCGAAAATAGCGCCGTGCGGACTTTAATCCCTCGGCGTTTTTGTTTGTCCTGACAACGTCAGGAACATCCCGGCCATGGGGGCCGGGAATCACGGGGGCGGGTCAACGCCCCAAAGGAAAAGGGAGCGTAGCATGGCACAGGGTAGCGTGAAGTGGTTCAATGATTCGAAGGGGTTCGGGTTCATTCAGCAGGACGGCGGCGAGGACGTCTTCGTCCATCACAGCGCCATCCAGGCGCAGGGGTTCCGCTCGCTGAGCGAGGGAGACCGCGTCGAGTTCGAGGTCACCAAAGGCCCCAAAGGCCTTCAGGCCTCCAACGTCCGCAAGATCTAGAATCTCAGCCGGACCAGTTCGCCGTCTGAGATTCGAAACAGATCAGTTCATGCAACGGAAGTGTTCGACATGAGGGGATGAGGCCGCGAGGACGAAAGTCCCGCGGCCTCTTTATGTCCGGCCATGGGGGTCGGGAAGTCGGGGGGCGGATTAACGCCCCACAGGAAAAAAGGAAGTGCAGCATGCCAGAGGGTCGAGTGAAGTGGTTCAATGACGGGAAAGGGTTCGGGTTCATCCAGCAGGACGGCGGCGAGGACGTCTTCGTCCATCACAGCGCCATCCAGGCGCAGGGGTTCCGCTCGCTGAGCGAGGGAGACCGCGTCGAATTCGAGGTCACCAAAGGCCCCAAGGGGCTTCAGGCCGCCAACGTCCGCAAGGTCTAGAACGGGAGCCGGGCCCGGCCCCGGGCCCAACATGGCTGGTTCCCGAAGCAAAATCTTGTGCTTGACAGCCTTCTCCGGTCCGGTGTAGATTGGCGTCTGCTGAGATCAGAAATCGGCTGGCTGGCGCAACAGAATCGATCAATGTGAAGAAGGAGATGAGGCCGCGGGGGACTTCCGTCTCGCGGCTTTTTTGTGTCTGGCCATGGGGGCCGGACGAACACCGGGGCTTACCAGGCCCGCGTCACTTACTAGCAGAGAGGTGAGGAGAAGATGGCACAGGGCAGCGTGAAGTGGTTCAACGACGCGAAGGGGTACGGGTTCATCCAGGTGGACGGCGGTGAGGACGTCTTCGTCCATTACAGCGCCATCCAGGGCCAGGGGTTTCGTTCGCTGAGCGAGGGAGACCGCGTCGAGTTCGAGGTCACCAAAGGCCCCAAGGGGCTCCAGGCCGCCAACGTCCGCAAGGTCTAGGACACCCACCACCAACTGACACCCATGCCCGGGCCCCGGCACAACCGGAGCCCGGGTCGTTTTTTTCAGCTCCTCTCGAGAGTGCCGGGCAAAAAAGAGCCCCGACGGTTATTGAGCGGCTCGGGGAAGCCGTGCCGTCCCGCTGGTGACAGGCGGGAACCGTCGGGGCCGGTGGTGCCTGGATCCTCCCAGGCGGCCACCTGAAACTACGGTCGGCTTGGCCTAGGAGGCCACCACCTCACAGATCACCGTCGGTTTACACACGGCTGGACCACCTCCTTTCTCGGCGAGCCCACCACGCGGGCCCATGAACCCACCACCCTCAACCGGCCGCCGATTGCCGGCCCTGGGCTCGGTCACGCCGTCGCCGGCGGGATTGCCGGCAAGGGCGCCTCGGGAGCCTGTGTCCGCCCCGACCGATTTGCCCAATCCTACCGCCAGAGCTTTCCCTCCGTCCAGCAAATTTCGTTATTCGCCCTTCACGGCCAGGGTCATGAGGTACTCCTCCCACTCCATCGGGAGGAGCGACTGCTTTTTCGAGTTGCAGGGCTTGCAGGCCGGGGCCACATTCCCCCTGCGGGATTTCCCGCCGCGGACCAGCGGGACGATGTGGTCCATGGTCAGCGCGCGCGCGCCCACCCGGGCGCCGCAGTAGTAGCACACGCCGTCCGACAGCCGCCGCTTCCACCACTGGCTCTGCCTGAGCTTGCGGGCCTTTTCGCGCTCCCGGGAGAGCTCCGCCTCGCTGACCTCGGCGAGAAACGCCTCACGCACCATGGAGACGATGCGCGCAGGCGCGAGGGATCATCCCTGACCGCCCGCTTTCTCCGGGAGGATTTTGAAGAGCATCCGCACCTCGCCGGGCTTGCGAAACGGGTATCGGTCCTGGCCGAGGTACTTTTTGGCGAGCGCGTCGATGTGCGCTTCGGCCCCCTGCTCGGTGATCTCCACCACCCGGCCCGAGACGCGGAGGTACCGGTAGGGGTTGTCGGGATCCAGGATGGCCAGGGCGACCTGGGGGGTCCTACGCAGGTTCCGCTCCTTCACCCGTCCCCTGGCGGTGTTGAACCGGATGTGGGTGCCGTCAAAATCCACCCAGACCGGCGTGACCTGCGGTGTCCCATCGCCGTTGATTGTGGCCAGATGGGCGAAGGCCTTCTTCTGAAAGAGATCGTGGTACTGCGCGGGAATCGGCGGCATGGTTCACGCTCCTTTCGTTCACGCGTCCATCACGAGGACGGTGTTCCTCCTTGCTGGGACGCGGATTGGGTGAGGTGTGCGGCGCGCGCCTCGGCCATCCCTCTTATGGACAGGAGGAGCCGCACCACGCACTGCTGGACCAGGACCGCGTCATGCGCGGTGGGATCGGCCAGCCACGCCCGAGACCACTCGGGGCTCTCCGAAGCGAACCCGAGGGTCGGGGAGAGGGCCTGAAGGCGGAGCAGCAGGTCGTCGGGCGGAAGTCCCGAGGCCCGGAGCCGCGTCACCACCGCGGTCCGCACCGCCGCGTTCCAAATTCCGGTCAGCGCTTCCAGAAGCGCCTGATAGCAGGTCAGATCATGCTTCTGCTGAAGGTGCTGGATCACGGCGGGGAGCAAGGGATGAACCACCTGCTGCCCCTCTTCGTCCACGCCCATGAGTGAAGCGAGGAGGGGGTCCTGCTGCGGACGCTCCATCCGCGCCAGCAGGGCCAGGAGCCCGGAGACCGGCACGGGCGGAAGCTGCGCCAGGCGATCGAGAAGCGGTAGATCGGGCGACACGGGCTGATTATCTCACGAGCCGCCGGGGATGGCAGCAGCGGCCTGAGCCGGTCCGGAGCGTTGCGGGAGGGGTCACGGGAGGTGAGAAAGCGCCGCGTCGATCTCGTCCTCGGTGTTGTAGTAGTGAGGCGAGAAGCGGAGGGCGCCTTCCCTGACCGAGGCGATCACGCCTCCCTCTCGGAGACGGGCCAGCAGAACCTCGGCCGGCTCGCTGGGATGGGTGAAGGAAAGGATCCCTGAGCCCTCGCCGGGCCCTGGCGGCGAGAGGAGGCGGTAGCCCCGCTCTCTGAGCCGTTCGGCCAGCCGCCCGGTCAGCGCCAGGACACGGGCTTCGATCCGGGCGGCCCCCGCCGAACGGAGCAGGCGCAGGGACTCGAGAAATCCGCTGAGGGAGGCATAGCTCATGATGCCGCCCTCGAAGCGGCGGGCATTGGGGCGAAGCGTGAAGCGGTAGTCCAGGTAGCGCTCCGGGTGGGGCAGCACGCTTCCGTGTCCAAGGTCGGTGAGCGCCAGCTGCTCCCAGAGAGGCCGGCGGATGTAGAGAAACCCGATCCCCAGCGGCCCCAGGAGCCATTTCTGCGCCCCGCAGGCGAGGAAATCCACCTGGCTCGACCCGACATCGATTGGAAGCGCCCCGACTCCCTGGATCCCGTCCACCACCAGGAAGATCCCCTGAGCGCGGCAGAAGGCTCCCAGCTTCGCCAGGTCGATCCGGTAGCCACTCGCAAACTGGACGAAGCTGACCGTGATCAGCCGGGTCCGCTGATCGGCCGCTCTGATGAGGCTCTCCGCGGGCACCCGCCCGTCCTGAGCCTGGACAAGCCGGACCTTCACCCCATAGCGGGCCTCGAGATTCAGCCACGGATAGACGTTGCCGGGAAACTCCTGGGTGTCGGCGACCACCGTGTCCCCGGGCTCCCACTGGATTCCGCTGGCGACGACGCTGAGCCCTTCCACGGTATTCCGCGTGAGGGCGATCTCGTCAGGCGCGGCGCCGATGAGCCGGGCGATCTCTTCGCGCACGCCCTCCTTGACGGCGTTGTAGGCAGGCATCAGCTCCGATCCCAGCTCCGACTGCTCGCGGGCCGCGGCCTCCATGGCCCGGACCGCGGGGTCCGGCAGCGGGCCCATGGCGGCATGGTTCAGATAGGCGCATTGCCGGGTGATCGGAACGAGGGCGCGGAAGGCCTGGGGATCCATGGCACTCAGTGGCCTCCGGTGCAGGCGGCACAGCGGCAGAGCCGCCGCAGGTCGGCGCAGGGGTAGAGGCTCTCGTGGCCGTCCGACCAGACCAGGCGCACGGTTTCAGCGAGGCGCTTGATCTCCCGGGGCCAGGTCATTTCCTGGGTCATCGCCTGGAGGCCGGCGCAGCTCCCGCAGGGACAGTCCCGCCGGAGATGCTCGAACGGATAGATGCTCCCGTGGTTGTCCGCCCACGTGACGCCCAGCGCGTAGCGCCCCACCAGGTGGATCTCCCTGGCCTCGTTCGGATTCGGCTGGCCGAAGATGGGAAGCGTCGCCTTCTGCGCCGTCACGTCCCGCCTCCCGTTTTGGTCCTGCCGAGCCGCATCCCGACGAGGAGGTAATGCACCGCGAGATTCTGATAGGGGCCCCACCGGCGGGCCCGGCGACGGATGGCGCGGTCCGAAAGCGTCCGGCCGCGGCCATAAAAATGCTCGAAGGCCTTCCGGACCCCCAGGTCGCCGGCCGGGCAGACGTCGCCGCGCCCCGCCGCTCTCGCCAGGAACCACTCGGCGGTCCAGAGCCCGAGCCCCCTGACGTTCGTGAGCGCGCTGATGATCTCCTCGTTGGAAAGGTTCACGAGGCGGTCGAGATCCAGAGCCCCGCTCGCGACCAGCCGGGCCAGGCCGACGATGTACTCGGCTTTCCGGGTGGAGAACTGCAGCGCCCGGAGCTCTCTCACCTTCGCCCGGGCCAGGACCGCCGGCTCCGGAAAGGCGTACACGGTGTGACCGCCCACGTCAACGGCTCGGCCGAACCGGCGGACGAGACGGCTCCGGGTCGTGAACGCGAACGTGAGGTTCACCTGCTGGGCGCTGATGGCGCCGACCAGCATCTCGAACGGGTTCGGAGCGAGCGTGGGGCGCATTCCGTAGAGCGGACGGATCAGCTCCCGCAGCGCCCCGTCGGACTTCGCCGTCCGGTAGAAGCCGGGGAGGTCGGCGTCGAGGAAGAGCAGGCGGGAGACCTCTCCCGTGACCGCCTCCGCCACCTGACCGGAGCGGGTTCCCGGAATCGTGATGCTGAGGCGGGGGTCGTCGACCGAAGCGGTCCACGTGAGCTCATAGCCCTGAAGCCGCCCGTCAATTGATACCGCGCGACGGAAGGTTCGGCCGACCAGCCGGTTGGCGGGATCTTCCCCCCAGATCCGATAACGCGCCAGGGTCTGATCGACATCGAGCGGACCGTCCGGCTGGAGCTGGATTCTCATCGACGCCTCGATACTTTTCGCTCCGAGCGCCGGCTTCGCCGGCGCAACCCTTTCCTGGGGGTGGCTCGGAGGGGGCCG
>CAYJUC010000013.1:20689-24769 GCA_964372605.1 uncultured bacterium | reverse complement strand
ACGCCGAGCAGCGTCGGAAGCAGCTTCGGGTTGTGAAGCTCGCGTCGGCGTAGAAAACGCCCAACCCAACGCTCAACACGGGCGCGCCGCTGAGCGCAAGTGTTCGGCCGGTCACCACGGCGGCCGGCGGAAAGCTCCCCGATTCCTCTTCCCCACGCTCACCTTCATCCTCTCCCCCCCGAGGAGGGAGAGGAAGCTGACGGCTCTTGGGGGAGGTAGGTTTCCAGGAATTGTGCGGGGGTGAAGTCCGGTAACCCAACGCTCTCCGGCGGCCGCCCGGCGAAGGCTTCGCGCGGCGCCAGCCCCACCAGCTCGCCCCGCCTGACATTCACCCCGAGCCGGGCCGCCTCGCTCCGTACCCGGTCGAAGACCAGCGGAAGCGGTGTCCGGCGGAAATCCAGGAGGTTTATGGAGACCTGGACGCAACCGCGGCTCGCAAGGCGCACTCCCATGGCCTCGAGCCCCGGGAGCCCGCCGGACGATTCTCGGAGCGCGCGCGCGATGACCCGGGCCGCTTCCAGATCGTCGGAGTCGAGCCAGACGTTGTAGGCGATCAGGAGTCCCCGGACGCCCACCGCGATGGCCCCCGCTCTTGGATTGAACCGCGCGGGTCCTCTATCGGGCATGAAGGTCGCGAGTCTTTTTTCGAGCCCTTCATACTCTCCCCGGCGGATCTCCGAGAGGGGCCGCCGATCCGGGCGCAGCGCCGCTTCGCCGTAGAAGTAGACGGGAAGCGCCCAGCGCGCGCCCAGCGTCTCCCCGACGCGGTGAGCCACGGCCACCGCCTCGCCGATGGTCATGCCGCGGAGCGGGATGAAGGGCAGCACGTCCAGAGCGCCGATCCTCGGATGAACTCCCCGGTGGCGTTGCATATCAACGGCGGCCAGCGCGGCCTCTGCCAGGGCCAGGGCCGCGGCTTCCACATCGAGGGGCGGACCGAGGATGGTGAAGACTGATCGGTGGTGGTCGGGGTCCGCGTGGATATCCGCCAGCGTCACCCCCGGGACCGATCGGACGGCGCGGGCGATCCGGTCAATAACGTTCCCGTCTCGCCCCTCGCTCACGTTGGGAACGCACTCGACGATCGAACCGGCCATGCCGGGGGATCACCCGCCCTCCAGCTCCGGGAAGAGCGACGGCTGGGCCGGCGAGACCGCCCTCGGTTTCCGGCGGCGGCCTCCCGTCTTGGTTTTCTTCAGCCGGCCGGGCTTGGCGCGCTGCTTCGCCGTCTTGACCCACCCCTTCTGCCTGGCGATCTTCTCCCCCTGCTTGATCACCAAGAGATCCACGAGCCGGGCCAGGGGACTCCCGAGCAGCGTGAGGTACTTCTCCCAGTAGCGGGGGGAATAGGCGAGGGTCTTCATCTGGTCCACCGCCAGCGCCAGGGCCGTCCGGTCACCCTTGCGGGAGGCAACTCTCAACTGCTCCAGGATCTTTCCGCGGCTCAACCGTGACGGGCGAGTGCTCACCGGGAGATGATCTCGTACTCCTCGCGGTGGAGAGTCGGGACCGCCTGGATGCTGAGCTTCCGGCCGACCAGCTCCCTGAGGAGGTCCATCGCTTCGCGCTCTTCCGTCTCCAGGTGCTGGGCCATCTCGGGGTGGACGCGGATCAGGATCTCCCGCGCGCCCCCCTCCGTCGCGGCCGCTCTCACCTTCCGGAAGATTTCCGCCGCCAGCGTGGCGTCGGACTTCACCACCCCGCTCCCCTTGCACGCCGGACACGGGACGCAGAACAGCGACTGGAGGTCCTGACGCACGCGCTTGCGCGTCATCTCCACCAGGCCCAGCTCGGAGATCTCGAGCACGTTGGTGCGCGCCTTGTCTTCCGCCAGCGCCCGCTTGAGCGCGCGGGACACCTGCTGGCGGTGGTCCTCGCGCTCCATGTCGATGAAGTCGAGGATGATGATGCCCCCCAGATCCCGGAGCCGGATCTGCCGGACGATTTCCGTCACGGCCTCGAGGTTGATCTTGAGAATGGTCTGCTCGAAGTCGCGCTTGCCGACGTACTTCCCCGTGTTGACATCGATGGACACCAGCGCCTCTGTCTGGTCGATGGCGATGTGGCCGCCGGACTTGAGCCAGACCCGCCGGCGAATCGCTTTTTCGATCTCGCGCTCGATCCCGGTGGCTTCGAAGACGGGAAGCGCCTCGTCGTAGAGCTTCACCCGGGGGGTGAGGGCCGGGACGAGGGAGCTGGTGAACTCCACGCACCTCCGGTACGCGTCGGGGGAATCGATGAGGAACTCGTCCACGTCGGCGGAGAAGAGATCGCGGACCACCCGGAAGATGAGGTCCATCTCCTCGTGGAGGACGGAGGGGGCCGGGGCGTGCTCGAAGCGGCTCTGGGTCTGTGCCCAGAGGCGGATCAGGAACTGGATATCGGAGGCGAATTCCTCCTCCCCCTTGCCCTCCGCCACCGTCCGCACGATGAATCCACCCGCGGCGGGACGCAGCCCCTTCACGATCTGGCGGAGCCGCTCCCGCTCCCGGTCGTCCCTGATCCGGCGGGAGACGCCGACACGATGGGCCTGGGGCATATAGACCAGGTACCGCCCCGGCAGCGAGATGAACGAGGTCACGCGCGCCCCTTTGGTCCCCAACGACTCCTTGGCGACCTGGACGAGCACCTCCTGCCCCTTGCGAAGCAGGTCTTCGATCGGCGTCGCCGCCTCCCGCCGCTCGACCTCTTCCACCTCGATGTCGGGGGCGTCCTCATCGCTCTCCGCCAGCATGCTCCCTTCGTACTCCCCCAGGTTGGCGGTATAGTCGCCCCCGTAGAGGAAGGCGTCCTTGACCAGGCCCACGTCGACGAACGCGGCCTGCATCCCCGGCAGGACGTTGGTGACGATCCCCTTGTAGATATTCCCCACGATGGAGCGCTGGCGCTTCCGCTCCACGTACAGCTCCGTCAGCAGATGGCCCTCCTGGACGGCCACGCGGGTCTCTGTCACTCCGACATTCACCACGATTCGTTTGGGCACCGGCTCCCCTCACCGAAACTGCCGCATCCGCACCGAAAGCAGAAGGCCCAGGGCCATGAGGGAGACCACCATGGACGAGCCGCCATAGCTCATCAGGGGGAGCGGGAGTCCCACGATGGGGAGGAGTCCCGTGACCATCCCCATGTTGATGAAGGTCTGGGCAGCCAGGAGCGCGGTCACCCCCAGGGCCAGGAGACGGCCCGCCGGATCCCGCGTGGTAGCGGCGATGTCAAAGCCCCGGAGGAGGAGGAGCGCGTAGCCGACGATCAGCACGAGGCAGCCCACGAACCCCCACTGCTCCGCGAACACGGCGAAAATGAAATCGGTATGGCGCTCCGGCAGGAAGGCGAGCTGGCTCTGCGTGGCCCCGTGGATGCCCTTGCCCAGGAACTGCCCGGACCCGATGGCGATTCTGGCCTGAATGACGTTGTACGCGCTTCCGAGCGGATCCCGAAAGGGATCCAGGAAGACCAGGAGCCGCTCGCGCTGGTAGCCTTTCAAAACAAACCAGGTCAGCGGTGCCGCGGCCAGCGCTCCGGCGCCCAGCCAGCCCATCAGCCGGAACTCGACGCTGGCGCCGATCAGGATTATAAGCAGCACGGGGAGGAGCACCAGCGCGCTCCCAAGATCCGGCTGCCGGGCCATCAGGAAAAACGGGATCACCAGGAGCCCGAGGGAGAAGAGGGTCACCCCGCGGGGGAGCTGGTCACGCCACCGGGAGGTGAGCGCCCAGACCAGGGTCAGGATGAAGATCAGCTTGAAGAGCTCGGCGGGCTGGAGCGAAACCGGTCCCAGCGAGATCCATCGCCGGGCTCCCGCCACCGGGCGCCCGACCGCGAGGACAGCCACCAGCAGCGCGGCTCCACCCAGGTAAAAAGCCGGGGCGAACCGGATCAGCCGACGGTAATCGAGGCTCGCCACGGCCAGGAGCGCCAGCAGGCCGACCCCCACCCAGGCGAGCTGGCGCCATCTCATGCCCCCACTCGCGCTCCGCGGCGCCAAGCTCCACAGGGTCAGGAGCCCGAGCCCAATCACGGCAAGGGCAGTGGCGAGGAGAACCCAGTCCACATTCTGGAGGAGCCGGCGATCAATCCTGA
>CAYJUC010000013.1:11860-20589 GCA_964372605.1 uncultured bacterium | reverse complement strand
ATTCCCTCCAGGATCCTCCGTGCAATGGGCGCCGCGACCTGCCCCCCCTTGCCTCCCCGCTCAACCAATACCACCACCACGACGGTCGGGTCATCGGCCGGCGCGTAGCCGGCGAACCAGGCGTGGTCCTGTCCCTTGGCGGCATCGCTGCCGCGCACCGTCTGGGCGGTGCCGGTCTTTCCCGCCACCGCTACGCCCGTCAGGCGCGCCGCGGCCCCGGTCCCGCCATCGTTGACCACTCCCCAGAGGCTCCGCTGGAGAAAGGCCCAGACCGCGGGTGAGAGGTTCACGGTTCCCGTGACCCGGGAGGGCTCGGCGTAGAGCAGACGCCCGTCCGGGCTCTCCACCTGCTGCACCAGCCGCGGGCGCCAGAGGATCCCCCCATTGGCGATGGCAGAGAACATCCTGGCGATCTGGAGGGGGGTCACCAGGACCCGGCCCTGGCCGATGGAGACATTGACGGTGTCCCCGGAGTGCCAGCGGCCGCCCTGACGCTCCCGCTTCCACTCAGGGGTCGGGACAAGGCCGGCCTTCTCTCCGATCAGAGGGATCTCAGTGGGCAGGCCGAGACCGAACTCTCGAGCGTATCGGGCGATGGTTGGAACGCCGACCTTGAGCCCGAGTTGGTAGAAGAACGTGTTGCACGAACGGACAACGGCCTGGTAGAGATCGAGGTCTCCCCAATCCCTGTCCTCCCAGTTTTTGAAGCTCCGCTGCCCCAACTGAAAGCTCGGAGCGCAACGCAGCCGGTCGAAGGGCGTGATGATCCCCTCCTGGAGCGCCGCGGCGGCGACGATGACCTTGAACAAAGACCCCGGCGCATACTGACTCTGGATCGCCCGATTCAGGAGCGGGTGTTGGGGGTCCTTCACCAGGCGGAGCCACACCTCCCGCTCCAGGTTGCCCGTGAAGGGATCCAACGGGAAGGCCGGGCTCGAGGTCATGGCGAGAAGGTCCCCGCTCCTGGGATCCAGCACCACCACCGCCCCCGCGTGTTCGCCCATGGCCTGCTCCGCTACCTCCTGGATCCGGCGATCCACGGTGGTGACCACGTGAGCTCCCGGACGGGGCTCCTGCCGCCGGATCACCCGGATGGCACGGCCGGCGGCGTCCACCTCGATCTGCTCCCCGCCATCCTTCCCCCGGAGGTGGTCGTCCAACAGTCGCTCGAGCCCGCTCTGACCAGCCAAGTCGCCACGCCGGTGGCGCCCCAAACGTAACTGCTCCTCGTTCACCTCGCGGACATACCCGAGGAGATGCGCGCCAAAGCTCGGGCTCGGATACACCCGCTGGGGCTCCACCTCGACGATCACTCCCGGGAGATCGAGCTTCCACTCCTCGACTTTGACCACCTCGTCCAAGGCGAGCCCCCGGCGGACACGGACCGGCATGAACGAGTCGGGCGGAACCCGGGCCAGCCGCTCCTGGAGTTCGGCGAGCGGAATGCGAAGGAGGATGCTGAGGCGGGCGAGGACGGCCTCCCGGTTCTCCATCTCGCGGGGGATCAGCGAGAGGGTGAAGGCGGGGCGGTTGTCCACCAGCGGCAGCCCGTTCCGGTCGAGAAGAATTCCGCGCGGAGCGATGACGGGGCGGACGCGGATCCGGTTCTTCTCCGAGGCCTCGCGGAGGCGATGGCCCTCGAGCACCTGAAGATACCAGAGCTGGCCCAGGAGGAGGAGGAACCCGATGACCGTACAGACGCTCAGGGCGACGAGGCGCCGGCGGAACGGCTCTTTCCGGCCCTCGAACGCAACCGTTCCTCGGGTCAGCGCCATGGCTCCCAGATCCGCCTGCTCTCGACCAGGGAGAGCCCCAGCACCACCGCGGCGCCGACGAAGCCGTTGTAGAGCGCCTGGGGGAGAACCACCAGAGCGATCAGGTCACCGAATCCAGCCGGATAATGGAAGAGCCGAAGGAGACCGTAGCGGGCGAGCCCCTCCCCGACGGTGAAGAACACCAGCCCGAGAACCTGCACCAGCGGATGCGAAACCTGAAAGCGGCCGCCCAGGAGCCCCACCAGGAATCCCAGCAACCCTTTGGTGAGCGCCTGGGCTCCGACAAACCCGCCCCCCGCAACGTCCTGGATGAGCCCCAACGCGAACCCCGACACGCACCCCACCTCCGGGCCACGACGGAGCCCGAGGAGCACAGCGAGGATCAGGGGGATATCGGGGGTCACATTGGCCACCCTGAGGAACGGCGCCACCGTGCTCTGGGCAAGGCCACCGCCACCCAGCATCGTGAGGTAGAGAGCCAGTCGCATTCAGCTAGCTTGCCGAAGGCGGGAAGTAGTCGAAGAGATCGGCCGAGGAGCGCCCTGTGAGCAGAAGGACCTCTTCCACCCGGGCAAAATCCGCCACGGGACTCAACTGGGCGTAGTGAAAGAGGGCCGAGCCCCGCGCTTCCACGGCCCGCACCTGGCCCACGGGGATGCCTTTGGGGAAGAGCCCCCCGAGGCCCGACGTGACGATCAGATCGCCCACCTGGATGCCTATGCCGTCGCGCACGAGGAACTTAAACCGGAGACCGCCGCCGGGCTCACCTTCCACCAATCCGGAGGTGCGGGTCCGCTGGACCATGGCTCCGACGGTCGAGGCAGGGTCGTTGAGGAGCTGAATCACCGAGGCCCCGGCCCGTACCTCCACCACCCGCCCCACCAACCCGTCCGGGACGATGACTGGCGTCATCCGAACGATTCCCTCCCCCCGGCCCCGGTTCACGACCAGCGACCGGACCCAGCCGCTCCACTCCCTGGCGATGACCTCGCCCGGCAGCGTGGCGAGCGGGAGACGCTCGCGGAGCCCCAGGAGCCTTCGCAGCCGGAGGTTCTCATCCTGAGTCTCCCGGACCTGCAGGGAGGCAATCCGCAGGCGCTCGACCTCCTCGCGGATCTCACGGCTCCCGCTCCGGAACTCTCTCCAATCGAGATAGGTGGTCCAGACGGAGAGGGCGGAGCGATGGATCTTCGCCAGGGTAGCCTGGAGCGGTGTGGTCAAGCGGGCGATCAGGTCACCGGGGCCGGCGCTCCCCTGGCCCCGGCTCTCCAGGGTCAGGAGAACGAGAGAGACCAGGACCACGGAACCTAGGAGCGCATACCTACGGTATCTCACTCACGATTCTCTCGGGGAATGGTTCCCCTCACAACTCGCAAGCTCCCCCGCCCGAGGGGCGCGTCGAAATAACCGCTGTTCGAGCGCCGGCTTCGCCGGCGCGATTAACTCGGGCCTCGCGCGGCGGGTGGCCTGCCGCACGGCATGGCCGCACCCGCCACGCTCGAACTGCACCTCGGGGTGGCTCGGAGGGGGCCGTCGCGGCCCCCTTCGACTGTCTAGGCGGGGATCGCCACTTTCTTCAGGAGATCCAGCTCATCAAGACCTTTGCCCGTCCCGAGTGCCACGCAGGAGAGGGGATCGTCGCTGACGGTGACCGGGAGGTTCGTCTCCTGCCGGAGAAGCTGATCCAGGCCGCGGAGCAGCGCCCCGCCCCCAGTGAGAACAATCCCTTTGTCCACGATGTCCGCGGCCAGCTCTGGCGGCGTCCGCTCGAGGCAGGTCCGGACTGTCTCCACGATGGTCGTCACAGGCTCCCGCAACGCCTCCCGCACCTCCTCTTCGGTGATCGTGATCGTCTTGGGAATCCCGTCGATCAGGTCACGCCCTTTCACATCGATGGTCAGCCGCTCGATGCTTCCCGGGTATGCCGATCCGAGCGCGATCTTGATCTCCTCCGCCCGCCGCTCGCCCACCAGGAGGTTGTAATGTTTCCTGATGTACTGGGTGATGGCCTCATCCATCTCGTCGCCGGCGATCCGGACCGACTTGCAATAGACGATGCCGGAAAGGGAGATCACCGCGACCTCGGTGGTGCCACCCCCGATGTCCACGATCATGTTGCCGCCCGGCTCCTGGATCGGCAACCCTGCGCCGATGGCCGCCGCCATCGGCTCCTCGATCAGGTACACCTCCCGGGCGCCGGCTTGCATGGCGGAATCCCGCACCGCCCGTTTCTCCACCTGGGTGATGCCGGAGGGAACACCGATGACGATGCGCGGCCGCACGAGCGTCCGGCGCCGGTGCACCTTGGCGATGAAGTAGTGGAGCATCTTCTCGGTGACGTCGAAGTCGGCGATCACCCCATCCCTCAAAGGACGGATGGCGACGATGTTCCCCGGGGTCCGTCCCAGCATGGCCTTGGCTTCGTGTCCCACGGCCAGGACCGAGTTATCCGCCTGGTGGATGGCGACGATGGAGGGCTCGTTGAGGACGATTCCCTCCCCCCGGACATAGACCAGCGTGTTGGCGGTTCCGAGGTCAATGGCCAAGTCGTTGGAAAACATACCGGCAAGGAGATTAAAAAGCATTCCGAACCCCCTGAAATACTTGACGGTAGCACGAAGCATCCCACCGGCACAAGAAAAACTCCAATTCAGCGAAAACCCGGAAGTTTTGGGCAGATGGCGTCTCCAGGCGCGGGCGCGGGGGGCGGCTAAAGACGACCCCGGAGGGCCGGCGCGCTCAGCCGGAGTCGGCCGTCGCTCGGATCGGGGCCGGGTCTCGAGGCGGGGGAGCGCTAGGCCAAGCCGAGACGCTGCCTGGTGTAGTTGATCAACCCGCCGGCTTTCATCATCTCCTGGAGGAAGGGGGGGAACGGGGCGGCCCGGTAGCTCTTCCCCGTGGTCTCGTCAAAAATTGTCCCCGCGGCGACATCCACGGTCACGATGTCCCCCTCCCGAATCTCCCGGGCTGCCTCCGGAGACTCGGCAATGGGCAGCGCGATGTTGATCGCGTTCCGGAGGAAGATGCGGGCAAAGGAGGCCGCGATGACACAGCCGAGGCCAAACGCCTTGATCGCGGCCGGGGCGGTCTCGCGGGAGGAGCCGCAGCCGAAGTTCTTCCCCGCCACGATCAGATCGCCGGGCTTCGCCTTCGTCGTGAACCCGGGGTCGATCCCCTCCATGACGTGAGGGGCGAGCTTGTCGGGATCCCGGATCGTGAGGTACTTTCCCGGCGTGATCACGTCGGTGTTCACGTCGTCCCCGAACTTCCACACTTTCCCGCGGATCATGCCCCAACCATACGAGAAATCTTCGCGCCCGGCAAGAGCCACGACACTTCGTCGGGTCCCCGGAGCCGGACGCGCCCTTTACAACTCTGAACCGTCTCGTGTAGGATGCCGCCCATGAGTTTCTCCGAGCGCGTGATCGTCCAGAAATACGGCGGCTCCTCGGTCGCCGACCCCAACAAGATCAAAACCGTGGCCCGCCGCGTGGCTGAGACGGCGCGCCAGGGGCATCGGGTGGTGGTCGTCGTCTCGGCCATGGGGCGAACCACCGACTCCCTCCTGGAGCTAGCCCGGGCGGTGAGCCGGGAGCCTCCGCCGCGCGAGCTGGACATGCTGCTCGCCACCGGGGAGCAGATCTCAATCGCGCTCCTGGCCATGGCGCTCGAGACCCTGGGGTGCCCCGCCCGCTCCTTCACCGGCGCCCAGGTCCGGATCGTGACCGACACGACCCACACCATGGCGCGAATCTTGAAAATCGAGAACGACCGCATCAGACAGGCGCTGGAATCGGGGCACGTGGTGGTGGTCGCGGGGTTCCAGGGCGTGACCGACGACGACGAGATCACCACCCTGGGGCGCGGCGGATCGGATCTCACGGGAGTCGCGCTGGCCTCGGCCCTCGAGGCCGACGTCTGCGAGATCTACACCGACGTGGACGGGGTATACACCGCCGATCCCAATATCGTCCCGGAGGCCCGGAAGCTCCCCCGGATCTCCTACGACGAGATGCTGGAGATGGCGAGCCTGGGCGCCACGGTGCTCCAGTCCCGCGCTGTGCGGTTCGCCAAGAAATACGGCGTGCCGGTCCACGTCCGCTCAACCTTCAAGCCGGATCCAGGCACCCTGGTGACCAGGGAGGACAGAGGCATGGAAGAGGTAGTCGTCACCGGCGTCACTCACGATAGGAGCCAGGCCAAGGTCTCGATCCTCCGGGTTCCCGATCGGCCCGGCATCGCATCCCAGGTCTTCGGCGCCGTGGCCGAGCGGAACATGGTGGTGGACATGATCGTCCAGAACATCAGTCGCGAGGGGTACACGGACATCTCCTTCACGCTGCCTCGTGGCGATCGGACCGCGGCCGTCGCCGTCCTGGAGGATGTGGCCCGGCGCATCGGCGCGCTGGGAGTCCAGTTCGACGACCGGATCGCCAGGGTCTCCATCGTGGGCGTGGGAATGCGGAGCCACTCCGGGGTGGCCGCCCGGATGTTTGCGGTCCTGGCCAAGGAAGGGATCAACATCCAGATGATCTCCACCTCCGAGATCGCCGTCTCCTGCGTCATCGAGGACAAGTACGCCGAGTTGGCGGTCCGGGCGCTTCACGAGGCCTTCGAGCTGGGCAAGGAGCGCGCCCAGGCAGAGTAGGCCCAGTTCCCATCCCAGGTTCGAAAGGGGGCGAAGCCCCCTCCGAAAGTCTAGGGTAAAGTCGAGAAGGTCGCGCCCGGGTAGTAGTACTCCAGGATCTGGCGGGCGGTGTAGCCCTGCTCAGCCATGGCCTTGGCGCCCCACTGGTCCATGCCGGCGCCGTGACCGTAGCCGCGCCCGGCGAAGCGCGCGGTCTCGCCGTCCACCGCGACGGCGAAGAGCGTGCTCCTGAGCGTGTCGTAACCGACCAGGCGGCGGAAGTCGTTCCCCCGGAGCGTGACGCTCCCGCGACTACCATGAACGACGAGGCGCATCACACGGAGGGAGGGGCTCCGCTCCAGCACCTCGAGACGGGTAATGGCTCCCACAGAGATGCCGCCCTTTTTCAAGAGCGCGGCCAGCTCGGTGAGGCTCTGGTCGAGGGTCCAGTAGAAGTAGGGGGAGCCGGAGAAAAACTCCACCCGAACCGCGGGGAGCGCCGGCAGGTTATCGCTGGCGAAGACCAGACGGGGGTCCTCGGTGTGGCCACCGCTGTCGGTGTGATAGAAGGCGGGAAAGAGCTGCCCCTCCCAGAGGAGGATCTGCCTTTCCGTCTCCTTCACGGCGGTCCAGATGGGCGAGTCCGGCGCGACGCGCCCGGCATACTGCTGGTGGAGTGTGGAGGCAACGATGTGGAAGGGCTTGGCCTGGTTCGCCTGGCGATGGTACGCCGCGTAGGTGCGGGCCACGATGGCCTGGGCCCTGAGCATCTCCATCCCCCATTGCTCTGAGGCTTCGGCTTTCAGCACACCCGCCAGATACTCTTCCAGGGGAAGCTCGTTCACCACCAAGAGGCCGTCGTCGCTCCGGCGGATCTCGATCACACCCGTGTATTCCCGGCCGTTCACCCTGAGGCCGGGGCCACCCACTGCTCTCAGCCGGAGCCCCGGCGCCCGCCGGCCGCTCACCTCGACGAGCCCCTCGCGCTGCGAGACGCGGACCCAGGCCGAAGCGTGCGGCAGGAGCGGCTGCCCGCCGAGATCATCCACCTGGACCGCGCCGCCGCCCACTTCGACAACCCGGGCGTTGTCGGCCACTAGGACCCGGATCGTTGCGGCGGACGCCGCATGCGCCGGTTGCCCGGAGAACGCAGTGAAGACGAGGAGGAGGGTGAGTCCCGCGCCGACCCGGTACAGGGTCAGCGCCGCCAGAGGAACGAGAGGATGAGGGTGAGGAGCAGCGAGAGGAGGATGGAAGTGGCGAGAGGGAAGTGGAACATCCACCCTCCCCGCTCGATCACGATGTCGCCAGGCAGTCGCCCGATCCACGGCACCTTACCTCCCAGATTCCCGACGAGCCACAGGGTCCCTCCCAGTAGGAGTAGCACGACCCCCAGCCCAAACAGAAGTTTTCCGATACCGCCGAGATCGGACATCAGCTGCTTGGGAGGGGGAGCTGTTCCCCCTTCTGGGGGCCCGCCGTTGGGGGGGGCAGCTCTCCCAGGTGGGTGTAAGCCTGGGCTGTCACCCGCCGCCCGTTGGGGCTGCGCACGAGAAAGCCGATCTTCAGGAGGTACGGCTCCACCATCTCAGCCAGCGTTTCCGCCTCGTCGTTGATGGTGGCGGCCACCGCTTCAATCCCCACAGGTCCGCCGCCGTACTGTTTGATGATGGCTCCGAGGAAGCGCTTGTCCAGCCGATCCAGCCCGCGGCTGTCCACCCCTTCGCGCTTCAGGGCGTCTTCGGCCACGGCCTTTGAAATGACCCCGTCCGCCTTCACCTGGGCGTAGTCGCGGACCCGGCGCAGCAGCCGGTTGGCGATCCGCGGCGT
Organism: uncultured bacterium; assembly: GCA_964372605.1. GTDB lineage: Bacteria > Methylomirabilota > Methylomirabilia > Rokubacteriales > CSP1-6 > CAYJUC01. The sequence goes on along the minus strand of CAYJUC010000013.1, from coordinate 12,357 downwards.
GCCCCGGGAGCGCCGGGCGATCTCCGCGGCGCCCTCCGGCTCCACGGGAACACTCAGGATGGACGCGGAGCGAAGAATGATCTGCCAGATCTCCTCCTCGGAGTAGAAGTCCAGATGGTGGAAAATCCCGAAGCGCTCGCGGAGCGGTGCGGAGAGCATCCCCGGCCGCGTCGTCGCGGCCACCAGCGTAAAGGGGCGGAGGCTGTAGCGGAGGGTCCGCGCGTGCATCCCCTTATCGAGGATGAAGTTGACCGCGAAATCTTCCATGGCGGGGTAGAGGAGCTCCTCCACCACCTTGGGAAGCCGGTGGACCTCGTCGATGAAGAACACATCCCCTTCGGCGAGGTTGGTCAGGATCCCCATGAGGTCGCCGCCGCGCTCCAGGGCCGGGCCGGAGGTCGCCACGATCTGGGTCCCCATCTCGTTGGCGAGGATGTGGGCCAGGCTGGTCTTCCCGATGCCCGGCGGCCCGTAGAGGAGCACGTGGTCCAGGGTGT
>CAYJUC010000013.1:0-11850 GCA_964372605.1 uncultured bacterium | reverse complement strand
CTTTGAGGAAGCGCTGGTCCAGCCGGTCCAGCCCTCGCGAATCCACCCCCTCCCGCTCCAGGGAGTCGCAGGCCACGGCGCTCGAGAGCGGGGCCGGAGGTGGCCACGATCTGGGTCCCCATCTCGTTGGCCAGGATGTGCGCCAGGGTCGTCTTCCCGAGCCCGGGCGGGCCATAGAGGAGAACATGATCGATCGGCTCGCCGCGCTGCCGCGCTGCCTCTACCGAGACGCGCAAGCTTTCCACGGCCTCGCGCTGCCCCACGTACTCGTCCAGGCGCTGGGGGCGAAGCTGGCGCTCGACCTGCGCCTCTTCGGGCAGCGCCACGCGGCTCAGGATCTTTGCCTCATCCATCGCTCGGTTTGCCTTCACTATCTATGGGGGAAGACCGCCCGAAAGTCAACGTTCCGAGCCTCTCCCACGCGTTCCCTTGACAGCCCGGCGGGGGGACCAGAAGTAAGAGCAGAATGCTGAGGCGCAAGGCTCTGCTCGCGATGTTCGCCGCGATCCTGGCCGTTCCAGGAGTCGCGGGGGCAATCACGCCCGACCAGGTCCTGATCGTCGTCAACGACCGGGCGCCGATCTCCGAACGGATCGGGGAATACTACCGCATGGCGCGCGGCATCCCGAAAGAGCATGTCGCGCGCATTCAAACCGACCCCCACGAGGAAATCGATCGCGCCACGTTCAAGCGGGAGGTCGAACGGCCGGTCGGCGAGTATCTGATGGGGGATCCAACGACCCGGCCGAGAAGCGGCGAGCGCCTGGGTTTCACTGGCTCCCCGGGGCGATTGCGTCGTGGTTCGTCAGCTCAAGCGCCCGGACCTTCGCCAGGCCGCCTCAAGAATGGACCCTCGGTTCGTGGGAGGACCCGAGAACCTTCTACGCCAGCTCGCCCCAGTCCCTGATCGGCGACCTGATTGCCGAGGGCGTGACGGGAGCCGTCGGGTTCGTCTACGAGCCGTATCTCGACGGTACCGCGCGCCCGGACATCCCCTTTCCGGCCTACCTCGCCGGGTTCACGCTGGCCGAGAGCTTCTCCATGTCGCTCCCTCATCTCTCCTGGCAGGCCGTGGTCGGCGGCGACCCTCTGGTCGCTCCGTTCGGTTCTCCCACGGGCGCCCGGCCGGAGCCGACCCGGGGAATCTCAACGTTTCTGAATCGGCGCGCCCACGTGCTGGAGACCGCCCTCCGCCGTGCCTCCGCCCCGGAGGCAGCTCGGGCGCGGGCGCGCGTCTACGCGGAACAGGCGAAGGAGTTGGCGCGGGAGCAGCGCCTGGACGAGGCCCTCGCCCGCGCCCGGCGCGCCGTCGTTGTAAGGCCCGCCGAACCGGCGGCGCTCTACGTCCTCGGCGTAATCTGCTTTGCCCGGAAGGAGCGCGCGCTGGCCGAGGAGGTGTTCAGACTGCTCATCCACACCGATCCCGACTCACCCTACGCGCGGGAAGCCCTGCGCTGGCTCGGTCACTGAGGGAGACGCCCGGCTAGTTACTCGGAGGGGGGCTCCGCCCCCCTTCCGAAACCTCCCCCCGAGGGGTTGCGCGGGCACAGCCCGCGCTCGAACAGGAGGCCAGGAATTCTTCGACTGGCCCCTAGGGCGGGAACTTCACGACGTCTTTCGCCCGCGGTAGATCTCGTCGAAGAGTTGTTCGGGTGTCTCGATCCCGGGCCTGCGCCGGAGGGCCTCGGTGATGAGTTGAGCCGCCTCGCTCGGGCGGTGGCCGAGCTGCTTGACCAGCACTTCCCAGACCAGCTCCCGCACGCTGTCGTCCCCTGAGGCGGGCGCCGGCGCGGGCGCGGGCTCCGGGGTCGATTCCTTCAAGAGCGCGAACTTGGCGACCTTGGCCTGGAGCTGGGCCACGATGTTCTTTGCCTTCTGGGGTCCGATCCCCGGGAGCCGCCTGAGGAACTTCTCGTCCTGCCGGGCGATGGCGTCGGCGAATTCGGCCACCGAGCAGGTCAGCGCCCGCGCGGCCACCAGCGGCCCGATATCCTTCACGGTGATGAGCTTCTCAAAGAACTCCTTTTCCAGCTCGCCGGTGAACCCGATGAGGATCGGGCGCGGCTGGTCGCGGGTGGCGTGATAGTAGATCACCAGCGGGATTTCGCTGGCGTCGTCACTATCTGACGCCACGGTCTGGGAGATGGCGCGGAGCGTCACCGGCGGAAGGAACACTTCGTAGCCCACCCCGCCCGACTCGACCACCACCCGATTCTCGAGCTTGCGGCGAAGTTTGCCGCGGAGGGTGGCGATCATCTCGGCAGGCGCCCGCCCACGCGAGAAAGGCCGATCATCGCCAGCCCCAGCGCGTCGGCCACGTGGGAGGGGCGGGGCAAACTCGGGAGGCCCAGAAGCTTCTGGACCCCCCGCTGGACCTGCGCCTTGGAAGCCGCACCGTTGGCGGTCACTCCCCGCTTAACCTCCGTCGGGGTCAGAGGGAGGAGCGTCACCCGGAGCTGGCGGGCTGCCAGACAGATGACCCCGCGCGCGTGCCCCATCAGGATCGCGGTCCGCGGAAACTTGTACTCGCTGTAGAGGTCTTCCAGCACCAGCACCGCCGGGGTGAAGCGCAGGAGGAGCCCGTGGACGGCCGCGTGGAGCAGGTGGAGGCGGTCTTCGATGGGGGCGGTCCCCGGAGTGGTGATGACGCCGAAGTCGAGGAGCGCGAGGCCGTTCCCACCGGCTTCGAGGACGCCGTACCCCGTCTCGACGAGCCCCGGGTCAACTCCCATCACGCGGCAGCCCACGGACTCAGGCCGCGGTGATGGCGTCGATGACCTCGTCGGGAATATCGTAGTTGGCGTAGACCGCCTGGACGTCGTCTTGCTCCTCCAGCGCCTCGATCAGACGCAGGACCGCCTGGGCGTCCTTCCCCTCGCACCGGACCGTGGACAGCGGGACCATGGTGACTTCCGCCTCCGCGATGGGAACCCGCCGTTCCTCCAGGGCTTGACGCACCGACTCCATTTCATCAGGAGAGGTGGCGATCTCGAAAGCTTTTTCGACGCGTCGCATGTCGGCCGCGCCGGCTTCGAGGGCCAGCGTCAAGAGCTCGTCCTCGCCGATCTTGTCGGCGCTCACCTGGATGATCCCCTTCCGCTCGAACATCCACCCCACGCACCCCTGCGCCCCCAGGTTTCCGCCGTTCTTCTCGAACAGGTGGCGAAGCTCCGGCGCCGTGCGGTTCTTATTGCCGGTCAACACGCGCACCATGATGGCCACGCCGCCGGGGCCGTAACCCTCGTAGGCGACCTCCTCGTAGGTCTCCCCCGGAAGCTCCCCGGTGCCCTTCTGGATGGCCCGCTTCAGCGTGTCGGCGGGCATGTTCACCGCCCGGGCGGCCTCCAGGGCGGCTTTGAGGCGCATGTTCCCCTTCGGGTCTCCGCCTCCGTTTCGAGCCGCCACCGTGACTTCGCGGATCAGCTTGGAGAAGAGCTTGCCGCGCTGCACGTCGTTCTTTCCCTTCTTCCGCTTGATCTGGGACCATCGTGAATGACCGGACATGACGACTCCCCTTCTTTTGTCGGCGGGGGCCTCGACGGCCCCCTCCGAGACCTCCCCTGCAGTTCGAACGTGGCGGGTTCGGCCATGCCGTGAGGCAGGCCACCCGCCACGCGAGGCCCGAGTCGGTTGCGCGGGCCAAGCCCGCGCTCGAACAAGCGCTCAGCATGAATCCTCCGGCAGACCCTCAGGGTGTCGCGTGCTGCTCGTGCGCGATCAAGGCCTTGAGCTGCTTGACCCGGGTGAGCCGGGCCTCGCGCCGCGCCGCGGCGGCGTCCCAGCGGCGCCGCTCTGCCGGAGTCTCCGGAGTGAACGGCGGAACCGGGCGTGGCTTCCGATCCGGCCCCACGTGGACGAAGGTGAGGAACGCCGTGCAGGCGTGGCGGACCTGGCCTGTTCGCGGCTCTTCGGCCAGCACCTTGACCCCGATCTCCATGGACGTCGTGCCCACATAATTCAGCCCGGCCCGGAGGGTGAGGAACTCCCGCACCCGGATCGGCGAGTAGAAGTCCAGGGCGTCCATGGAGGCGGTCATCGTGAACCCCCTCGTGTACCGGACCGAGAGAATCCCCGCCGCCTCGTCGATTCCCATGAGGAGCTTCCCGGGGAACATGAAGTTGGCGAAGAGCGCCTCGTCCGGGAGCACGGCCCGGGTGGACTCGAAGCGCCACCGCACCTCCTCGGGCTCGTCCTGGACATCCTTGATCCGCTCGACCTTCTGCGCGAACCGGCCCAGCCGCCGCTCTCGCCGCTCGCGCGCCGCCTGAGTGAGCGTCTCCTCGGCGGGGCCCCGCGGCTCGATCTTCCGGAGCACGGGCCTCGGCCTAGCCTCCTCGTCCACGCTGACGAAGGCCAAGTGGGAGCTGAGCATCGGCGCGCGCTCGCCAGTGGCGGTGTTCTCCGCGTCGACTCGCACGCCGACCTCCAGAGAGGAGCGTCCCACGTACTCCACCTGGGCGCGGAGGATGACGATCTCCCCGACCCGGACCGGGTGGAGGAAGTCGATGTCGTCCATGGCCCCCAGCGCCACCGTGCCCCGGGCCACCCGGGAGGCGGCCACGGTCCCGGCGGCGACGATCCACTCCATCATGCGCCCTCCGTGGATCTGCCCGGGCGCGCCGGCATGCTCCGGCATCACGAAGTGGAGCATCTCAGTGACGGTATCGCGAATCGACGGCATCGGACTTCCCCGGAGGCAAATCACCCCCGCCGGAGCGGGGGCTGCAGGCAAACTCACCTTTTTCTAGCACGAACAGCAACGGATGTCCAGCCATCAGCCGCTTCCCGGACCTCAGCGCCCCGGACTCAGGACACGGGCATGATGCCGCCGGATCGCTGGCCCTGGCCAGTTCAGCAGCGCATCGAGAGCCACTACGAGCCGCGACTAGTCTGAAGGCAAACCCTTCGAGGTCATCGTCTTCTCGAGGGCCGATCACGGCTTCGATCAGGAAGGCTAGCCGAGGTGCCACCCGATGCTGCCCGGGAGGCTGAGGCCAGGGTCCCGGCCTTCCTCACCAAACACCTGAAGGGTCCGTAGCCGGCCGCTCTGGTAGCATAGAGGTATGCCCATCGGCTCCCGCCTCAAAGCCCATCCGATTCTCGCCACCCTCGGTCTGCTCGCCCTGGCAGCCCTGGTGTCTGTGACGGTTGTCGTGTGGCTCGTCAGGGGCGACGAGGCTCGCCTCGGCCGTTCGCTCTCCTGGATGCTGAGCCAGTACCTGCACGTCCCGATCCAGATCGACCGGGTCAAAACCGACGGTCACACGTACGTCGAGCTCCGGGGGGTCCGCATCCCTCCCGGGGAGCACTGGAGTGGCGCCTTGGAAATCAGTCAGCTCCGGGTGGAGGGGGGCATGCTCCCCGTGATTTTCCCTCGCGGCCGGGCCGTGTCGGTGGTGGCGGTTTCGACCTCGGTCACGCTCGCGCAGGAACCCAGACCCCTGAGCCCTCCGGAGCCCGACACCCTCGCCTCGATTCGAAGCGCCGTCCTTCGCTTCCTGGACTGGCCCGCTGTCGCCTCCCTGGAGATGAAAGGAGGGGAGCTCCATTCGGGAAGTTCCACGCTGGCGTTTGACCTCAAGGGGGAGAAGTCCGCTGACGGCAAGCTGGCCTTGCGAGTGGACCTGCGGAGTGCCGGGGATCCGCCGGCGCTCACCTTCGAGGCGCTCGGCGCTGCAGCCGGCCAGGATATTCGGCTCGCCGTTCGGGCTCGGGGTGATCCCCGGCGGCTCGGACCCTTCTGGCCCTCGGCCCTGCCCGATCTGGGCTGGGTCACTGCCGTCGTTGATCTCACGCTTTCCGAGACACCCGAGCTTGATGTCACCGGCACACTCACCGGAAACCCGGCGCGCCCGGGGGTTCCCGGGCCGCTCACCGCAGCGTTCGCGGCTCGCTACCGGCCCCGCGCCCAACGGGTGGACCTGTCCCGCCTGGCGCTGGAGTGGGGTCCCGCGCTTCGGCTCGAGCTGGATGGCAGCGCCGAGGAACTGGAGAAGTCGCCCCGCCTCATGCTCAAGGTGGCCGGGACCCTGGATGGGAGCCGCCTGGCAGGCCATGCGACCTACTCAGGGGCCTCCGGAGCGCTGACGGCCAAGCTCGATCTCCAGCCGTTCACCGCCGCGTCATTCCTGGAGCGCTTCGGGTATTCTCGCCCGGCGCTCGAAATCAGGGCCAAGAGCGCGGGACTCACGCTGGAAGGGAAGGTGCAGGACGCCGGCGCGCGCGTGCAGGGTCTTCTCGGGTTGGAGGAGATACAATCGCCGCTGTTCCCGACACGCGTCCCGATCCGCGCCGCGCTCCGGTTCGACGGAACCCTGTCGCGCAGCGAGGGGCGGATCGCCCTGGCGGCGCTCGAGGGGGCGATGCTGTCGCTGGCCTCGCCCGCGGCGGAGATCGGCCGGGCCACCCTGCGGTCAGGCGGAGCCATCGGCCCGTGGCCGCTCGCGGTGGAGGCGCGGATTCCTGATCTCTCCCGCCTGCCCACGCCGGAAACGGTTCCGCTCACGCTCGCCGGCGATGCAAGGGCAGAGGGCTCCCTCGACTGGACCGACTCGGGCCCGCGCTTCGCCGGGCACCTCTGGGTCCGCGTGCCGAAGGGAGAGATGAACGTGGGCGGGCCGCTGGCGATCTCGGACCTCAGGGTCTCCCTCCCGCTCGCGTGGGGGGGACGCGAGGAATCTCCGGCGGGGACCCTCGCCGCGGAGTCGCTCACGGCGTTCGGCTTCGCGCTTCGCCGGATCGGGTCGCCGGCGCGACTGCAGGGGAACACCTTCTCCCTCCCCGAGATCACCTATTCCCACTACGGCGGAGGCGGAAAGGGATACGCTCAGGTTGAACTCGGCGGGGCCGCGGTGCCGCTGCGCATGCGGGTCGAGGGGGAGGGAGTCGACCTGGCGACGCTTACGACCGAGTACGGCTTGACGGTCGGGCGGATCACCGGGAAAGTGCGCTACCTCCTTGCGGCGCAGTACTCGCAGGCACACGGCCTTGTCGCGGGGGGGCAGGTCGCGTCGGACCCACCCGGCGGCGAGATCAACATCGACGCGCTCAAGAAACTCATCTCCTACGCCGAGAGGGACCCCACGGGAATCCTCAGGCGGACGCTGGAGAGCCTGTCGGTGTTCTCCTACGAATCGCTCACCGGCGACATCCGCGTCGGCCCCCGGGGGGGCCGGGTGAGCCTCTCGCTGGAGGGAAAGAAACGGTTCGGCTTGTTCCCCGGCCCGGTGCGAGCGATCAATTTCCAGAACGTTCCGCTCTCGCTCCTGGTCAAAACCTTCGGGCAGCCAAGGAGGGATTCGCCATGACCGTGTTTGTCCGTCGCGCTTTGGGGGCGCTCGCGCTGGGGGTCGCGCTGTCCGCGGTTGAAAGTTGCGTGGCCGTCACCATCAACGTGACGTTCCCGCAGGAGAAAATCGAGGGGGCCGCCTCGAGTATCGAGGACCTCGTGCGCGGCGGAAAGGAAGGTCAGCCTGCCCCGCCACCGCCGAAGAAGGATGACAAGCAGGGGTGGCTGCAGACTCCCGGCGGCGCGCTTGCCTCCCTGGCTCCCTCGACGGCGGAGGCTCAGGTCCCCGAGCTCAAGACCCGGACCCCGGAGGTCATGGCCTCTATCGAGTCGCGGCGTCAGCGATTTCCCAAGCTCGAGCAGTGGAAGAGCCGGGGCTGTATCGGCGAGAACAGTCAGGGGCTCGTCGAGGCGCGGCCGGGCCAGGGGTGCGGCCGGGAGGTAGAAGGACTCGTTGAGGCCGAGAATCGAGACCGGATGACGCTCTACCGCACGCTGGTCCAGCAGAACAACATGCCCCCCGCGGACGTAGTAAGGGTGCAGGCCGCCTTCGCCAAGGTCCAACGCGAGAAGGCAGCCCTGGGGGAGTGGATCCAGAACGAAAAGGGAGAATGGACGCGGAAATAAGGGCGAGACCGAAAAGACCGCCGCCTACGGCCTGAAGCGCGGGTCCAAGAGGTCGCGTAAGCCGTCGCCCAGGAGGTTGACGCCCAGGACCGCCAGCATCAACCCGAGGCCGGGAAACACGGCCACCCAGGGCGCCGAGGCCAGGAACGTCTGCCCTTCGGCCAGCATGGCCCCCCAGGAGATCGTGGGGGCCTGGGCGCCGAGCCCCAGAAACGAGAGCCCGGCTTCAGCCACCATGTTGCCGCCCACGCCGATGGTGGCCGTCACGAGGATGGGCGCCAGGCAGTTCGGGAGGAGATGGCGAAACAGGATCGCGCCGTCGCCGGTCCCGAGGGCGCGGGCGGCCTGCACGTACTCCCGGCTCTTGAGCGAGAGCACCTCACCGCGTACCACCCGGGCGATGGTGGTCCAGCCGAGGAGGACCAGCACCAGGAAGACCTTGTCCAGCCCCGGGGTTTCGAAGACGGCGATGAGCCCGATGGCCAGGATCAGCGACGGAAAGGCCATGACCACATCCGTGAGCCGCATCAGGAGACTGTCGAGCCAGCCGCCGTAGTACCCCGCCAGGAGCCCGATCAGCGTGCCGAGCAGCGCGGCCAGGATCTCGACCCCGACCCCGACCGACAGCGAGACCCGGGCGCCGTAGAAGAGTCGCGAGAGAAGGTCGCGCCCGAGGGCGTCGGTGCCGAGCGCATGGGGCGGCGCCGGCGGCAGGAGCGTGGCCGCCGCGAGCCCGATGGGAACGTGGCGGGGATCGAAGGGGGCGAGCAGGGGGGCCAGGAGCGCGGTCGCCGCAAAGAGCGCCACGAGCCCGCTCCCCGCCAGGAACCCTTTGTGCCTCGCCGGGCTCTGCCGCTTCAACGCCGAACCCGCGGGTCGATCACCAGGTAGGCGAGGTCCACGAGCAGATTTCCGGCCACGTAGATGACCGCGAAGACGAGGACCGCGCCCATCACTACCGGGAGATCACGCTGGCCGACCGCGGCCACGAGCATCCGGCCGAGTCCGGGCCAGGCGAAGACAGTTTCGGTGAGCGGGGCGCCAACCAGAAGGTCGGCGAGCCCGATCCCCATGACCGTGACGACCGGGATCAGCGCGTTCCGGAGGGCGTGCTTCGAGAGAACGCGGAACTCGCCAAGTCCCTTCGCTCGCGCGGTCTGGATATACTCGTGACGGATCACCTCGAGGAGGCTCGAACGCGTCATGCGCGCGATCGTCCCGGTGTGGAGGGCTCCGAGGGTGAACGCCGGCAGCACCAGGTTGCTGATCGACCCGTCTCCGTACCCCGAGACGGGCAGCCACCCCAGCCAGACCGCAAAGAGGAGAGAGAGCATGAGGCCGAGCCAGAAGACCGGGGTGGAGATACCGAGCACCGCGGCGGCCATCAGGAGCTGATCCAACCAGCTCCCCGGCCGGAGCGCGGCCAGGGCCCCGGCCCCGAGCCCCAGCACCACGGCGATCAGCGTCGCGGCAAGAGCCAGGCGGAGCGTGGCGGGAAAGCGTTCGCCGATGATCTCGCTGACCGGGCGCTGCTGGTGGTAGGAACGCCCCAGATTCCCCTGGAGCAGTCGCGCCATCCAGCTCGTGTACTGCACCCAGAGCGGTCGGTCGAGCGCGTACTCGGCGCGGATCTGCTTGACGACCTCGGGATCGCCCCGTTGCCCCATGGCGGCCCGGGCCGGGTCCCCCAGCGAGACGGCGGTGAGGCTGAACACCAGGAGGCTCACCCCGAAAAGCACCGGGACGAGGGCCAGCAGGCGGCGGTAGACGATGGTGAGCATTCAGCCGGTCAGCGCGCCTCCGACTGCGGGAGCAGCAGCCGGTCCGGAGCGCGGATGAGCAGGAGAAGGATCTCCACCACGCTTTGCCCGAGGGTCTTGATCGGGGCGACGCTCACGTGGGGATCCGCCCACGGTCCCTTCACGTCGAAATAGACGACTCCCAGGCTCTGCTCCCGCGGCAGAACGCGCCCGAGGAGCGGGACCTTCCGGACCCCCTCCTCCAACACCTGGAACGGTCTCACGGCCGCGTCCATCTCCAGCGCGCGCTCCGGGAGGGAGACCTTCCCCACCGCGCTCATCCTGGCGACCTCGCTGTCGAGGACGAGGTTTCTGCTCTCCATCACCCCGTTGGTCACGACAAAGTCGCCGCTGATCCGGCGGTACGGCATCTGTTCCCTGGTTAGATCGGGGAGGCGGGCGGGCTGGGCCGGGCTTGTGAGCAGCCCGAAGATCCGGATCAGCGCCGGATAACGGGAAAGACTCCCGCCTTCCACCGTCATCGCCATCGTCCCCCCGAGGGTCTCCATGGGGGAGCGACGGCTGCCGGCTTCGAAGGAGACCCTGCTCTTGAGGGAGAGGGCTCCCGACGCCCATCGGGCCTTGGCCCGCCATTGATCGTAGAGCTGCTCCAGCTGCGCTCGATCCAGCGTCATCTCCACCGTGTGGGCCCAGTGCCCGTTCTGGCGGTGGGCCTCCCCACGAGCTTCCAAACGACCGCCGGCCACCGTGCCCTCCGTCACCTGAAACTGAACCCTGTCGCTGGTGAAGACCACCTCACCGCGCTCCACCGAGAGCCAGACCGGAAGCTCCTTCAGCTTGACGTCAACGCCCCGAAGGTCGGCCCTGCCGTTCACCGCGAGCAGTCCGGGCCGGCCGGCGAGGGTCACCCGGATCTCTGGGCTGCCCCGCACTTGAGCGACCGGCGGAACCCACGGCTGCATGATCGAGAACGGCGCGTGACCGGCCAGCTCCACCTCGGAGTGCTCTCCGGGTTTGACGATCCCTCGAAGGTCCACCGAAAGGTCCGGCCCGACGAGGTTCATCGGGTTGATCCGAATCGTCCCCGGCGCCAAGGTAAAGTGCAGGATCCCCCGGGACTGAAAGGGGTTCTCCGCTGCCTGACCCTGCACCGCGGTCAGTTCGATCTCACCCGAAATCCCGGAAAGATCGGGAAGCTCCCCTGTGAGCGTGGCGCTCCCGTCAGCGCGGGCGGTCAGCGGGAAGCGGAGCCGACTCACGAGCCCGCCCAGGAACCCGCTGAGATCGACGTTGACCGCGCCGACTTTGGCGGTGAACGGGCCGGCCAGGCCAAGCGGCGCGATCCCCCGCGCCTCGTACCCGGAGGCCATCTGAAGCGCCCACCGCCACTGGCCACGGTCCAGCGAGAACGTTCCCGCCCCATTCCCCAGCCAGAGACCCTGGAAAACGGTATCGGACAGGGAGATCTCGCCTTCCAGCCTGGGCTGGATCAGGTCCCCGCTTCCCCACGCCTTGACAGTGGCGGTCCCCCGTGCGCGCCCCTCGCCGAGCCCGGGAAGGGTGGCGAGATCCAGCGAGACCGGCGCGACGGTCACGCTGTAGCCACCCCCCTGATCGATTCGCCCCTCGGCCTGGATCGTGACTCCACGACGGCGCACGGTGAGCCGCGGGACCGCCAGATCGCGCCCCTTGAACAGGAGTGTCGCCTTGAGGGAATCCCATCGCTCAGGCCCCACTCGAACCTCACGCATCTCGAGCTGGCCGCCACCCGAGAGGGCGAGGGCCGAGCCCCTTGCCGAGACCTCCAGGGAGAGCGGTCCACCCACGGCCGGCCAGGAGGGCGGCAGGAGCGGTCGAAGATCCTCGGCTCGCCCTCTGAGGTCCGCCTTCACGTTCAGCGTGAGGTCGCGCCATTGTCCCGGCCAGAGATGTGAGACCGGCAGCCACGCCTCCCCGGACAAGAGCGCGACGCTCTGCCCCATCACCGCCCGCAACGACCGAGCGGCCACCCGCCGGCGATCCACCTCCACCCGCCCGTCGACCTGACCGAAGCGCGTGGCCCCGACGCGGAGATCCTGTCCCTTCACTTGGCCGACAAAGAGCGGGTCGCCGAGCCGACGGCTCACCGCGCCCCGGACGGCCAGCCGGCCGCCGAGCCCTGGGATTCCTCGGGGC
>CAYJUC010000012.1:23928-25744 GCA_964372605.1 uncultured bacterium | reverse complement strand
GCGCTCCAGCTCGCGGAAGATCACCATCCCCTTGGGGAGCCAGAACGGGGCCCCCGGCGAGATATCGTGAAAGACGAAGAGGTCCAGCTCCCGTCCCAGTTTCCTGTGGTCGCGCTTCTTGGCCTCCTCGAGTCGCCAGAGGTATTTGTCCAGCTCCTCCTGGGTGTGCCAGGCGGTCCCGTAGATCCGCTGGAGCATGGGGTTCTGCTCATCGCCCCGCCAGTAGGCCCCCGCCGACGACAGGAGCTTCACGGCCTTGATATGGCCGGTGGACGGCACGTGCGGGCCCCGGCACAGATCGACGAAGTCCCCCTGCCAATAGAGGGAGACCGTGGGCGCGTCGATCCCGCCGAGAATCTCGACCTTGAAGGGCTCGCCCCGGGCCTCGAAAAAGCGGATCGCCGCGTCGCGGGGCATCTCTTCCCGCACGAACGGGTAGTCCGCCTTGATGATCTCCCACATCACCGCCTCGATCCGCTCGAGGTCCGCGGGCGTAAACGGCTCGGGCCGGGCGAAGTCGTAGTAGAACCCGTCCTCGATAGCGGGGCCGATGGCGAGCCGAGTTTCGGCGAACAAGGTTTTCACCGCCTGGGCCATGACGTGGGAGGCCGAGTGGCGGAGGGTGGGCAGCGGCTCGGGCGGGCAGTCGAACTCACCGGCGAAATTCAGCTGGCGCTCTTCTTCTTGGGCCATGTCCTATCCGGGCTCACGCGACCCCATAAGACAAAAAAACATCACCGGGCAGCCCCCGTGATGCTTTGGGAATCGCGTCAACTCACCCCGCATGCGTCTCGATGGGCCACCCCCGAGTGGAAATGGTAGGCACGGGCGGTTTTGAACCGCCGACCTCTTGCGTGTCAGGCAAGCGCTCTCCCGCTGAGCTACGTGCCTCCCTCCGGAAATTACGACACTCATGCTAACAATGGGCTCCCGAGACTGTCAAGGGGAAACCCAGATCTGTCACCGGAGGAAGTTGTTCATGAGGCCGGAGTCGACGATCTGGTAGGTGAAGATCCCGGCGATCGGGAGGGCGACCTTGGCGACACTATCGGGAACCGGGGGAAACGGCTGGGCGAGCTTCACCGCATTGAGCGCGAAGCGGTCAAGAATCTCCACGCCCGAGGAGTGGCGCAGATCGATGGCCGAGAGGTGCCCGTCCTTGGCGATGACGAACTCGATGAGGAGCTGGCCGCCGATCCCGCGCTCTCCCGCCTCGCGCGGGTAGATCCAGTTGGCGCGAATCCGCCGCCGGATCTTATCGAAATAATCCGTGTAGCGCGGGTCCTTGGTGTCGAGGGGGATCGGTTCGCCTTCGATTCCGCCGCGGCCGCCTCTCAGTCCTCCGCCCCCGGGTTCGCGCTGCGTGCCTGGCGGGATCGCGGCCTGCCGCTCCGCACCGCCTTCCGACCCCGGCTCCTCCCTGGGCGGAGTGGCAGGCTCGGGTGGAGCCGCCGCCTTGGGCGGCGCTGGCGGCAGGGGTTTCAGGCCCTCGGGTTCGGCAGGCTGGGCTTTTGCGACTGCCGGCTCAGGCGGAGCAGGTGGCGCTTTGGGAGCAGGCAGGACCGGCTTCGGCGCGGGAGGGGCTGGGCGAACCTCCGCCTTGGGGCGGGGCGGCGCCTGGGCCTTCGGGGCCTCGGGCTGGGTCGGGGGGAACGGGCTCAGCGGACGGGCGGGGTTTCCGCGCGGGGCGAACTCCTCGGGGTTCTGAAGCTCGACGACAATCGGCTCGCCCTTCTTGACGACGATGTAGGGAACGAGGCGTTTCGCCAGAAGGACTCCGCTGAGGAGGCAGAGGTGGAGGAGGAGGGAGCAGGCC
>CAYJUC010000012.1:15071-23828 GCA_964372605.1 uncultured bacterium | reverse complement strand
TCAGATCGTGCGCCCGACGGCGTGGGCCAGCAGCTTCAGCTCCTCCATGAGCCGGGCGAAGCGGTCCGGCTTGAGGGATTGGGGACCGTCGGAGAGCGCTTCCTCGGGCTTGTTGTGCACCTCGATGATCAGCCCGTCGGCCCCGCAGGCCAGCGCGGCCTTGGCCATGGGGGCGACGTACTCCCAGTGACCGGTCCCGTGACTCGGGTCCACGACCACGGGGAGGTGGGAGAGCTTCTTGATCACCGGCACGGCGTTCAGGTCGAGGGTGAACCGCGTCGCGGTCTCGAAGGTGCGGATCCCCCGCTCGCAGAGGATCACGTTCGGGTTGCCGCCGGAGAGGACGTACTCGGCGGAGAGGAGGAACTCCTGGACGCTGGTGGCCATGCCGCGCTTCAGGAGCACGGGCTTGCCGCAGTCGGCGACGCGCTTCAGGAGCGGAAAGTTCTGGATGTTGCGCGCGCCGATCTGGAGGATATCGGCGTGCTCGGCGACCACCTCCACCTTCTCGGGTTCCATGACCTCGGTCACCACGGGAAGTCCGGTACGCTTCCGGGCCTCGGCCAGAAGCTTGAGTCCCTCCTCCTCCAACCCCTGGAACGCATACGGCGAGGTCCGCGGCTTGAAGGCCCCGCCGCGCAGGACGGCGGCTCCCGCGGCTTTGGCCCGGGTCGCCACCTCCATGAGCTGCTCCCTCGACTCCACCGAGCACGGCCCGGCCATGACGACAATCCGTTGCCCTCCGATGGCGACGGCGTCCACTCGGATCTGCGTGTTCTCCGGGTGGACCTCCCGGCTCGCCAGCTTGAACGGCTGGAGAATTCTCACCACCGCTTCCACGCACTCGAGGGACTCCAGCGCGGAGAGCCGCTCCTTCCCCCGGTCATCGCCGACGGCGCCGATGACGGTCCGGGCCTCCCCGCGGCTCACGTGAGGATGGTATCCCATGGCCCGGATCCGATGCGCCACATCTTCGACCTCCGCGTCGCTGGAGCCAGGCTTCAGTACGATGATCATGCCCTCCTCCTCCCTCATCCGGTCCTCCCGCGTCGGCCGGCGGCCCCTTTTCGCCGCCGACGCCGCGCGCTCGGACGACCTCGGCTGAATCACTCGGAGGGGGGCACGCCCCCCTTCCGAACCTCCCCCAAGCTTGCGCGGGCGAAGCCCGCGCTCGAACGAGGCGCGAAAAAACGACGGCCGCGCGCCTCAAGGCCCGCGGCCGCTTTCGATCTCTCGCCACGGGCTGGCTCACCGTCTGCCCGTGGCGCCCCTGGTTTTCCGTCTAAGGTGCCAGGGCTGACGGGCAAACGGGGGGAAAGTAGTAAAAGGGAACCTGCTTCCCCTCCACGAACCTTTTGCCCGTCTCTACCTTCACCTTTTTGCTCCTTAAAGTGCCCATTTAACTTACGGATTCCCTCCGCCCTTGTCAAGCCTTTTTCTGGGATCGGGCCCGGTGCGGGGTCAGGTGTAGTAGGACTCCTGCTTCTCCCAGAATACCAGGTGACTTCGGACCAGGACCAGGAGCCCGTCCAGCAAAAGTCCCAGGAGCGCGATCGCCAGCACGGCAGCCAGCATCCGGTCCGTCTTCAACGAAGCCATCGAATAGATCACCAGGTACCCGAGGCCATCGGCCGAGCCGATCATCTCGGTAATGATGACGACGATCATGGCGATGGGCAGGGCCACCCGGAACCCGGCGAAGATGAAAGGCGCGGTGGCGGGCACGACGACCTTCCAGAGGATCTGTCCGGGGGAGGCCCCCATGTTGCCGGCGGACCAGAGCAGCACCCGGTTGACGGCCCGGGTGCCGTAAAAGGTGTTGATGACGATCGGATAGAGGCATTCGAGGAAGACCAGCAGGACCTTCGAGAGGCTGCCGATCCCGAAGACGAAGACGAAGATGGGGAAGAGCGCGATCTTGGGCACCGGATAGGTCCCCGAGAAGAGGGGGTCGAAGAGGCCCGCCGCCAGCGTCGAGCGTCCCATGAGTATCCCGATGAACACGCCGACGACGGCCGCAAGGGCGAAGCCTCCCAGCGCCCGGTGGAGGGAGTACCAGGCCTCCAGCAGGCGGTCGCCTCGCGTCACCAGAAGCCCGAACTCGCGGAAGATGTTGCCGAGCGAGGGGAAGATGATCGGGCTCACCGCGCCGCTCCGGGCGATCAGCTCCCAGGCGATCAGGCCGGCGCCGAGCAGGGCGACACGCCTGAGCCCGCCGAGCCGGCTTCGGAACGGGCGCGGCTCGCCGCTCACGCGCTCGCGGCCTCCTGCCACGCCAAGAGTCGCTTGCGCGTCGCGCGCAAGAGACCGTCGCCCAGATAGCCGAGAATGGCGATGGCGAGGATGGAGACGTACATGAGGTCGAACCGGAGGCTCGCTTCCGCTTGCCGGATGAGGAAGCCCAGCCCGGAGCGCGCGTTGATCATCTCGGCCGCGAAGAGCAGGATGAAGGAGAGGGCCAGGGACACCCGGATACCGCCGAAAATCATGGGGAGCGCGCCCGGGACGACCACCTTCCGGAAGATCTGCCACCGCCTGGCCCCCATGTTGAGCCCGGACCAGACCAGGATCGTCGGGGCGGACTTCGCCCCATAGTAGGCGTTGATGAAGGACGGGTAGAAGCAGGCCACCGCGATGATCACCACTTTGGAAATATCTCCGATCCCGAACCATACCATGACGATGGGGAGCATGACGATCTTGGGCACCGGATAGGTCAGGAAGATCACCGGGCTCAGCATCTCGTCGAAGCCGCGGGCGACGCCCGCCAGCAATCCGAGCGCGATACCCAGGAGAGTCCCGATGGCGAAGCCGGGGATCGAGCGCATCAGGCTCGCGCCGATGTGGGGGAATAGCTCGCCCGAGGAGAGCGCGGCGATAAAGTGGCCGACAATCGCCGCCGGCGCCAGCACGTACTCGGGGAGTCCCAGGGCAGAAAGAAGCTGCCAGGAGATCAGCAGCGACAGGAACAGGATCGTCCTGGCAAGGCGTAACGATTTCAGCATGGCCCGAAGCGCTCCTCGAGCGCCGGCTTCGCCGGCGCAACCAACTCGGGCCTCCCGCGCCGGGTGGCCTGCCTCGCGGCAAGGCCGAACCCGTCGCGCTCGACTGCAGGGGGGAGGTTCGGAAGGGGGGTATGCCCCCCTCCGAGTGAAGTCTGGCGCAACCAGACTCGCTTGGCAAGCGATCCGCCAGGCGTTGAAGAGGCATCGTTCATGGTGATAAGCTTCTGCCGCGATGGCGAACCTGGTTTTCATCCACGGCGCGGGGGAAGACGGGCGAATCTGGGAGCGCCAGGTGGCGTTCTTCGGGCAAGCGCACACGGTAATCGCCGTGGATCTGCCGGGTCGCGGCTCTCGCCTGGCTGACCCGCCGCTGACGAGTCACGAGGCGAACGCGGGGGACGTCCTCCGACAGATGGACCGCGCCGGGATGGCGACCGGGGTCTTGATCGGCCATTCCATGGGCGGGGGGGTGGCTCTCGCGGCCGCGCTCAATCATCCCGAACGGCTCTCCGGCCTGGTCCTCGTGGTCACCGGAGCCCGGCTCAAGATGCATCCGGACTTTCTGGAGAAGGCCCGTCAACGGGCGGAGAACCCTGACGCGCCGGCGGAGCCGCCCGTGACGCTCGCCGAGACCGTCTCTCCCTCGACGCCGCCGGAATGTCTCGCCTGGATCAGGCCGCGGGCGATGACGGCGCCAGCCAAAACCATCTACGCCGATTTCCAGGCGAATAACCGCTTCGATGTCATGGACCGGCTCTCCACCATCAGCCTGCCGACCCTGATCATCGGCGCCGAGGAAGATCGGATGGCGCCGCCAAAGTTTTCCCGCTTCATGGCCGAGAAGATCTCCGGGGCCGCGCTCACGATCCTCCCGAAGTGCGGTCACTACCCGCAGGTCGAGCAGGAGGCGCTCTTCAACCACGCCCTCGCAGATTTTCTCTCTTCGCGTCCGTGACGGACGCCGCCTTCGCCCGAAGCGCCCGAGGGGTGCGGCTTGACAGGGTCGGGGACAACGGGCTAGTATCGTCTGGTTTCCATTAGGAAAAACAGCGAACGGAGGGCATCCATTATGAGCGTGACGGTGAAGAAGAAGGACATCTCCAGCCTCAGAAGCGCGCTTGAGTATTTCAGGGAGATCGGGGAGCTGGTGGCGACCGAGAAGGAAGTGGACCCCCATCTCGAAGTGGCGGCCATTCAGAAGCACTTCGACGGGGGCGCCCCGCTCCTCTGGGAAAATGTCAAGGGCTACCCCAACGCCCGCATCGCCAACAACTTCTACGCGACGTCCGAGCGGATCGCCCGGCTCTTCGACGTGGAGGACCCGAGGAAGTTCAAGTTCAAGGCCGTGGAGGCGATCCGCAATCCGCTTCCGCCCATCGAGGTGAGGGATGCCCCCTGCCAGGAGGTCGTCACCACCAAAGACATCAACGTCTGGAAGATCGTCCCGATGATCTCCCACGCCAGCACCGATCCCGGCCGCACCCTCGGCGCGGGCAACACGGTGGTGCGCGGGAAGTTTTTCTGGGGCGGCTCCCACATCGGCTATAACCGGATGAACTTCCGCGGGCCGGACTATTCCAGCTTCCAGATCTCGCCCGGCTCCCACATGGACCAGATCGCGACTCACTGGTACCGGAAGGGGCCGATCCCCATGACCATCAACATCGGGGTGCCGCCGGCGTGCACCATGCTGGCCGGGGCGGGCTTCACCTACGTGATCCTTCCCAAAGGGTGCGACGAGCTGGGGGTGGCCGGGGCGCTTCAGGGCTTCCCGGTGGAGATCGTGCGAGCCAAGACCGTGGACGCCTGGGCCATCGCCAACGCCGAGTACGTGATCGAGGGGTACCTGGACACCACACAGAAGGTCTGGGAGAGCCCCCTCGCCGAGAAGGAGCAGAAGCAGGGCGTCTACCCGTTCCATCCCGAGTGGGCCGGCTACATGGGGAAGTCGTACCGGACCTACAAGTTCCAGGCCACGGCCATCACCCACCGGAAGGAGAAGCCCATCTACTACGGGCTCATCGTGCACGGCATGGACGATCACTTCATTGACGTCTCCATGCGGGAGGCTTGTTTCCTCGAGCTGGCCGAACGGATCGTCCCGGGCCTCTGCGTCGACACCAACATCCCCATGGGGCTCACCGACTGGGGCGGCGCCATCTTCCAGTTTCAGAAGCGGCGCGCGCGGGACGAGGGGCTCCATCGCAACATCCTCTCCACGGCCCTCTCCATCTCCCTGGGAATGCGGATCGCCATCGCCGTGGACGAGGACATCGACATCTACAACATGGAGGACGTCCTCTGGGCCATGACGACCCGCGTCAATCCGAAGGAAGACATCCTGACGGTGTGCGAGGGCGGTTTCGGCCAGACCTTCCAGCCGGCGGAGCGGAGCTCGGCCGGGCAGCGGGACTGGACCCAGACCAACATCCGCTTCTCCGGCGGAATGGCGATCGACGCGACCCGGCCGTTCATCTACAAGGAGGCCTTCGAGCGGGCGCGCTACGAGGTCCAGATGGTGGACCTGAAAAAGTTCTACACGGAGGCCGAGATCGCCAGGGCCAAGGAGAGCCAGAAGGACTACGCGAAGTTCATGGCCGACCGCGGCATCTGATCGCGTTGATTCACGGAGGAGAAGGAGAGGCGCGGCCTCCCGACGAGCGTCAGGGGCTCCTGGCGCCGTACCGGGTGCTCGACCTCACCCAGGACCTGGGCGCTTTCTGCGGGCGAATGCTCGCCGACCTCGGCGCGGACGTGATCAAGATCGAGCCGCCCGGCGGGGACCCGGCACGCTCCCGCGGCCCCTTCTACGAGAACACCCCCCATCCCGAGCGGAGCCTGTGGTGGTTCGTCCACCACGCGGGGAAGCGGGGGATCACGCTGGACTGCACCACGCCCAGCGGCCGGGAGCTGCTCCAGCGTCTCTGCCGCACCGCCCACGTCCTGGTCGAAGACTTTCCGCCAGGACATCTCGATCGCCTCGGGTGCGGCGCCGGCGCCCTTCACGAGGCGTACCCGTCGCTGGTGGTCACCTCCATCACGCCCTTTGGCCAAACCGGGCCCTACAGCTCGGCGGCCGCCTCGGACCTGGAGCTGATGGCGCTGTCCGGCTGCATGTCGCTGGCCGGAGACCCGGAGCGCGAGCCGCTCAGGATCACCCACCCACAGTCGGGGTACTGGGCCTCCGTCTACGGCGCCGCCGGAACCGTGCTGGCCCTCTTCCACGCCGGGCGGACCGGCGAGGGGCAGCAGGTGGATGTGTCTGCCCAGGCCAGCCTCGTCTCCGCCCTGGCGCATGCCCCGATGTTCTGGGACCTGAACCGGGCCGAGATCAAGCGGGCAGGGGTCTTCCTCGTCGGGAGGACGATCACCGGCGCCAGGATGCGAGTGATGTGGCCGTGCCGGGACGGCTATCTGAACTTCATCATCTACGGTGGGGAGGCCGGGCGGCGAACCAACCAGGCGCTGATCCAGTGGATGGTGGAGAAGGGCATGGATGTGCCGGTCGATCTCCGGGAGAAGGACTGGCGCCGCTTCGAAATCGCCACCGTGACCCAGAAGGAGATCGACCGGATCGAAGCCGTCATCGGGCCGTTCTTCAAGACACTCTCCAAGAGCGAGTTCTTCCGGGGCATCATCGAGCGCGACATGCTCGCCTATCCGGTCTTTACTCCCGAAGACATCCTGGGAGACCCGCAGCTCGAGGCGCGCGGCTTCTGGGAACCGGTGGAGCACCCCGAGCTCGGCGCGACGCTCGACTACCCAGGTCCCTTTATCCGGCTCTCGGACGCTCCGTGCCGGATCCGCCGGCGGGCGCCGCTCCCGGGCGAGCACAATGAGGAGACCTACCGGAAGGAGCTTGGGCTATCCTCGGAGGAGATCGCCATTCTGAAGGAAGGGGGGGTCATTTGAGCCGGGCCCTGGAAGGCGTGAAGGTGGTGGAGTTCGCGGCCTATGCGGCGGGGCCGGGGATCACCAAATACCTGGCCGATCACGGCGCCACGGTCGTCCATGTCGAGGCGCGCGCGAGGCCGGACGGTTTTCGGGTCAACTATCCGCCGTTCAAGGACAACGTCCCAGGGCTCAACCGCTCGGGTTGTTTCTCCATCTTCAACAACGGGAAGCTCGCCGTCACGCTCAACCTCAAGACCGAGGAGGGGCTCCTCCTCGGCAAGCGGTTGGTGGCATGGTCGGACGTCGTCATCGAGAACTTCACGCCCGGGACCATGAAGCGGCTCGGCCTGGACTACGAGACCCTCAAGACCGTCAAGCCCGACATCATCATGCTCTCCACCTGCAACCAGGGGCAGACCGGCCCGCACGCCGACCACTCGGGGTTCGGAACTCAGCTCTCCTCGCTTGCCGGCTTCACCCACCTGACCGGCTATCCCGGCGGCCCCCCCATGATCCTGTACGGGCCCTACATCGACTTCGTCGCGGTGGCCGTTGGGCTCGTGGCTGTGGCGGCGGCCCTGGACCACCGGCGCCGGACCGGCCAGGGCCAGTACATCGACCTCTCCCAGTACGAGAGCGGGCTCCAGTTCACCGCCCCCGCCCTCCTGGACGCCCGGATCAACGGACGCGTGGCCACGCGGATGGGAAACCGGTCGCCGGCGGCAGCGCCCCATGGGGCGTACCCCTGCCGGGGCCAGGACCGGTGGTGCGTCCTTTCCATCTGGAGCGACGACGAATGGGGACGGCTGGTCGCGGCGATGGATTCCCCCCCGTGGGCAACCGACCCGCGATTTCGGACGCTCCCGGGGAGGAAGCAACACGAGACCGAGCTGGATCGCCTGATCGGGGAGTGGACGCGGCAGCATGATCCAGAGGAGTTGATGGGGCGCCTCCGCGCCCGCGGCCTCCGGGCGGGCGTGGTCAGGACCATGCCGGAAGTCTTCACGGACCCGCAGCTCGTCCACCGGGGGATCTGGTGGGCCATCGAGCATCCGGAGATGGGGCGGCATCACTACAAGGCGCCGCCGTTCATCCTCCGGAAGTCACCGGCCGCGCCCACCCGGCCGGCCCCCTGCCTGGGGGAGCACAACCGGGAGGTCTTCGTGGATCTCCTCGGGATGCCGGAGGCGGAGTTCGGCGCGCTCCAAGCGAGCAAAGTGATCGACTGAAGGAATGCTGAAAAATATGGCTCATGCGCGACCTCACAAACAGACCAGGCGTGTTCGAGCGCGGGCTTAGCCCGCGCAACAGAAGGGGGGGAGGTTCGGAAGGGGGGCATGCCCCCCTCCGAGGAATATCATGGCGAGCGAGAGAACGGACAAGCTGACGAAGACGAACTACTGGGACGAGCTGTTCCGCATCCGGGATCAGCAGCGGGAACTCCGGAAGACCGCCATCAAGGTGGTGAGGCGGTCAGAGCTTCCGCAGGAAAAGAACCGGCAGGGGCTGATGCGGTGGTACCTGCACCCGTCGATCACCGACACGGTGATCCACTCGCTGATCATCTTCGAGCAGGAGATCCCGCCCGGCAGCCGCACCGGGCGGATCAAGTTCCAGGGTGGCCAGGTGCTCTACGTGAAGGAGGGGAAGGGCCACACCCTGCTCGACGGCGTCAGGCATCCCTGGCAGGCGGGGGACGTCATCAACCTCCCCCTCAAGCGCGACGGCATCATCGTCCAGCACGTGAACGACGACCCCCAGCGGCCGGCGAAGCTCATCGCGTGCGAGCCCAACTGGGTCGGCTGCGTGGGCGTGGATCGGGGATCCGGGTTCGAGCAGCTCGAGGACTCCCCGGACT
>CAYJUC010000012.1:0-14971 GCA_964372605.1 uncultured bacterium | reverse complement strand
TGCGTGGGCGTGGATCGGGGATCCGGGTTCGAGCAGCTCGAGGACTCCCCGGACTCCCGGCGGTAGCGGCGTGAGCACCGGCGGCGCTCCACCCAGAATACTCGGAGGGGGGCTTTGCCCCCCTTCCGAAACCTCCCCCCGGGCATTGCGCGGGCGAAGCCCGCGCTCGAACCGTTTAGCCGGGCGGGTCAGGCAGTTATCATGAGCGTTTTTCAGCATCCCACAAGATTTCAGGCCAGCGTGGACCACCTGGCCAACGAGCTCGCGGCCGGCAGCCGTCTGCTGGCTTCCCTCGACGGCGTGCTCATGCGCCGTCACGGGCTGGCTCCCGACGAGATCATCCGCGTCAGCACGGTTCGAGGCCGGAGCGTGCTGGCCAGGCTCACTCCCCCTGACACGGCGGACGACGGGAGCGGGGTGGTCAGGCTGGAGCGGTTCCTCCGCCAGGCCCTCAAGGCCCATCTGAACGAGACGGTGGAGATCGAGCCGGTGACGGTGGGCGCGGCCACGACCGTGGAGCTGACGCCGGCCATCGATGTGTCCACCGCCCATGACCTCCTTCCGCATCTGAAGCGCGTCCTCGCGGAGAGCCGGACTCCGGTCAGCGTGGGCGCGGTCATCTACGTCTCATTCCCCGGTTCCTCGGCCGGCACCACCTACGAGGTTCACCGGCTCCCGGACGGACCCGGCTACGTGACCGAGGCGACGGAGATCGTCCTCCACTACCACGACGCCCATCTGGCCGAAGGGGCCTTCGACATCACCTTCGAAGACGTCGGGGGCCTCGACCGGCAGATCCGGTCGGTCCGGGAGCTGGTCCAGCTCCCTCTCCAGTTTCCCCACGTCTACCGCCAGCTCGGCATCAACCCGCCGAGGGGAATCATCTTCTTCGGCCCGCCGGGCACGGGAAAGACCCACCTGGCCCGGGCCGTGGCCAACGAGGTGGACGCGCGGTTCTACTACATCAACGGCCCGGACGTGGTGGGCACCTACTCGGGTGAGACGGAGGGAAACCTGCGGCGGATCTTCACCGAGGCCGGCCACCACGCCCCCTCCATCGTCTTCATCGACGAGCTGGACGCCCTCGCCCCCAAGCGGGGCGAGACCGGGGCTCACTCCGACACCCGCGCGGTGACCCAGCTCCTCTCCCTGATGGACGGCCTCAAGCGAGTGGACGCGGTGATCGTCATCGGGACGACCAACCGCATCGACTCGGTGGATTCGGCCTTCAGGCGGCCGGGCCGGTTCGACCGGGAGATCTTCTTCGGCCCGCCGGACGCCAGGGGCCGGCGGGAGATCATCGAGATCCACTCCCGGGAGATGCCGCTCTCCCGCGAGGCGCTCGCCTTTCTCGACGAGGCAGCGCGGCGCAGTCACGGCTTCGTGGGCGCGGATGTCATGGAGCTCTGCCGGGAAGCGGGGCTCTCCGCGCTTCGCCGGAGCGCCTCGGTCCTCCAGGACCACCGGGTGGCCTTCAGGATTCAGCCGGAGAATCTCCAGGTGGAGCGGGAGGACTTCGAGGCGGCGTTCTCGCAAGTCCGCCCGTCAGCGCTCAGAGAGACGCTGATCACGGTGCCGGACGTGGGCTGGCGGGACGTCGGCGGCCTCGGCGCCGTCAAGGAGCGGCTCTCCGAGCTGGTGGAGCGGCCGCTCCGGGATCCCCAGGTCTTTGCCGCGATGGGACTTGCTCCCCACTCCGGAATCCTCCTCTACGGGCCGCCCGGGACCGGAAAAACGCTCCTGGCCAAGGCCATCGCCAACGAGTGCGGAGTCAACTTCATCGCCGTGGACGGGCCCGAGCTGTTCACGAAGTGGCTGGGAGAATCCGAGGAGGGCGTGCGGCACATCTTCCGGATCGCGCGGCAGGTGGCCCCCACGGTGGTGTTCTTCGACCAGCTCGACGCCATCGCGCCCGTCCGGGGCCAGCACACGGGCTCGATGACCACGGAGCGGGTGGTGAACCAGCTCCTGGCCGAGCTGGACGGGATGGAGCCGCTCTCCCGCGTCATCGTGGTCGGCGCCACCAACCGCCTGGATCTGGTGGACCCGTCGATCCTGCGGCCCGGTCGTTTCGGCGTCCACGTTCAGGTTCCCCTTCCCGACGTCGAGGCCCGCCGGGAGATTCTACGCATTCATCTGAGGCAGGCGTCTTTCGAGAGCGACTCGGAGCTGGAGGAAATCCTCGACCTCCTGTCCGTGAACACTGAGGGGTTCTCGGGGGCGAGGCTCGGTCATCTCTGCCAGGAGGTGAAGCGCTACGCGCTCAGGAGCGAGGGGTTCGCGCGCCCGGTCCCGCTGGCACTGGCCCATGCGCGCGAGGCGCTCAAACAGCAACTCAACGATAAGGAGCCCGCCTGAGGGCGGGGAACAGCGCCATGGCCGAAATCGAGCGAACCAGAGTGCGGGAACGGGGGGCCCTGCCGGAGAACGCCTACGAGCGGGTGATCCGGGCGCGGCAGGAGTTCACCGAGCGCCAGCAGGCGGGGCCGGTCGTGATCAAGGCCTCCGACAGGGAGTGGGAGATGACCCGCCAGGGAAGACTCCTCTTCTATCTCCACCCGGAGGTGCACAAGGATACGCCCCTCAAGGACTGGTTGGTCTTCTCCCTCGACATCAAGACCCACTCCGGCAAGCACCGGCACCAGGGAGGCCTCGCCATTTATGTCCTGGAGGGAAAGGGGTATACCATCATCGACGGCGAGCGTGTGGACTGGAGCGAGGGGGATCTGATCCTGCTTACGATCAAGCCCGAGGGGGTGGAGCACCAGCACTTCAACGCCGACCCCGGCAAGCCGTGCCGGTGGGTGGCCTTTCTCAACCTGCCCATCATGGACTTCGTGGCGATGGAGCTGACCCAGGTGGAGCTGTCGCCGGAGTTCCAGCAGAAACCAAGCTGACGGGGAAAGAGGAGACGGATCGTGCGACGACTGATCGTTGGCCTCTCGGGAGCGTCCGGGGTGATCTACGGGATCCGCCTCCTCCAGCTGCTCCGCGGGCGACCCGACCTCGAGACCCATCTGGTGATCTCCAAGCCGGCGGAGCGCACCATCGTGGAAGAGACGAATTTCAAGGTGGACGAGGTCAAGGCCATGGCCTCGGTGGTCCACGGCATCCAGAACATCGGGGCCAGCATCGCCAGCGGCTCCTTCAAGACCGAGGGGATGGTGATCATTCCCTGCTCGATCCGGACCGTTTCGGCCGTCGCCTACTGTATTTCCGACAACCTCCTGACCCGGGCCGCCGACGTCGCGCTGAAAGAGCGAAGGCGGCTGGTCCTGGTGGTCCGGGAGAGCCCGCTTCACGTGGGGCATCTCAAGAGCCTCCTGGCCGCGGCGGAAGCCGGGGCCGTGATCCTTCCGCCGGCCCCGGCGTTCTACAGCCTCCCCAAGACGCTGGACGACATCATCGACCACACCGTGGGCCGGGTGCTCGATCATTTCGGGATCGAGCACGATCTGGTCCGCCGATGGGGGGAGAACGGTCCCCGCGCGGACGAGTCGTGAGCGATCCGCGCGGCACCGCGCGCCGTCGCGGCTGAGCCCGGTCCCCCTTCATCGGTCCTGTGCCGGTTCCTGCCCAGGAGATCCCATGATTCCCGTGGCGCTTGCGCTCGGCGCGGCGATCTTTTTCTCCGCGGGAGCCGTGCTCGTCCGGAAAAGCACAGACCACCAGGCCGAGACGTACCACGCGCTGCTCGGCTCCATCGGGATTCCCTTCGTGGGTTCCGTGGCCGCCTCCCTCCTGATCTTCCCGCCGAAGGCCCTCATCGGGCGACAGGTGCTCCCGTTTGTCATCGCCGGCCTCGCCGTCCCCGTGCTCTCCCGAACGCTGATATTCATGGGGTTCGAGAAAATCGGCGTGGCCAGAACCACCTCTATCAACGGAACCACGCCGTTCTTCTCGGCGGTGGTCGCGCTCCTGGCCCTGGGTGAGGCGCTGACGCCACGGGCGGTGACGGGGATCGCGCTGACCGTGGCCGGAATCGCCGTCATCTCCGAGCCCCACAAGGAGACCAAAAGCTGGAAGCTCTCCGGGGTGCTCTTCCCGCTGGGTTCCGCGCTCCTGTTCGCGATCCGCTACACGCTGGCCCGATACGGGCTCTTCACTTCCCCGGCCCTGGTCGGCTCCGCCATCACCTCGGGAGCATCACTGGTCGTGCTGCTGCTGGCGGGGCGCCTGCTCCCCCATCGCCCGCTCCGGAGCCTGTCCACCCGGGCTCTCGGCTTCCTCCTGGGGGCGGGGCTCGCGTACACGCTGGCCTACTGGGCTATGTTCGGAGCGCTGGCGGGGGAGCGGCTGGCAACCGTGGTTCCGCTTATTCACACCGACACCCTCTGGACCCTTCTCTTCTCGTCCCTGTTCCTCCGGGAAAAGCACGCCATCACTCCGGCGCTCGTCTCGGGAACCTGCCTGACGTTCATCGGGAGCGTCCTGATCATCGCCGGACGGTAGGCTTCGATCATTTGACCGAGCCGTTCGTTTGCACTTACAATTGCCATGAGAGTGCCGGGCAATGACTCGCGTGGTCCTGACCTACAAAGAGTACGAGGCGCTTCCAGCCGACGGCCGGCGGTATGAGATTCATGAGGGGGAACTTTCCATCACGCTGACTCCAAGCCCTTACCATCAGATGATCAGCCCCGGGGATGCCGACGCTCGCCAGCAAGGTCAGGGTACCGGGCTCCGGAACCGGCTGGGGGCTCTCCGCAAACTCGAGCGTGAGGCCGTACGGGTTGGTCAGACCTCCCAGCACGATCTGGACATCGGTTCCATCGAATTTGGCGCTGCGGACCTGTCCGCGCCCGTAGTCCGTCCAGTAGACGCGCTGAGCGGCGAGATCGAGCTCGACGTCCCAGTAGCCGGTCTCAGGATCGCTGATGAGCTGCGTGAGGCGATCCTCCACGATGTCGTATACCCACAACCCGCCGCCCGATGCGGGTGACGTCGGGGTGTGCGAGGTCAGGAAGATCTGCTGGCTCGCCGGATCCAGCGCGAACCCCCGGCCGAGCCCGTCCGTATGCGGCTGGAGCTGCCCACCCCCGTGCCGTCGGTCGCCATCCTGTTCACCGCGCGAGGCGCTGACGGCGCGGGTGAAGTAGATCCGCTGGAGGGCCTCGTCGATCGCGAGCTGGTGCACCACCCGGTCCATCGGCGTGGTAAACACGGTCGCGAGATTTGTGCCGTCCGTGTTCACGCGGTTGATGGAACCCAGCCCCCCAAACCCCCAGTCGGCGAAGTAGAGTTTGCCGGTCGTCTTGCCAGATCAACGTCCTGCAGGCGGGTGAAGCCCGTCGTCACCATCTGTGTGCTGGTAGCGGCAGCAACCAAGTCTTCCTTGGTCAGGGTCGCGTTGTCCCGGTCCGTCCAGTAGAGGGCGATCGGATCCGCCAAGGCGCTTTGCACCGGCCCGAGGACCCACACGAGCGCCGAGGCCACAGCAATCCCCAGGGCCTTGTTCATCAGCGAGCGCTTCATCGTCTACCTCCTGTGCGCCGGGTTAAACCGGCCAGAGTAGTGAATGAAAACCTAATTTCTTGACACCGGGATAGGTCGGATCAGGGGCGAGGGTCTTTCAGAAGGGTTGGAACGCAGGGGCGTCGTGACCGCCGATGGCCGGGCGATCATCTGCGGACGGGTCAGGGGCAGAGGTTTACAAGCTCAGCACCAGCCTCAGGGCGTCCTCGACCTCTGCCATGCGGGACGGTGGGAGAGTTCCCACCAGATTTGGGCGGCGGGTTTTAGTGTCAAAGAAACGGGCCGGGTCGGTCGGCCTCGGTGACAGCGAATTTCCTCGATATCGCCGCGCACTCGGCTTGGACCGCTGGGTCCGCGGCCATCTGAGCCATCGCCTCCTCAAAAGCCCGCTCCTTACGCTTGGCCACGAATTCCTGTAGGGCTACTGCGATGAGTCTGTTCAGGTTTTCCCTCAGCTCGGGCGGAGCCGCTGCCTTCACCTCCTCGATGAGTTGATGCGATAGTGCCACGCTCCAGCGAGTCGTTCTGGCGTGACCCTTCTTTTCCATGTCACACCTCCGGTCACACATTAGGAGGAAAGGAACCGGAGGCGAAGATCCTGAGCCGCCCCGGCCTTTTAATACCTGATGACCTTGAGCGAGAAGGATTTGTAACGGCGGATGAGCTCGAAGTCCTCTCGATTGAAGGTAAGCAGGTCGGCCCCAAGGCGTCGCGCGCTGAAGGCGAGGAGGATGTCATTTAACATCCGTTGGATTTTCGGCTTACGTCCCGGTTCCTTACGAGTAATCTGTGCCACCAGTTTGCCTGCTTCTTTCCAATCCTGAAAAGTCGGGGTCACAACTCGACCGGCCCTTTCCAGAGCCCCCACATAGCGTTCGATAAGGCGTAGTGCACCGGCATCCAGAGCTCCGGCGTAGAGTTCCTCGACAACAACACTGGAGAGATAAGTCTGGAAAACCAAGGGCAAGAAGTAGCGCTCAAAGAAGCCCGCCCCCTTCGCAGACTTCATAGCGAACAGATAGACGTTTGTGTCGAGGAGAACGGGCAAAGAAGTTACCTATAAACGTCCACGAAGCGTCCTCGACCTTTATGGATCAGGTCCATGAGGTCCGCCTCAATTTTTTTGTTGATAAGGGCCTCTTGGAGGGCTTTAGTGATAGCTTCTGTATTGGTGGAGGTTTTAAAGGTTTTCCGGGCTTTCTTCAGCAAAGTCTCATCCAAGAGAACACTTGTGCGCTTCTTCGTGGGCATAAGCCATCCTCCTTTGGGGATATTCGAACCTTAGATGACGCCGGCTTGTCTCAGGCGGGCGATGGCTGAGGGGCGGTAGCCGGCGATCTGCGTGAGCAGTTCCTCGGTGTGCTGGCCCAGAAGCGGAGGGGCGGTCCGGATGGTTCCCGGTGTCCTTTTGAGGCCGAGGGGGATCCCGGTCACTGTCACGCTGCCGGCCGTGGGGTGCGGGAGGGAAACGATCATCCCGCGAGCCTTGAGGTGCGGGCTCGTCAGGACTTCGCCCACGGTCCGGATCTGACCGCAGGGGATGCCGGCCGCGTCCAGCCGAGCGATCCACTCCCCGCGAGAGCGCTTGGCCATGACCTCGCTGAGAATCGGAATCAGCTCATCCCGATGCTCGACGCGCTTGGGCGCCGTGGCGAAGCGGGGGTCGTCCCGGAGGTCCGGGCGCTCGATGACCTGGCAGTACCTGGCCCAGAGGGAATCGTTGGCCACGCCGATGTTCAACCAGCCGTCGGAGGTCTTGAACGTCCCGTAGGGCACAATGGTCGGATGCTGGTTCCCCCGGCGCGTCGGGCTCTGGCCGGTTGCAAAATAGATCCCGGCGTTGTAAGCCAGGAGCCCGGCCACCACGTCCAGCATGGCGATCTCGACCTGCTGCCCCGCTCCGGTCCGGTTGCGGGCGTAGAGGGCGAGGACGATTCCGTGAGCCGCCATGATCCCCGAGACCAGGTCGGCGACGGCCGTCCCCACCTTGAACGGTGGGCCGTTGGGGTCGCCGGTCAGATCCATGAGCCCGGACTCCCCCTGAACAATCAGGTCGTAGCCGGCGCGTCCCGCATCGGGGCCGCTCTCGCCGAAGCCGGAGATGGAGCAGTAGATGAGCCGACGGTTCCAGTCCTTCACGACCTGGTAGCCCAGCCCCATCCGCTCCATGGTGCCCGGCCTGAAGTTTTCCACCAGCACATCGGCCCACCGGATAAGCCGCTGGAGGATCCGACGTGCCTCAGGAGCTTTCAGGTTCAGCGTGAGGCTTTTCTTGTTTCGGTTGACCGAGAGGTAGTAGGCGGCCTCTCCGCCGATGAACGGGGGACCGAACGCCCGGGTGTCGTCGCCCCGCCCCGGCTCCTCCACCTTGATGACCTCCGCCCCCATGTCGCCCAGCAGCATGGTGCAGTATGGGCCGGCCAGGACTCGGGTGAGATCGAGCACCCGTATGTTTTCAAGGGGTGGGCCCGCTCGTACGCTCCTCCTCGGCGTTTTTGGAGGACGCCGATTCGAGCGCGGGCTTAGCCCGCGCAACCCTGGGGGGAGGTTCGGAAGGTGGGCATCGCCCCCCTCCGAGGAGATTCTACGTGCCTTCGCCACCGCCTTCCCTCCTGAGTCGCTTGATCACGCTCTTCACGATGGCTGTCACTTTCTCCCCTCGAGCTCCCGTTCGCCGCCAGAAGAGACGTGCCCGGTCGGCCAGCCCGAGGTGGGAGAAGTAGTAGATCCGGTCCACTGCCTCCACCGCCACCCGGGCGCCGATCTTGAGCCCTCGGGTCTCCTCCCCGTGGCAGAAGAACCGGGCGCCATCCGGCAGCTCCACCAGGGCGATGTGGAGCGGCGAGGAGAATCCTTCGGGCGGCGAGTGGAGAGTCGTGAACGACATCACCTTCCCGTAACCGGAAAGGGTCGTGGGCTCCATGGCCACGGGGTGATCGGGACAGTAGGACGCCGGCGGGACCACCACACGCTGGCACCGGGGGCATCTGGAAGCGGCGATCAGCTCCATGTTCAGCTCACGCGCTCCAGGAGTGTCACCCAGTTGTTCGTGGCTAGCCCCCCGATGGAATGCGCGAGGGCCACCCGGGCCTGGAGCTGACGGCCGTGGGCTTGACCGGTGAGCTGCCAGACGAGCTCCACCACCTGGGCAATCCCGGTGGCGGCCAGCGGATGGCCGCGCGCCTTGAGCCCGCCGGAGGGATTGACAGGGAGACGGCCCTCCAGCGCGGTCTCTCCTTCCATCGTGGCGTGCGCCGCCTTCCCGGGTGGCACCAGCCCGAGATCTTCGAGGGAGATCAGCTCAAAGGGAGCGAAGGCGTCGTGAATCTCGGCCACCTCCACGCGCTCGGGACCGAAGCCCGCCATCTGGTAAGCGACTTGGGCAGCGGCCTGCGTGGCGCGAAAGCTCGTGAGACTGTCACGGTACCGCACGGCCATGTAGTCATTCCCCTGCCCGATCCCTGCCACCCGAACCCCTGTCCGCTCGGAGGTCAGCACCACGGCGGCGCCGCCGTCAGAGATGGGGCAGCAGTGGAAGAGCCGGAGGGGGTCGGCCACGACACGGCTCTCCATGACTTCGTCCAGGGTAACCGGCTCCCGAAAATGCGCGAGCGGGTTGCGCGCCCCGTGGGAGTGATTCTTCACCGAGACCTGAGAGATCTCCTTCAGCGTCACCCCGGACCTGGCCATGAACGCCCGCGTGATGAGGCCGGCCAGCGCGGGCATCGTCGTCCCGTACGCTCGCTCCTCCGGATCGATGGAGCGGCCGATGATCTCGGAGACTCGGGGCGTAGGGAGGTGGGTCATCTTCTCCCCACCAACCACCAGGACCGAGCGGTAGAGCCCCGCGGCGATGGCGGCAAACGCCGCGAAGATCGCGGCGGCCCCCGACGACGTCGCGGTCTCGACGCGGAGCGCGGGGGTGCGGGAGAAACCCAGGAAGGTGGCGATGCGGGAAGCGAAGGCTCCCTCGCCGACAAACTCTTCCGGGTTCATGGCGGCGACCACGATGGCCTCGGGCTGCTCGATCTCGGCCGCGGCCAACGCGGCGCGGGCCGCCTCCGCCATGAGGTCTGGAAGGGTTCTTTCATGATGGCCGAACCGGGTCATCCCGGCCCCGGCCAGCCAGACGTCCGCCACTCGTCACGCTCCCGGATGAAATCGGTCTTTCCATTTCACTCCGGGAACGAGAGGGCTGTCAATCTCTTTTGGGTTCGCGGCTCTCCCGGACTCCCGCGGGATCGGGCAGGCTCCGGCCATTTCTGCGGGGCTGCGGGGCTTTGACCCGGAGGTCCCGCATCAGCCGGAGGAGGTACGTCCGCTGAAGTCCCAGGAACTTGGCGGCCCGGGTCCGGTTCCATTCGGCCTGGCGGAGCGTGTTTTCGATGAGCGACCGCTTGAACTCCACCACCGCCCGGTGAAAGCCGCTGTACTCGGTTTTGCGCGGAACAGATTCCGGGGAGAGGCGGTCGCCCTGGAAAGGGCGACCCTGGAATGAAACTACTGAGCGCTCCATGATGGTCTCCAGCTCCGTGAGGGTTGTCGGGCCAAGCGGGATGCGGCGCGCGCCGTTCGGGAACAGGGCTCTCAAACGGCAATTTGCGTGCCACTATTCCGCCCGCGACATTTCAGCGAGTTGGAGTCTCGGTGCCCGAGAGGATGCACAGTTTTCTGTGCGCCACGGAAAGTGGCTGCACAGGGGAATCGCAGCCATAAAAAAGGGCCCCAATCTTGGGGCCCCCTGATCCGCTCCGACCGTTGGCGATCAGTTCTTGGTGGCGGGCTGAACTCCCGGGTTATCCTTGAAGAACTGTTTGTTCAGCTCGATGTAATTCTTCCACTGCTCCGGGGTCTCATCTTCAGCGAAAATCGCTTTGACCGGGCAGACCGGCTCGCAGGCGCCACAGTCAATGCACTCATCCGGGTGGATATAGAGCATCTCCGGGCCCTCGTAGATGCAGTCCACGGGACAGACTTCCACGCACGCCTTGTCTTTCACGTTGATGCAGGGCTCGGCAATGATATACGCCATTCAGGCCTCCCTGTTGACCGGCCGGTTATGCGGAAGAAACTCTCGCGCTTCCGCTGAATATTATTCACCAAACGAGACTATATTTACCAAGCTGCCCCCGATGTGTCAAGCCGTTTGACCACCGCGTCCGACAGCCCCCTCACCCTGACCCTCTCCCCCGCCGGGGGCGAGGGAACCGAAAGGACTCCCTCTCCGGTGAGGGTGTCGATTGCGAACGCGAATATTCCGGGTCAGAGGGTCCGGAGCTTGGGATCGAGAGCGTCCCGGAGCGAGTCGCCGAAGAGGTTGAAGGCAAACACCCCGAGGCTGATCGCCAACCCCGGGAAAATGGCCATCCAGGGCGCCGTCTCGGCGAACTCCACCGCTCCCCCCCGAAGCATGAGCCCCCACGCCGGGGTCGGCTCCGCGACCCCCAGGCCGAGAAAGGAAAGCGAGGCCTCCAGGAGGATCGCCTGCCCGAGGTAGGCCGTGAGCATAATCAGGTACGGGGCCATGACGTTAGGGAGCATGTGGCGGAAGATGATCCGCCGGTGCCCGAACCCCTGAGCCCGGGCAGCGTCCACGTACGGCATCTCGCGGATGGCCAGGGCGCTCGACCGGACGACCCGCGAGGAGTTGGGAATCATGGGGATCGTGATGGCCATGATGACGTTGCCGACCCCGGTGCCGAGGATGGAGACCACCGCCAGGGCCAGGATAATGAGCGGGAACGAGAGGAAGACATCCACCACGCGCTGGATGATGAGGTCGATCCGCCCTCCGAAGTAGGCGCTCGCCACGCCGACGAGGGCTCCCAGCGTGGCTCCCATGAAGGAAGCCGCGAAGCCCACCAGGAGGGCCGTCCGCGATCCGTAGATGATCCGGGAGAGGACGTCCCTGCCGAAGGCATCGGTGCCCAGCCAGTGGTCGGGGTTCGGACGACTCAGCATGGCGGCGTAATCCGTCGCCACCGGATCGTACGGGGCGATGACGCTGGCCAGTGCGGCGGTGAGCGCCATGATGACAACGATCAGGGCTCCGGCCGCCCCCAGGGGGCGCCGGCGGGTGAACTGGACGATGGCCTTGCGCCACCCGGGGCGCGCCGCTTCGCGGGGGACCTCGACGACGAGGTCGACAGAACGATTGACCGCCATCACCGGTATCGGATCCTGGGATCCAGCCAGGCGTAGAGAAGGTCCACAGAGAAGTTGACGAAGATGTAGACGAAGGCGACGAGGAGCACCAAAGCCTGGGTCATGGTATAGTCCCGCCGGGCGACGGACTCCACGAAGAGCATTCCCAGGCCGTTCAGGTTGAAGACCTGCTCCGTGACCACCAGGCCCCCCATGAGAAAGGCGAACTCCAGGCCGATGACCGTGAAGACCGGGAGCATGGCGTTCTTCATGGCGTGGCGTTTGACGATGAGGCTCTGCCAGAGCCCCTTGGCGCGCGCCGTGCGGATGTAATCCTCCCGGAGAACCTCGAGCATGGCCGAGCGGGTCATCCGGGTGGCAACCGCTGAGTAGCGGTAGCCCACGGTCAGAGCCGGCCAGATCAGTTGCGAAAGGTTCGCCCAGGGGTCGATCCAGAAGGGGGTGAAGACCATCGGGGGAAGCCACTTGAAGACGATCAGGAAGGTCAGGATCATCAGGATCCCGAGCCAGAAGCTGGGAGTGGCCAGACCGGCAATCGAGAAGACTCTGACGGCATAGTCCAGCCAGGTGTCCTGCCTGAGGGCAGCGAGGGTTCCCAGGGGAATGGCCAGAAGGATGGCGACGGTGGTCGCCATGAGGGCAAGCTGGAGACTCAGCTGGAACCGGATGGCAATCTCGTGACTGATCGGCCCGCCGGTCCACATGGAACTGCCGAAGTCGAGTCGGACGATCCCCCACATCCAGTCCATGAACTGCCGCCAGAGCGGGTTATCGAGGCCTAACCGCGCCCGCTCCTGCTCCAGAGTGTCTTTGGAAAAGAAGGCGCCCTGGCCAGCGAACTTCAGCTCGACGACGTCACCGGGGACCACCCGCATGAGGAGAAAAATGACCACTGCCACGCCGAGCAGAGTGGGGATCATCAGGAGGAGGCGCCGGAGAATATACTTTCCCATCGCTGACGGGGAATTCTCCTCCCCCTGCCTCTCCCGCCAGGGAAGGACAGGGGGAGGGAGAAGAGGGGTGCGTCAGACTACTCGGAGAGCCACACCGTGTCGAGCTGGTTATTGAGATAGTGGCTCGGCGTAATGGTCCACCCCTTCACCCGCGCGTTATGCGGGATGGTCCGGTGCCACCAGAGGCTCGGGATGATGTGGGCCTGCTCGTCCAGGAGCCGCTTCTCGAACTGCCGGATGAGCTTCTTCCGTTCCTCCACATCCAGGGTCCGGCTCTGCTTATCGTACAGCTCGTCCAGCACGCGGTCTGTGTAGCGGCCATAGTTGGCGTCGTTTCGGTCGACGGAGAGGAACTTGTAGAGGTCGAGGTCCGGCTCCACGATGTAACCGCACTGGAAGTCCATGGCGACCTCGAAGTCACCCGCCCGCAGCGGGCCGAAATACGCGGCGGCTTCGATCACCTTCTGGGTGACGTTGAGTCCGGTCTTGCGCCACTGGTCGATGAACCAGATGGCGAGGGGCTCGTACGGCTCCGGAATCCCCCGGTTCGTGAAGGTGAAGCTGAAGCTTTCAGGAACCCCGGCTTCCTTGAGGAGCCGACGGGCCTCTTTCCGTGAGGCCTCGATGTCTTTCGAGAAGCCGGCCAGCTTGACCAGCTCGGACTCGGGCGTGGCGTAGGTCGTACCCGGAACCTGGACGCCCCCGACCTCCTTCACGATAGTGATCTTGGACAGATGCTTCGACCCCTCCCACCGGTCGAGGGCCAGGGAGAGGGCGCGGCGGACCCGTGGGTCATTGAACGGCTTCTTCTCCTGGTTCGGGGTGGCCCAGAGGGCGCAGTCCCAGGCGCTCTCCTGAACCCTGATCTTCGGGCCCAGGGCTTTGACCAGCTCGTCCCGTCTGGCCGGGTTGAACGAACGGAACTCGATGAAGGCCCGCTCGCCGCGAACGGCCGCCACGCGAGCCCCCGTATCCCGGATGAAGAGGGCGCGGTAACCGTCCAGGTAGGGCTTGCCCTTGTCCCAGTAATCCGGGAATTTCTTTCCCACCCAGTGGGACCCCTTCACGTGCTCCACGAAGGTGAAGGGGCCGGTTCCCATGATGTTCTTCTCATACCAGCGGGGGTCCTTGGCGAGGATCTCGGCCTTGTAGATGTAGTTCCAGGGGGAGGCGAGGCCGGCGAGCAGGGCGGCGGAAGGGTGCTTGAGGCGGAAGCGCGCCGTGGAGTCGTCCGGCGCCTCCACGGCTTCCACCACCGCATACTGGCCTTTGCGGGTGCTGGCGACCCCGGCCGGAGGGGAGATGATCTTGTCGTAGGACGCCTTGACATCTTTGGCCGTCAACGGGGACCCGTCGTGGAACTTGACACCCTTCCGGATCTTGAACGTGTAGGTCAGGCCGTCTTTGGAGATGGTCCAGCTCTCGGCCAGATCCCCGATGACCTTGGTTCCGGTCGGGTCCTCCGGGTGGATCCTCAACAGGAGGCTGTAGTGGGGAGAGATCGGGTGGATCACGCCAAAGGTTTCCTCGCGGTGGCCGTCGTAGGACGGCGGCTCCGACGGCACGGCGAAGACCAGCTCGCCGCCATGGCGAGGCTTCTCTTGGGCCAGGGCGGAGGGCGCAAGAGCCGGCAAAAGCAAAAGGCCGACGGCGAATACCGCGCCCATGATTCGAAGCAGCCTATTCGCTGGCTTTCCCATATGGCACCTCCCAGGAACCCTCTGGAACTCTCTAGGCTGGAACGCCGTTAGCTTAAGGGCCCAATGGCGCTTTGTCAACGCGAAACGCTGCGAATCATACGCGGATACAGGCCGCCCAGTGCCCCGGCTTTACCTCCCGCAACTCGGGCACCACACGCTTGCACTCGGGGATGACGAGAGGGCAGCGCGGGTGAAAGACGCACCCCGAGGGCGGGTTCACCGGGCTCGGCACCTCTCCGCCCAGCACGATCGGCTCCCGCCGGGCCTCCACCTCGGGATCCGGGATCGGCACCGCCGAGAGGAGCGCTTTGGTGTACGGATGGAGCGGGTCTTCGTAAAGCGCCTGGCGGTCCGCGACCTCCATGATCTTCCCGAGGTACATGACCGCCACCCGGTCGGAGATGTGGCGGACCACCGAGAGGTCATGGGCGATGAAGAGGTACGTCAGCCCGAACCGGCCTTGAAGGTCTTCCAGCAGGTTGATGATCTGCGCCTGGATCGACACATCCAGCGCGGAGACCGGCTCGTCGCAAACGATGAACGAGGGCTCCATTGCCAGGGCGCGAGCGATGCCGATTCGCTGGCGCTGGCCGCCCGACAGCTCATGAGGGTAGCGGTCGGCCAGCGCGGGCAGGAGCCCGGCGACGGCCAGCAGCTCGCTGACGCGCTCCCGCCGCG
>CAYJUC010000011.1:0-27571 GCA_964372605.1 uncultured bacterium | reverse complement strand
TCCATCACAGCGCTTCCGCTCTCCCCTGACCGGATCCTGGGGCTGATCATGGCCCGCGGCTAACCCGCCCGCATCCGGACTGTCACCACCTGCCCGGTCATAAACTCGCCGCCCACGTCCGCCAGGAAGACGACGAGTTGGGCGATCTCCGGCGGCTGGCTGGTCCGGCCGAGGGGATCCTGCCGGGCGCGACTCTGCCACTCCTCATCAGAGAGCGCCCCGCGCGCCATGGGGGTGTCCGTCGTGCCCGGGGCGATGGCGTTCACGGTGACGCCGAAGCGACCCAGCTCGAGGGCCAGCGACTTGGTCAGCGACACGACGCCTCCCTTGGAGGTCGAATAGTGGGCGCCGTTCGCCATGCCGTAGGTGGCGCGATCGGAGGCCATGTTGATGATTCGCCCGTAACGCCGCTCGGCCATGTGGCGCCCGACGGCCCGGCAACAGTAGAACGTGCCGTGCAAGTTCACGCCGAGGACCCGGTGCCACTCCGCGTCGCTCATCTCGATCACGGACTGCCGGCCGATGACGCCGGCGCTGTTCATCAAGATGTGAATCTGGCCGAAGGCGCCCAGCGTCGTCTCGACGAGATTTCTGACGGATTCGGGGTCGGCCACATCCACGTGAACCACCATGGCCTCCCCACCGATGGCCTGGATCTCTTTCCGGACAGCCTCGGCTGCGTCGGCCCGGCAGTCGGCCACCACGATGCGCGCCCCCTCCGCCGCCAGGGCAAGCGCGGAGGCCCGGCCGATCCCGCTGCCGGCGCCGGTCACGATCGCGATCTGGTCGGTCAAAGCCATAGGTGTTCCAGAGCCCAGGCCACTATACCATCACCCACCCCCTTCACCCCCCACCCCCTTCATCCCCCTCCCTTGACTCGCCAAAACCCGCGTGTTACAAAACCGGTAAGCGATCACGGACGAGGGAGAAGCGTATGCTCTCGAGGGACGACAACGAGCTTCTGACGAGAGTCGGGCCGGGCACCCCGATGGGGCAGCTGATGCGCCGGTACTGGGTGCCGGCGTTGCTCTCATCCGAAGTGAGCGAGCCGGACGGCGCGCCGGTCCGCGTGACGCTCCTGGGCGAGAGGCTGGTGGCGTTCCGAGACACCAACGGCCGGGTGGGACTGCTGAACGAGTTCTGCGCTCACCGCGGGACCTCGCTCTTTCTCGGGCGCAATGAGGAGTGCGGCCTCCGGTGCGTCTATCACGGGTGGAAGTACGACGTCGCGGGCAACTGCGTGGACATGCCCACAGAGCTTCCGGAAAACAGCTACAAGTCCAAGATCCGCCTGACAGCGTATCCGACCATTGAGCTCGGCGGGGTCGTGTGGGCCCACCTGGGCGCACCTGAGGCGCGGCCCGCGCCGCCCAAGTTCGAGTGGACCCGACTCGAAGCGACCCACCGGATCGTGACGAGAACCTTGGAGGAGTGCAACTGGCTCCAGGCGCTGGAGGGCGGCATCGACAGCATGCACGCGTCGACCCTCCACACGGTGATCAGCCCCAACACGACCCGGCCCGGTCTCCGGGGCATCTGGACGAAACCGACGGCCCTGAAGGACGAGGTGGAGCTCACCGATTATGGGCATGTGTACGCGTCCATCAGGCCCATGGAGGACAAGCGGTCCTGGGTCCGGGTCTATCACTACGTATTCCCCTTCCACACGTTCTTCCCCTACGAGCTCGGGGAGGACGGCCGGGAGCAGAAGCCGGTGATCAACGGCCACATCTTCGTCCCCGCGGACGACGAAAACACCATGGTGTACAACTGGATCGGGAAGTTCGGCGAGGACCCGCTGACGCACGTGGAAACTGACGCGCTCGAGCGGAGTCGCGGGCGGGGGCCGGGCGAGCTGACCCATGATTTCCGCAAAACGCGGAACAAGGCCAACAACTGGCTGATCGACCGGAAAGTCCAGAAAACCGAGACCTACAGCGGGATCGACGGGATCAATACGCAGGACCACGCGGTGCAGGAGAGCATGGGCCCCATCGTCGATCGCACGCAGGAGCACCTCGGAACCACCGACGTGGCGGTGATCGCCACGCGCCGGATCCTCCTGCGGGCCGCGCGGAGCCCGGAAAGCGAACCGCCCGGCGTCTGCCCCACCTACTACAACGTGCGGGCTATCGAGCGCATCGTGGCGGACGCCGGTGGATGGCGGGAGACACTCCGGGAGCTCTACAACCCGAAAGACACGGAAGTCAGCGAGTATGAGACGGCCCGGGCGTGACCCGGGCCAGGAGGAGGATTCCATGGGCCCGAATCCGGCGGAGCGCTACTACAACCCCGGCCAGTGCGCCAGGGATATCTACACTGTCCTCGGCGCCAACGTCGCAAACCTTCCGGTGGCCCAGCGGGAGGTGGTGCCGATTTTGAACCGCCTCGCGCAGGAGCGGAACCTGCTGGAGATCGGGCTTCCCAGGGACGGCAACCACGTCTCGAAATCGTCCTGGCTCTACTACGACGGCGAGATCGCCATCCTTACGGCCAAGTGCCCGTCTGACGTGGGGGTCCCCATTCATAACCACGGCACCTGGGAAGTGGTCGGGGTCTACAAGGGGGAGCTGGAGTACAGGCTGTTCAACCGGCTGGATGATGGGTCGAGAGACGGCTACGCCGAGCTCAAAATGGTGGAAGACGGCGTCATCCGGGCCGGGGAATTCAGCGTCTGCCCGCTACCGCCGCACGATATCCACGGCTTCCGGGCCCGCGACGATGACACCTGGATGATCGCGGTGGTGCACGGCGAGTTCGCGGAAGAGCGGCTCTACTTCGACCCGGAAAAGAAGAGCTACATCCGCCGGCACCAGAAAGCCTGGCGTCAGAGCCTGGGCCGCTAGGACACTCGGAGGGGGGCTCCGGCTTCAGGCGGCGGAAGCCGTCACCGCGAACGCTCCGAGGGCAGCCGGAGCGAAGGCTTCCTCCTCCAGTCGTATCCCCAGTCCTGCGACGATGCCGCAGAGGAAGCTCTCGTAAGCCGCCGACGCCGCGATGGTCAAGATGTCGCGATCCTCGAAGCCGGCGGCCCGGAGGGCCTCCACGTCCGGGCGCGCCATCGCGTTGGGGAGCCGCGCCATCTTCTCGCAAAAGCGCGCCGCCTCCCGCTCGCGCCCCCCGAGCGCTCCCTGGGCCGGCTTATCGACCAGCGCCTGCAGCTCTTCGGGAGAAGCCCCCGCATCCAGGAACGCCTGAGCGTGATGGACACCCAGGTACGGCACCCAGAGCGTCGCGGCCACCGCCAGCCCGACGATCGCCTCCAGCCGCCGGCCCAGCCCCGACCCGCCCATCCCGAGGAGCCGGCCGAAGGCGATGGTCGCCTCCAACGGCTTGGGACGCAATCCGAAGGCGAGCGCCAGGTGCCGCCGCGGGTGCGGGAGCGTGAGCCGCACCAGCTCCGCGCTCAGCTCGGCGAAGCGGCCGGCGTCCCGCGGCGTCGTGTCGATCCAGCAGACGCCGCGGTGCGCGATGCCGCGCGCGCCGGGTCCCCGCGGATGCAGGAGCGACTTCGTCCCGGTCTCCGTGGCGGTGAGACGGTCGCCGTAGATCGTGGTGCCGACCTCGTGCTCGGCGACGCCGAAGGCGTGCAGGATCTCCGGGGCGTAGTTCCCGTTCGACCGCAGCTCGGCGCCCAGCGCGTCGGCCAAGCGCGTGATGAAGTTGCGGTAAGCCGCGGCCAGCGTGATGGCAAGGATCTGGTCGTCGTCGAAGCCGTGCCGGCGCAAAGCGGTCACGTCCTCTTCCTTCATCCCGCTCGGAAGAAGGGTCAGCTTTTCGCCGAACTCCAGCATGGCGTGGTCCGCCGGCGCGAGCCGCGCCTTTCGCCAGTCGGTGGACACTGCCACAGCCAGGTCCAGCTCGGCGCCCCCATCCTTACGCAGAAACTCTGCGTGCTCGACCCCTCAGAACTTGCACCCGAGGAGCTGGGAGATGCTGACCGAGATCAGCTCCTCGCGATAGCGCCCGAGGCCGGAGCCGCCGAAGGTCATGGCATGCCCGAACCCGCCGCGGGCCTGGAGGAGGTCGGGCCGCGGGCTGAAGATCGAGACGACCTCGTGAACCACGGGAACCGCGCCGCTCGTCCC
The DNA here is from genome assembly GCA_964372605.1 of uncultured bacterium. Taxonomy (GTDB): domain Bacteria; phylum Methylomirabilota; class Methylomirabilia; order Rokubacteriales; family CSP1-6; genus CAYJUC01. The sequence continues at coordinate 23,483 of CAYJUC010000011.1, read as the reverse complement.
CCACAGGCGCGAGTACTCCTCCTTGACGATCCCTTCCGCCTCTTCTGGCCGAACTGTCCTGATCCAGGCCATGGATCTCCCTCCTTCTGCCGTTGTCGGACCGGCCACTCTACACCGAGACACTCACCTCGAACGCCTTGAGGGCCGCCGGAGCAAAGGCCTCCTCCTCCAGTCGTATCCCCAGCCCGGCGGCGATCCCGCAGAGGAAGCTCTCGTACGCCGCCGACGCCGCAATGGTCATGATCTCTCGGTCTTCGAAACCTTGGGCCCGGAGGGCCTCCACGTCCGAGCGCGCCATCGCGTTGGGGAGCCGCGCCATCTTCTCGCAGAAGCGCGCCGCCTCCCGCTCGCGCCCCCCGAGCACTCCCTGGGCCGGCTTATCGACCAGCGCCCGTAGCTCTTCGGGGGAGGCCCCCGCATCCAGGAAGGCCTGGGCGTGATGGACGCCCAGGTACGGCACCCAGAGCGTCGCCGCTACTACCAAGCCGACGATCGCCTCCAGCCGACGTCCGAGACCCGATCCTCCCATCCCGAGGAGTCGGCCGAAGGCGAGAGCCGCCTCCAGCGCCTCGGGCCGCAGCCCGAAGGCCAGCGCCAGGTGCCGCCGAGGGCGCGGGAGCGTGAGCCGCACCAGCTCCGCGCTCAGCTCGGCGAAGCGGCCGGCGTCCCGCGGCGTCGTGTCGATCCAGCAGACGCCGCGGTGCGCGATGCCGCGCGCGCCGGGTCCCCGCGGATGCAGGAGCGACTTCGTCCCGGTCTCCGTGGCGGTGAGACGGTCGCCGTAGATCGTGGTGCCGACCTCGTGCTCGGCGACGCCGAAGGCGTGCAGGATCTCCGGGGCGTAGTTCCCGTTCGACCGCAGCTCGGCGCCCAGCGCGTCGGCCAAGCGCGTGATGAAGTTGCGGTAAGCCGCGGCCAGCGTGATGGCAAGGATCTGGTCGTCGTCGAAGCCGTGCCGGCGCAAAGCGGTCACGTCCTCTTCCTTCATCCCGCTCGGAAGAAGGGTCAGCTTTTCGCCGAACTCCAGCATGGCGTGGTCCGCCGGCGCGAGCCGCGCCTTTCGCCAGTCGGTGGACACTGCCACAGCCAGGTCCAGCTCGGCGCCCCCATCCTTACGCAGAAACTCTGCGTGCTCGACCCCTCAGAACTTGCACCCGAGGAGCTGGGAGATGCTGACCGAGATCAGCTCCTCGCGATAGCGCCCGAGGCCGGAGCCGCCGAAGGTCATGGCATGCCCGAACCCGCCGCGGGCCTGGAGGAGGTCGGGCCGCGGGCTGAAGATCGAGACGACCTCGTGAACCACGGGAACCGCGCCGCTCGTCCCCCACAGGCGCGAGTACTCCTCCTTGACGATCCCTTCCGCCTCTTCTGGCCGAACTGTCCTGATCCAGGCCATGGATCTCCCTCCTTCTGCCGTTGTCGGACCGGCCACTCTACACCGAGACACTCACCTCGAACGCCTTGAGGGCCGCCGGAGCAAAGGCCTCCTCCTCCAGTCGTATCCCCAGCCCGGCGGCGATCCCGCAGAGGAAGCTCTCGTACGCCGCCGACGCCGCAATGGTCATGATCTCTCGGTCTTCGAAACCTTGGGCCCGGAGGGCCTCCACGTCCGAGCGCGCCATCGCGTTGGGGAGCCGCGCCATCTTCTCGCAGAAGCGCGCCGCCTCCCGCTCGCGCCCCCCGAGCACTCCCTGGGCCGGCTTATCGACCAGCGCCCGTAGCTCTTCGGGGGAGGCCCCCGCATCCAGGAAGGCCTGGGCGTGATGGACGCCCAGGTACGGCACCCAGAGCGTCGCCGCTACTACCAAGCCGACGATCGCCTCCAGCCGACGTCCGAGACCCGATCCTCCCATCCCGAGGAGTCGGCCGAAGGCGAGAGCCGCCTCCAGCGCCTCGGGCCGCAGCCCGAAGGCCAGCGCCAGGTGCCGCCGAGGGCGCGGGAGCGTGAGCCGCAACAGCTCCGCGCTCAGCTCGGCGAAGCGGCCGGCGTCCGGCGGCGTCGTATCGATCCAGCACACATCACGGGCAGCGATCCCTGGCGAGCCCGATGTCCGTCGATGTAAAAGCGACTTCGTCCCGGGAGCCGCGAGGATGAGGCGGTCACCGTAGATCGTAGTCCCCACTTCGTGCTCGGCGACCCCGAAGGCGTGCAGGATCTCCGGGGCATAGCCGGCGCTGGTCCTGAGCTCCACGCCCAGCGCGTCGGCCAGGCGGGTGATGAAGTTGCGATAGGCCGCCGCCAGGGTGATGGAAAAGATTTCGCGGTCGCCGAAGCCGTGCCGGCGCAGGGCAGTCACGTCCTCCTCCTTCATCCCGCTGGGGAGAAGGGTCAGCTTTTCGCCGAACTCCAGCATGGCGTAGTCCGCCGGCGCGAGCCGCGCCTTCCGCCAGTCGGTGGATACGGCGACGGCCGTGTCCAGGTCTGCCCCGCCATCCTTGCGCAGAAACTCTGCGTGCTCGATCCCTCAGAACTTGCACCCGAGGAGCTGCGAGATGCTGACCGCGATCAGCTCCTCCCGGTATCGCCCGAGGCCGGAGCCTCCGAAGGTCATCGCCTTGGCGAAGCCGACGCGCGCCCGGAGGAGGTCGGGGCGCAGGCTGAAGACGGAGATGACCTCGGGGATTTCTCCACCGACTCCCAGGTTGGCGAAATGCTGCGCGTACTCCTCCTTCACGATCCCTTCCGCCTCTTCCGGCCTAACCGTCCTGACCCACGCCATGTGGTCCTCCTTGTGCCGCACCCCCTCACCTTAATCCTCTCCCCCTGCAAGGGGGAGAGGGGAGGATGAGGGGGCGGACGGCGCTAGAAATATCCCTCGCGCATCTTGAACGCTTCCAGATCTTCGTCGAGCTTGAAGGTGTTGGCGAGGGTGTTCGTGAACGCCGAGAGCATGACGATGCTCACGGCCTCCACGATCTCGGCATTGGATAGCCCGACTTTTTTCAGCTCTGATACGTCGTCGGCAGCGATCTGGCGTGGATTCGCGGCAGCGCGGCGAGCAAACTTGACCAGCGTCATCTCCTTGGGGGTGAAGCCGGGCACCTCCCTGCCCTCGCGGATAGCAATCACGGTATCCCGCTCCAGACCGAATTCCTGAACCAGGAATTTGGAGTGCCCTCCCATTCAGTAAAAGCAGTCCCGCACCTGGGAGCTGGCGACGAAGAGGATCTCCTTGAGCTTGCGCCCCAGCGTCCCCTCGGTCATGAAGGGGCGGTAGAGGCCGTCGATGGCCCTGAGCGCCGGAGGAAAATAGGCTAGCATCCGCCGCACCAGCGTGGCGCGCCCGTGCTCCCGCTCGAAGACGTCCACAAGCTCGCGGGCCTCGGGGTTCATGTCCTTATGCTCAGGATAGGGAATCAGGCTCATGGGCGCCTCCCCAACCTCGGAAACCGCGGTCCCTCAGTACTTGCCGGAGAGCAGCGAGCCGGCCTCCGGCACGCGCGTCTTGAGGCCGAGCTTCTGCAGCATCTGAAAGGCGGTGCAGACGGCGGTCGAGACCACCGGCAGGCCGCACTCGTTCTCGACCACCGGAATCGCCGCGAGCGACGGCATCTGAACGCACGCCGAGAGCACCAGGGCATCGGCGCCGGCGAGCTTCAGATTCTTGTAGATATCCACGAGCGCCATTGGGTCACGACGGCCGACCTCGACGTTGTCTGCGATCTCGAGCGAGATGCTGTCCACGACCTCGATCCCCTCCGCCTCGATATAGTCGGTCACGAGCTTGGTCAACGGCTTGAGGTACGGGGCGACCAGCGCGATCTTCTTCGCCCTCAAGGTCTTCAGGCCGTCGACCAGCGCCCCGGCGCTGGTCACCACCGGCGCGCCGCACCCCTCCTTGACCGTGACCTCGTGCAGGCGAGCCTCCGACTGGCGATGGTAGCCTTTGCCCATGCTCATGATGGCGACGAGACACGCGTAGCCGGCGATATCGACCCGCGCGTCTGCGAGCTCGGCGGCGCAGCGATCGGAGTCTCTATCCATCGCCTCCAGCTCTTCCTTCGTCACCTTCTGCATGCGCATACGGCTCGAGTGAAAGGTGAAGCGCTCCGGTTCGACCGATTCCCGGGCGCGAAACATGGCCGGGATTTCGGTCTCCATGGTGGTGTTCGAGCTCGGCACGATCTGGCCAATGCGGTAGGTTCGTGTTCCCATCGGCCCCTCCTCGATGAAACCTCCCGTGAACCTTTCCGGACCCGCTCCGCAGCCCCGAGTATACTCCGGTGCACTCACCCGTCAACGGGCAACCTCTTGCGTTGGGGGCAGCACTCAGTGCATACTCACACGCGCATGAAAATCGGACTCCATCTCACGCCGTTCTACAGCCCGTCGGACCGGCCGGCCTGGCAGATCATCGACGAGCTGGTGCCGGTGGCCCAGAGTGCTGAGCGCAACGGTTTCGGGTGGATCTCGGCCCCTCACCACTGGGTCTCCCACCCGACGGTCTGGCCCCAGCCGTTCCCGACTCTGGCCCGCCTGTCCCCCGAGACCCAGTCCATCCGGCTGATGACCCTCGTCCTCCTGCTCCCCCTGCTGAACGCCGTGGACGTGGCCGAACACGTTGTCACGCTGGACCAGATCTCCCACGGCCGCTTCACCCTGGGGGTGGCGATCGGCTACCGGGACGCCGAGCTCGAGGCGGTGGGGCTCACCCGGAAGGACCGTGTGCCGAAGCTGGAAGAATCCCTGGCCCTGATGAAGCGCCTCTGGTCGGGAGAGGAAGTGACCTTCGAGGGTCGCTACTGCCGCGTGAAGAACGCGCGGATGGGCTCCACGCCGATGCAGTCCCCTCACCCGCCCATCATCATGGGCGCGCAGAGCGAGGGGGCCGCGCGCCGCGCCGGGGGCCTCGCCGACGGCGTCTTCTTCGGCCCTCAAGTCGCCTGGGCCGATATCAAACGGCTCGCCGGCCACTACCTGGCCGCCCGGCAGGAAGCCGGGCATCAGGGGTCAGGCATCCTCGGCGCATCGCGAAGCCTGATCCTGGGCACGGACAAGGCCGACGCCATCCGGCGGGCCAGGGCCTACCTGGAGCGCACCTTCACCACCTATCGCACCTGGGAGATGCAGGAGCGAACCATGGTGCCGCTCCAGCTCTCCTTCGAGAAGAGCCTGGAAGAGTGGACCATCCACGGCTCCCCCAGAGATTGCGTGGAGACCATCCGGAAAGCGCAGGAAGAGACCGGCCTCACCCACATCGGCTTTACCATCTATAGCCTGCCGAGAGAGCTTCCGGCCCGCCTCGACAGTCTCCAGCTGATCGCCGAGGAGATACTGAAGCCCGTCGGAGCCGTCTGAGCGCGCGATGCCCGGCGCCGATCTCCTCATCAAGAACGGGTGGGTGGTGACTCCGGAGGCCACCCTGCGCGCCGGCGTGGCGATCCACGGGGAGAAGATCGTCGCCATCGGCGTGGAAGCGAGTCTCCCGTCGGCGGCCCGGGAGATCAATGCCGAGGGATTCTACGTTCTCCCAGGCGTCATCGACTCTCACGTTCACCTGAGAGAGCCGGGCTACACCTACAAGGAAGACTTCGCCACGGGGACCATGGCCGCGGCGTGCGGCGGCGTCACGCTGGTCCTGGACATGCCGAACACCATGCCGCCCACGGCCACGCGGGAGGCGCTGGAGCAGAAGAAGCGGCTCGCCGCCGAGAAAGCCTACGTGGACTACGGGATCTACGGCCTCCTGGTGCAGGAGAACCTGGATCAGCTCCTCCCCTTGATCGAGGGCGGGGTGATCGGCTTCAAGTGCTACATGGGAGAGACGGTGGGCCAGATCCCGGCGCCCGACGACGGCGTGCTGCTGGAGGCGCTGAAGCTCACCGGCAGCCGCGGCTACCGTGTGGCGGTCCACGCCGAGAACAACGCCATCATGCAGCATCTGATCCGCCGCTTCAAAGCCGAGGGACGGACCGATCCCCTGGCGCACGTTGACTCCCGCCCGGAGATCTGCGCCGTCGAGGCTGTGAGCCGGGCCATCCACCTGACCGAGTGGGCTCGAGCCAAACTCCACATCTGCCACGAGGGATGCAAGGACGTGCTGCCGATCATCCAGGCGGCCAAGGCGCGGGGGGTGGACGTCACCTGCGAGACCGCGCCCCACTATCTGCTCCTCACCGCCGAGGAGATGGAGCGTCTCGGGAACGTCATGAAGATGAACCCGCCGGTCCGCTATCGCGGCCACCAGGAGGCGCTCTGGGACGGGCTGAAGCATGGGATCATCGACATGATCGCCACCGACCACTCCCCGCATTCCCCGGAGGAAAAAAAGAAGCAGAACGTCTGGGAGGCGATCTCGGGCTTCCCCGGCGTGGAGACGGCGCTGCCGCTGATGCTCACGGAAATGAACCAGGGCCGGTTCAGCCTGAACGACTACGCGCGCTGGGCCTCGGAGAACCCGGCCAGGGCGTGGGGGCTCTACCCGAAGAAGGGCGCGGTGATGGTGGGGGCGGACGCGGACCTGGTCCTCTTGGATCTCAACCGCGAGTCCGTCATCCGCGCCGAGGCGCTCCACTCCAAGAGCAAGGTGACCCCGTTCGACGGGGTCAAGGTGAAGGGGCTGCCAGTCATGACCATCGTGCGTGGGAAAATCGTGATGGAGGACGGCGCGGTCGTGGGCGAGCCCGGCTGGGGCCGCCTGACCACCCCCTCGGCGAGGTGACGCGTCATGCAAATGAAGATCGATCGCATCGATCACATCGTCCTCACCGTGCGCGACATCGCCACGACCTGCGACTTTTACTCGCGACTCCTCGGCATGGAGGTGGTGACCTTCGCCGGCGGGCGGAAGGCGCTCAAGTTCGGCGCGCAGAAGATCAACCTCCACCAGGTGGGGAAAGAGATGGACCCCAAAGCCCAGGTGCCGGCGCCTGGAACCGGAGATTTCTGCTTGATCACCAGCGTCCCCCTGGGCGAGGTCATCACCCATCTCAAGTCGCGCGGGGTCGAGCCCCTCGAGGGTCCGGTGCCGAAGACCGGCGCCCTCGGCCCCATCGAATCCGTGTATTTCCGCGACCCGGACGGCAACATGGTCGAGATCTCCAACTACCCCTGAGAGGAGGAGCGCCGTGGGGGCGCGTTAAGCCCCGCCCCAGAGCTCTCTCGTCGCGCGGCGGGCACCCTCGGCCAGCGCCTCCAGCTTCGCCCAGGCGATCGTCGCGTGCCCGACCCTCGGGCCCAGGCCGCAGTCCGTCCCGGCCATCACGTTTTCCCGTCCGACGAGCTTCGCGTACTTCACCAGGCGCTCCGCCACCAGCTCCGGATGCTCGATAAAGTCCGAGAAATGGCCGACGACGCCGGGAATGAGGACCGCGCCCTCGGGCAGCCTGAACTTCTCGAACACACGCCACTCGTGCTGGTGGCAGGGGTTCGAGGCCTCGATCGAGAAGCTGCCCGCGCGCACCCTGAAGATGAGGTCGATGATCTCCTTCAACGGGATGTCGGCCTGGTGCGGGCCGTGGAAGCTCCCCCAGCAGACGTGCAGCCGAACCTTCTCCTTCGGGACGTCGCGCAGCGCGTGGTTGAGCGCCTCGACCCGGATCGCGGCGTACCTGCGGTAATCCGCGACGCTCATCTCGGGGTACATCTGCCAGCCGTCGGGCAGATCGGGATCGTCGATCTGGAGAAGAAACCCCGCGTCCACGATCGCCTTGTACTCCTCGCGCATCGCTTCCGCGATCGCGTACACGAACGCCTCGTCGCTCGGGTAATACGCGTTCCGGAGCCAGTGCTCGATCGTGCCGGGCGTGTTCGCGGGCAGGAAGGCTTCCGCAACCTTCACGCCCCCGAGCGCCGCCCGGAAATTCCCGAGGTCCTCCTTGAGCGCCGTATGACCGACGTATGTGAGCGGCGCGACGCAGAAGACCTGCGACATGCTGGGGCCCGAGCCGGCGAAGCCGCCCCTGCCGCCGGCGAAGTACTCGGGGAATTTGAGGCGGTCCCGGCTGGCGATGGAGAGCGGGGCGGGACCCTCCCCCGGCTTGTACTGCCGCGTCTCGAAGCCGCTGAGGCGCTCGCGCACGTAGTTGGTGAAGTTGGTCTTGCCGAGCTCGCCGTCGTTGACGCTGTCCAGGCCGCACGCGATCTGCTTTCGCACGACCTCGGCGACCTCGCTCCGCAGGCGCCGCGCCAGCGCTTCCCTGTCGTGGGGCCGGCCCTCGGCCCTCGCGTAGATCGCCTCGCGCAGCTCGTCGGAGCGGGGTAGGCTCCCCGCGTGCGTCGTCAGAATCCGGTCCGCGCTTCGCATCATCTCTATCCCCCCTCTATGGGCTTCCGGCGGGACTACCCCCGCCCCCTCCACGCGGCGCGCTTGAGCGGCCGCCCTTTCCGGCGGCCCGCTCCGATGCCTTCAGACCACAGTGTTATTGACCTGGGCGGATTGTCAGGTCGTTACGATTCGACCCTTCCTTTGGTTCTGCGAGGGATACATGACCTTGGACAGGTGACCGGCTTTTCGCAACTGCTCAGACGCGTAATCCCAGGACGGCAATTGCCGAGAGTCTTGCTCCCAGTGGGCGAACGCGGCCTCATCACACCAATAGATCAGCTTGGTCATTGCCTTGCGGTGAGGAAACCCGGCCCGAAAGGCCCCCATGGTGCCGACGTTCTACCACGCCGTCAGCGTCCAAAAGGTCAACCCTCGCGTTTTCCGCAAACGGAGGCCGAGATTGCCGGACGATCCCCTGGCCTGGAGAGCCGAACCGATCGCATACCACACAAAGGCGAGCAGGAAGCGGGCGGATCTCAGCCGCAATCGTGTCACAGATATGAGTGCCATATACGACTCGCGCCCTGGCATCAGCCCTCAGACTTTGGGGGCCCGATGCCGACCTCAGCCGCGATGACCACCGGAAGATTGAGGGGCAACTACGCCATGCCGATAGCGGTGCGCGCGTGAGAACCCACTTCGGGTCCGTAGAGCTCGAGGATGAGATCCGAGCATCCGTTGATCACGTTCGTGGTCTGCGTGAACCCAGGGGCGACGTTGACCATGCCGGAAACCATCAGCCAGGCGATGACGGTCAAGGTCACTGAGCGCCCGCCTGAGGATGGCCAGTAACGACAACGTGGCAGAGCGCGCGGCCGCATAGGCTTGCTCGGACGAGACCTCGGCTCCAACTCCGCCAAACGGACCTGCAGGCGAGCCATCGGGGTTCTGCGGTCCATGTCCTGACAAGAGAACTAAAGCTTTCCCTCCACCGCGAGCTTCCGCACGGCGCGCAGAGTCGCCTCGATGGCGCTGACATAGGCCGACTTCATCGCCTCGCCCTGCCGCCGTTCCTCCTCCGACGCTGGCGTCATCCCAGGAAAGTTCACCGCATAAGTGAAGGTGAGCAGAAGTCCCCGGTCCCACTCGCTGATGACATTCGTGATCCAGCCCGCGTGCTCGGCGGTATCGACGCGCTCGAAATAGACCTGAACCGGCGCTGTGAAGGTGATCCGTTCCTTGAACCGGTTGCCGCGAACGACGACCTCGCGCAGGAGGCCGTCCGCGTGCCGTTCCAGGACGATACAGGATTCCATCCCCGGCACGAAAGGCACGGCGTTCTCAGCCTTCATGACCAGGCCACGCCAAACCTGTTCATGGCTGAGGACCGGAGTTGCCCCCGCCGGATTCACTTCGACTGCCACAGATGTCGCATACATAATGCTCGCCTCTCAAGGTGAAACGCCCTCACGGCTTCCGCGCTCGGTTTGATATGGGTAAACAGACACTCTCAACTAGGTAAACGCCCCGCCCGCCGGCCCAACGTCCGTCATCACCCGCGGGCGAAGCCCGTCGGGTGAACGCCGCGGTTCGGCAGTACCGAGTTTGCGATCCTGACTTTGATGATCTCAACGAGCAGGTCAGGAGCCTGCACCGCGTACTCGGAGCGGATCTCCTCAAGGATCTGTCGTTGGCGCTTCGAGAGGAGATCGGCGAAAAGCGCGACCTTCCTCGGGTGATTCTGCAGAGTTGATGAGTTGGTTAGAGATGCCCTCGCGCGCCGCAAGCTCTCCGAGCCGTTTATGAAGTGAGTTTGGAAGTCTAAGACTCAGCGTGCCCATCACAAGCCCCCTATCTCTTCTAAGAACTCTCCTGGTGTCAAAATGCGGAGATGGAAATTTTCTCGGAGATGAGGTCGCCAGCACACAATACCACAAATTTAGGCAACCGTAGACGAGTCGCGCCCCCTGGCTCAGCGGAGGGGACCGTAGATGCGTAGGATCAATGGAAGTCCCGGCTGGTGGCGCTGGCGGGTTCATACGTCACGTGCGGTGTCCAGAGATGCTCGGCGACGATGTGGACCACGCCCTGCTCCACCTGGAGCCGCCCTGTGATCCCCAGGAACGTGGCCGTCTTGGCCAGGACGGCGTAGCGCTCGAAGACCCGCTCCCAGAGCACCACGTTCACCAGCCCGGTCTCGTCCTCCAGCGTCATGAAGACCACGCCCCCGGCAGTTCCGGGGCGCTGGCGGCAGATAACCAGACCCGCGTAGCGCGCGCGCTGGCCGTGACGCATGGCGGCTACGACGCGGGCATCCGGCAGCCCCTGCGCCTTCAGCTCCTCCCGCAAGGGCGCGAGCGGATGACCTCTGGGACTGTGTGAGGCGTGGCGGTAGTCCCAGACGATCTCCTCGAAGGCGCTCAAAGGATCGAAAGCCGGCGCCGTCTCCTGGACGTCCAGCGGCAAGGAGAGCTCGCGCGCGCGCGCAAGCCCGAGCACCTCCCAGAGCGCCGCGCGCCGATCCAGAAAACTCTCGAAGGCCCCCGCCTCAGCGAGCGCGGTGAGCGCTCCCTGGTCCAGCCGAGTGCGGCGAACGAAGTCCGCGACCGAGGCGAAGGGGGAGGCGTGCCGCGCCGCCTCGATCCGGTTCCAGTCGCCCTCGCCGAGTCCTTTCACGTAGCGGAGGCCCATGCGCACGGCGAAGTGGCCCGTGCTTTCCGGGCAGGGTTCCAGACTGCAGTCCCAGGCGCTCGCCCGCACATTCACCGGTCGCACGACGACGCCGTGGCGCCTGGCGTCCTCCACGATGGTTGCGGGGGCGTAGAACCCCATGGGCTGGGCATTCAGAAGCGCGCAGGCGAACGCCGCCGGGTAGTGGCACTTGAGCCACGCCGTCGCGTAGGCGATCAAGGCGAAACTGGCGGCATGCGCCTCGGGAAAACCATAGTCGCCGAAACCCTTAATCTGGTTGAAGATGCGCTCGGCGAACTCCGGCGCGATCCCCTTGGCCTGCATGCGCGAGACGAGGCGCTCCCTGTGGCGCGCGATGCGCCCGGTCCTGCGCCAGGCCGCCATGTCGCGCCGCAACTGGTCGGCCTCGCCCGGCGTGTAGTCGGCGGCGACCACGGCCAGGCGCATGACCTGCTCCTGGAAGAGCGGGACGCCCAGCGTCTTCTCCAGCACGGGGACGAGGCAGGGATGCGGGTAGTCCGCCGGCTCCTCGCCGTTCCGCCGTCGCAGGTAGGGATGGACCATGCCGCCCGTGATCGGCCCGGGCCTCACGATGCTGACTTCAATCACCAGATCGTAAAAACTCCGCGGCCGGAGGCGCGGAAGCATCGCCATCTGGGCCCGGCTCTCAATCTGAAAGACGCCGACCGTGTCGGCCCGGCGGATCATCTCGAAGGTCGCCGGGTCGTCGGGCGGGATCGTCGCCATGGAGAGTGGAACGCCGTGGTGCTGCCTGAGCAGGCGAAAAGCAAGGTCAAGCTGGGTGAGCGCCCCGAGCCCGAGCAGGTCCACCTTGAAGAGTCCCAGATCCTCCAGGTCGTCCTTGTCCCACTGGATCACCGTGCGTCCCGGCATCGTCGCGTTCTCGACGGGGACGATGTCGTGGACCGGCGCGTGGCCCAGGAGGAACCCGCCGGGATGGATGGAGAGGTGACGTGGAAAGTCGAGAATCTCGTTGGCCAGGCGAAGAAGGTGCGCGTGCGCGGGGAGCTCGGGGGCGAGCCCGGCTTGCCGGAGCGGTTCGGCGGAAATTTCATCGTAGTGGGAGAGGAGCCGGGCGAGGCGGTCCATCGAGGTCTCCGGAAGCCCTAAAGCCTTTCCCACGTCGCGGACCGCCGACCGGGGGCGGTAGCGGATCACGTTGGCGACCATGGCGGCGTGGGAGCGCCCGTACTTTTCGTAGACGTGCTGGATCACCTCCTCGCGCCGCTCGTGCTCGATGTCGAGGTCGATGTCCGGCGGCTCGTCGCGCTCCCGAGAGAGGAAGCGCTCGAACAGGAGCCCCATCCGCACCGGGTCGATGGCCGTGATGCCGAGGCAGTAGCAGACGGCCGAGTTGGCGGCCGAGCCCCGCCCCTGGCAAAGGATCTCCCGCATCCGGCAGAACTGGACGATCTCCCACATCGTCAGGAAGTATCCCGGGTAGTCCATGGCCTCGATGAGGGCCAGCTCTTTTTCGAGCTGTTTCGTGACCTCGGGCGGCACTTCCCCGCCGTAGCGGCGCCGGGCCCCTTCGAAGGTGAGGTGGCAGAGCCACTGGGCGGAGGTTGTCCCGTCGGGGAGACGCTCCGAGGGATAACGGTAGCGGAGCTCGGCCAGGGAGAAGGCGCAGCGATCGGCGATCTCGCGGGTCCGGGCGACAGCCGGCGGATCGTCCACGAAGAGCTTGGCGAAGGCGTCAGGGGCCTTGAGGGAATGCTCGGCGTTGGGCTTGAGGCGCCTTCCCGCCTCAGGCAAGGAGACGCCGTGGCGGATTGAGGTGAGCAGATCTTGAAGACGGCGCCGGGCCGGCGTGTGATAGAGCAGTTCGGTCGCTGCGACGAGGGGCAGGCCGTAGCGGGCGGCCCGCTCCCTGAGCCGTGCTTCTTCCCTCACCTCCTCAGCCCGCCGGTGCCGCGCAAGCAAGCCGTAGAGGCGGTCTCCGAAGGCCTCGCGCAGCTCGCCGGCCACTTCCGTCGGATCTGCCTCGCCAGCGAGAAGACTCCGGTCCCCGCCCCACAGCGCCAGAAGCCCTGTCGAGTGCGCGCAGACCTCCTCCCACGTCACGGCCGACTCGCCCTTGGGGGAGCGGAGGCGGCCGGCGGTGATGAGCCGGCAGAGGTTCGCGTACCCACCCCGGTCCTGGGCCAGGAGAACGATGACCGACCCGTCCTGAACAGTGACCTGGGAGCCCGCGATCAGCCGGAGGCCGAGCTCCCGGGCTCTGACGTGCGCGCGGACCAGCCCGTACACGCCGTCGCGGTCGGTCAGCGCGAGGGCGGGAAGCCCGAGGCGATGGGCTTCTTCTACCAACTCGCCGGGGTGGCTCGCCCCTTCGAGGAAGGAGAAGTTGCTCTTGCACCAGAGGGGGACGTACGACGGCATGGCCTAACTCAACGCCCCTCACCTTTCTCCTCTCCCCAGTGGGGAGAGGCAGGGTGAGGGGGACGCTTCATTCAACGCGGCCGTGGAGGAACCACTGCCGGCGGCCGCGGTCGTAGTAGACCCAGAGGCAACCGCCGCGCCGGGTCTCGGCAAAGGAGTATTCGCGATGGACCTCCCGCATCCACCAGCCGCCGGAGAGGACGTACGGCCCGTGCAGCTTTTCAAGCCCGGGCGGGTCCAGCGGTACTGGCCTCGCGAGGATCCGGCGCACCAGAGTCCTCAGCGCTTCCTTCTTCGACTTGGGAAGCACGACCGCGGCAAGTGGCTCCCACGCAAAGCCAGCCTCGGGAAGATGCTCGTCCGCGAGCCGCGCCCGCACCACCGCTCCATCCCCGAACTCGGCCCGGAGGCGGGCCAGCGCCCGGTTCGCGGCGTCGAGGTCGCGCCGTGGTCGCTCGACGAAAAACCGGAGCTGCTCGCGCGTCGCCGGGCTTCCTTGCGCCGTCAGCTCGATCTCCGCTATCCCTGAGGAACACTCCCCCGCCTCCAGCCGGAGGCGGACGAGGTCGAGCAGCTGGACCACGTCGAGCGTGGGAGCCGCGGGGCGGATCTGTTCCTCGCGCCAACCCGCCCCATCCGCCAGGAGGCGAAGGTTCAGCTTCGCGAGCGCCTCCCCCCGGACGACGAGCGTTTCCAGCAAGGGATGGAGGAGTCGCTTGATGAGAAAGCAGAGGCGCGTCAGGTCGGTCTCGGGACCATCGAGCGCGAGCGTCTGTCTGAGTGGCTCCGGGACCTGGCGCGGCTGAAGCGGCGGGGAAAGCTTACCCGAGGCCATCCGGTAGAGGCGGGAGGCTTCGGGCCCGAAGCGCTCCATCACTCCCCCTGCCGGAAGCGAGAGGAGCGCGCCGGCGTTCTTCACCCCGAGCTTCGAGAGCGTGTCGCGGAAGTTCGTGTCAAGGTTCAAGCGATCGAGTGGAACGCGCCGGGCGGCCTCCCGTTCCCGGGAGAAATCGTCGAAGACCACCGCCCCCTGGCATGCCTTGGCCACCGCGTAAGTGCCGAAGCGAGTGAAACCCACAACCACCGTCGTCCGGAAACCGGCATCCTCGAGGTCGGACCGAATCGAATGCGCCCACGCTTCGAGCGATGGATAGAGGAGATCCAGCCCGGACGCGTCGAGCCAGAAGACTCCCGGCTCTTCAGAAGACGGCTCGACCCCGGGGGTGAAGCGCGTAAGCCGCTCAGTGAGCGCTAGAACGCCGTCCTCGACCTCGGCGGTCGGGAGCACGCCTGCGCGCAGGTCGGACGCCAGAGAGAGGCCCGCCGCGTATCTGAGCCCGGGGAGCACTCCGGCGCGTCGCGCCTTCTCGTTCACCCAGAGGATCAGCCCCTGCGGTTTGTCCTCTGCCACCACCGCCACCGGATGAGCCGCCCAATCGGGATGGCGCCGCAGCAGGAGCTGGAACGGGAGCGCCCGAACGCTAACGCAGGCCAGCCGGTCCACGACAGATCTCCGCATGCGCCCAGGTCGGCCCCCGGCGCTTGTCCTTGAGCACGGTGAGCCTGCACTCGAAGCGATCCTCGGAGAGCCGCGCTCGTTGCGCGTGGACGCGCAGGGAGATCAGCGATCCCAGCGAGGGAGCCGTGCTCGCCTTCTCGGTCAGGCAAACCAGCGCGGTGTGGTGCTTCTGCGCGAGCCCGGCCAGGCGCGCCTGAAGCGGCATCGGGATGGGAGCCGCGCCCAGGTCCAGCGCGATCAGGCCGAAACCGCCGGAGCGGAGAAGCCGATCCGCAACGCGGGCCACGGCCCGGGCCTCATGGACGCGGACGATCACCAGCGCGTCGAGGTCAACCCCTCCGTCGGCTGCGTCGGGCGGATAGAAGGAGCTTTCCGCCGGCGTGATCCAGGCAACCGGCTCCCCCTGCCGCTGCGCTTCCAGCACAAGCCCGAAGGCCAGCGTGAGCGCCGCCGTCACCCCTGCTCCGGAGACCTCCGTGAGCCGCCCGGCAATCTCCGCGAGCCTCCACCGTGTCAGGGAGGTGGCTTGTTGAAGCTTGGATGCCGGCGCGAAATCCTGAAGCTGGACAACGGAACGAAACATATGACGTGTACTCTGGCTTAAAAAAATTTACGGCTGCTGCCTGGAGGCCCAATCACCGACCGTCTGCGCCAGCTCCTCCAGCACCGCCTGATCGGTCTTGCCCGAGTGTTTCGGGACATGAAACGAGTGGTCCGCGTCGTTCACCACATGGAGCTGGGCCCGGTCGCCGAGCCGGCTCAAGAGGGGGCGCAGCAGTGGAAGCTCGGCGAGCTTGTCGCGCGTCCCCTGGAGGAAGAGCATCGGCACAGTGACGCTGGCCAGATGCTCGCCCCGCTCGGCTCCAGACTTCCCGGCCGCGTGCAACGGAAAGCCGAAGAACACCAGGCCGCGCGCGCCGGTGAGCGGCTTTGCGGCGGCTGCCATCGACGTCATCCGGCCGCCCAGAGACTTCCCGCCAGCGAACAGTGGCAGGTCGCCCGCTGCCTCAGCGGCGACGGTCACCGCCGAGCGCACGGTCGCCATCAGAATGGGCGGCGGGTCGGGTCGCGGGCTTCCCTGCTCCATGTACGGGAACTGGTAGCGGAACGTGGCGATCCCGCAGTCAGCCAGCCGCTCGGCGATGGTCTCCATGAAGCCGTGGCGCATTCCCGCTCCGGCGCCGTGGCCGAGGACGAGGAGCCACCGCGCCGCGTCGGGACGGAGGAGCAGGGCGGACACTTCCCCGGATCGCTCCGCGGCCTCAAAGCGAAGCTCGACGGGTTTTCGACTCGTCACGGCTGTCAGACGATCCGCATGGCCGGAGGATCTATGCGTGGGACCCCCGGCCGCGCTTCTCGACATATCGCTGGTGGTACTCCTCGGCGCGGTAGAACTCCGAGGCCGGCGTGATCTCGGTCACGATCGGCCGTCGAAAGCGCCCGCTCCGTTGCATCTCTGCCATGGACTCGCCCGCCACGGCCTGCTGCTCTGGCGAGTGGTAGAAAACCGCGGACCGATACTGGGTGCCGATGTCGGGACCTTGACGGTTGAGCGTCGTGGGATCGTGGCAGCTCCAGAAGACCTCGAGCAGCTTCCGGTAGGAAATCTCGTCGGGGTCGAACTCCACCTGGATGACCTCCGCGTGGCCGGTGGCGTCGGTGCAGACGTCCCGATAGGTCGGGTTCGGAAAAGTCCCCCCCGCGTACCCGACGGCCGTTGATCTCACCCCCGGCACTTTGCGAAACGTCTCTTCAACACCCCAGAAGCATCCCGCCCCAAACGTCGCCTTTTCCATGCTCATGCCCTCCTGTTCCGACACGTGGCCACCCCTTCCTCCTATGTGGCCGCATTATTCTCTCTTGTAGGCACAAACGTCAAGAGCGGTTTGCGGTCATAGCAAAGGTGGCAGCTTCGCCATCCGGTCAGGCCGATCTTTTGAATCGCGCTGGCCGTGAAGCTGGCGCCTTGCCAAGCTTCTCCAGTCGCAGCTGGATCGCGCCTTCGGTTCGTTTGTGTTGCCGCGCCAGCTGCGTCACCGTTATCCCGGCATCAAAGCTTTCGCCAAGCTGTTTATCTTCCGCATCATCCCACGGTTTGCCTGAGTGTTCGGGCAAGCGTTGCTCTCGCCTCTGTCTGTCTCCAAGCTGCTGCAGCGCCCCGACAGCCATGAACAACGCGCGCACGACTTGCGGATGTTGATATGGACTGTCTTCAGAAAACAGTTCGCCCGTGTTCGGATTGACGCCATCCGCCAAAGATTGGATGACCCGCAAAGCATCTCTTGTTTCCATGATTCCCTCCTTCATCGTTTTCACCGGTAGGCGCATGGCGGAACATCAGTCTTCCACGCGGCCTGGGGGAGGTGCTGGCCGTGGGGGAAAAGGCGAAGCTGGTGGGCCGGGGGCGCGGGGGCCAGCCGCTTTCCCCGGAGCGCGAGGAAGTAGCCAGCGCGGTGCGTGTCCACGCCGACGCGTCTCAGATCGGGAAGCCCCCGGATCACGCTCCGCCGTCGCTCCTGGACCAGAGTCAGCGCAGCCTTCGGCCCGACCCCGGGAACCCGAACAATCAGCTCGTAGGGCGCTGTGGCAATCTCCAGCGGGAAAAGCTCGGGGTGGCGGAGGGCCCAGGCGCTCTTGGGGTCATGATCCAGCGGGAGGTTGCCGTCAGACTCGAAGGGAAGCTCTTCGAAGCCGAAGCCATACTGGCGGAGAAGATGTTCGGCCTGGTAGAGCCGGAATTCCCGCATCGCCGGCGCGGGCCGCTCCCCTTCCATGGGTGTCCCTGCCACGGGCTGGAAGGCGCTGAAGTGGGCGTGGTGAAGAAGCTCGGCCCGTTCCAGCCGGGCCACGAGGGCGAGGATCTCCTGATCCCGCTCCCCCGCGGCGCCCACCACGAACTGGGTGGTGGTGCCAGCCGGCGCGATGCCGCCAGGCGCGGGGTTCTGGCGGGCGTCGCGAAGGAGCTGTCCCGCGAGCTTCAGCTTCGGGAGCAGATCACCGCTCAGGTCCTTCTCTTTCGCCAGCGTCCGGACGTACGAATCCCCCGGCGCTTCCAGGTTGATGGAGACCCGGTTGGCCAGTCGCGCGGCCTCAGCAACCTGCGCCGGCTCGGCGCCGGGAAGGAGCTTGATGTGGACGTAGCCCCGATAGCCTTCCTTCCGGCGGAGGATCTCGACGGCCGCGAGCATCCGGTCCATGGCACGCGCCGGTTTCCCCGGCACTCCCGAGGTGAGGAAGAGCCCCTGGGCGAGCCGTTTCCGGTGCGCCTCCATGAAGGTGGTAGCGACCTCCTCGGGAGCGAGCGCCGTGCGCCTGGCCTTTCCGCCGCAGAAAGTGGGGCAATAGCCGCAAGACAGGGAGCAGGCGTTGGTCTGCATGACGCGCATGATCTTCGTTGAGCCTCCGCCTGGGAGCCGAACCTTGGTGATCCCCACCGCAGTTCCGGATCCGTTCGGGAGCCCATGCTCGCGGTCGGCGGTGGCGGCTTCGGCGAGGATGGCCAGTCGCTGGCGGCGGTCCATAGCGCTTTAATACTAAACACAAGACGAGTATTGTCAAGCCAAAAAATAGCTAGTCCCAAACCCCCGGAATCCTTGACGAACAGGACTGGCAGACCCCATGGCTCGGGGTGAGGAGGTCTTTCAAGATGGTGTACCCCACTCGCTCGATCAGGACGGTCCGGCAGGACGGACAGTAGGTGTTCTCGTGGGATCCCACGCGGCCGGGAAGGTTTCCGGCGTAGACGTAGCGGAGCCCCTCGGCGACGCCGATCTCAGCCGCGCGGATCAGGGTTTTGGCGGCCGTGTTCTCCCGGTCGGTCATCTTGTAGTCCTGGTGAAAGGCGGTTACGTGCCACGGAATATCCGGTGAGACGGAAACTAAAAATCTTGCGATGTCTCTGAGCTCCTCATCAGAGTCGTTGAACCCCGGGATCACCAGGGTAACGATCTCGAGCCAGAAGCCTTTGCCGTGGAGCAGGCGGATCGCGTCTAGCACGACTTTGAGGACGCCTCCAAGCTTCCGGTAGTGCTTGTCGTCGAAGCCCTTCAGGTCAACCTTGTAGAGGTCCACCCACGGGCGGATGTACTCGAGCACCTCCGGCGTGGCGTTGCCGTTGGAGACATAGGAGCACGTGAGCCCGCGCGCTTTCCCCTCCTTGAAGACTTCGATGGCCCACTCGCTGGTGATCAGGGGCTCGTTGTAGGTGGAGGTGAGAATCCGCGCCTCATTGTGCAAGGCCAGGTTGACGACCTGCTGCGGAGTCACCATCTGCGGCGGTGCGCCCGCTACCGGATCGCGCAGCGCTTGCGACGTGATGTAGTTCTGGCAGTTTTTCACCGCGAAACAATTGGCGAGATAAGAATGCTCTTCCTCAACCTCCAGGTTGTAGACCTCCCCAGAAAATGGCTCCGGTCGAATATTCAGAACCGGAACGAATTTCGCGTGTCGGGTTTCGGTTGATTTCGGAATAACGAGCCGGTGGGCAGGTGTTAACTCTCGTGCCGCGAGCGGTCGGGGAGTCTGGTGAGGTTCGGTGACGGCGAAAATTTGGTGATCGGGCGTGCACCGAAGTGGTGAATACCCCGCAGTCTCGATTACCGTGAGCGGTCCTTTGTAGTCATGGCGAAACACCTTCAGGATCGGCCTGACCTTCCCGTTGGCGGTAACCGCGTGCCATCCTTCGATGAACGCAATCTCAGCATCATGCGTCACAATCGTCCGTACAGCTTTTTCGAAAAGGCGCTTTATCTGAACTGCCCCAGCCGATGTCAGAATCAAAGTATCGTCGGAGAAGCAATACGCGCAGTGATAATCGCATCCGAGCATCCCGAAGGAGAGCGCTTTGGCGCCGGGGTAGGCGTGGAAGAACGGCTTCTTTTCCACGGGGTCGAGCTGGAGGCCGGCCACGTAGCCGGTGGGGACCATAAGCCGGCCGTCTTCGTTGTAGCGGACCTTGCAGATGCCCTTCTGCCCTGGGAGAACCAGGCAGCGGTGGCCGCAGGCGTAGCAGCGCACCCGCTTCTCGGGGAGCTGTTCGTACAGCTCTCCCTCCCGGGTCAGCCGGGACAGGGTCTGCTCTAACGTGACCGGTCCCGCCATACCAGTGCTGGTGTACCTCCAAGACCGAGCGCGGTCAGCGAACCCAGGCAATCCACGTATCCAGCGCCTTGCGCACCTCGGGAAGGCCCACGCCGAGGATTCCGATCGTGAGCCGAAGCTTGAGCGCGAGCTGCTGTCCTGTCCGTTCTTCCCAGAAACGTTCCTGAGCGGCCTGGTTCAGAAACTCCCTCACCCAGGTCACGGCCAGATGCGGAGGAACCCGCGAGAGATCCTGGAAAAGATACGGGCCGGGGGACGCCGGAGCCGCCTGCGCTTCGCTCATCGGCCTCATGGCCGAAACGATGTAAGGCCCCTCCCGGTTGGTTCCGGACAGCAACCGGAGAACGGCCCTGGCCCGAGCGTAGTCGTAGTTTGCGAGCACCCATTCGGCCGAGGCGGCGCCGGCCGGCGGGCTCGTCACCGGTAGATACGCGACGTTCAGGCTCTGACGCTGCACGTACTGCTCCAGACTGACGATCTCGGGCAGCAAGCCCCAGAGGGTCTCGATCACTTTAATGTAGCGCTCGCGGGCAGCCTCGCTCGGCGGCGAACCGAGCAAGAGATAGCTGTAGAGGCCGTACCCTGGCGATTCGCGCTGACCCGCCACGAGCAATGACGAACCGGTCTCTCGAAGGAGCGGGCCACGCGAACCCGGATCCCGCCTCACGACCACGCGCAGGAGGCACTCGGGCGACGCGCCGGCCGCACTCTCCACCCGTACGCTGACCGCGTAAGTGCCAGGCCGCACGTCTGTGAGGTCCCACCGTACCTCCGCGCCTTCACCCTCGAGGCGTCCGGCAGTCGCCTCCCAGGCGTAGCGCGCGGGCCGCTCCGGCGGCGCTGAAGCCCGGGCGCTGAGGCGAAGCGTCTCCCCGAGCGCCACTGTGGGCTTCTCGGCGCTGCACGTCATGACGACGGGCTCGGCTGAGAGCACGGCGGAGACACTTGCCGCGCTCAGGACGCACGACAGCAGAAGCGCCTCAAGAGTTCTGCCCATTCGTGCCTCGTGTCTTCCGAAGGCGAGACCACGCCCACCGCGCGAAGAGCACAATCACCAGCGAGGCTCCCACGACGACAAGAGTCTCGGCGCCGGTCAACGGTGTTTGCGGGGTCAGCGCGTAAAAGAGCAGCCAGACCGCCAGCGAGAGCCCGACGACAGCAGCGAGCGTCCCGGTCGATTCCTTCATCACCGGCCCACCCGCACGAGCGGAAGGGAACCCTCCATCTCGCCCTTCATCATCGGATGCTGGTTGCCGCCCTCCGCCCGCGACTTCTGCACTACCTTCTGCTCCACGAACTGATACAGCTCCTGCAGCGACACGATCCCGTCGCGGTCGAGGTCAGCGGTCCCCCTGAGCCCCTGGAGGAGGTAGTAGGTGAAAATCCCATGGCCCAGCTCGGGCAACTCAATGGAGACCTCGGCCGGCCGGGAGGCGGTGACGACGGCCCGACCCTTGGAGCGCGTGAGCCGCTCGAGGAAGACGTCGTCCACCGACACGGCGCGCGTCCGCCTCGAGGCAAACGTGCGCCCTCCCGCGGCGCCGCTGTAGCACGAGTCCAGAAAGACCACGACCTGCTCGGCCTCGATGCGGTGGAAGATGATCTGGAATTCGTCCATGGGGAGCGCCGTGGCGTAGAGGTCGCCGGGGTCGGCATCGGCGGGAACGAGATACTTCGCCAGGCCGTCCGGCTCGACGCCCCGCGGATCGACTTCGGGCGCTCCATGGCCCGCGAAGAAGACGACCACCAGGTCTTCCTTCTTCGCCGAGCGCGCCAGAAAGGTCCCGAGGGCCCACTTGATGTTCCGAAGCGTGGGCTTCCGTTCGGTCCGGTCGGTCAGGAGCAGCACGTTCTCTTTCTTGAAGCCACCCTGGTTCACCAGGAGGTTGTAGAACGCCTCGGCGTCCGCCAGCGAGTAGCGCAGCCCCGGGATCTGCGGGCTTTCGTACTGCCCTACCCCGATCACCACCGCCCAGCGCTCACGTTTGGCCAACGGGCGCGCCTCCGGAGCGTCGCGCGCCGCCGGCCGCTCGTAAACGATCGTCCGGATCTCCTGACGAGCCGCGCCGTCGGCGTCGGTCCCACTCACGAGGATCACGTTGGTTCCCTCGCGCAGCTTGACGGGAGCAGCCACGGCTACCGATTTCTGCGGGGCGCGCTCGCGTTGTTCGAAGACTTTAGCGCCGTTCAGGAACACGCCGACCTCGACGACCCCTCGGCTCGATCTGGCGAGCGCCGCCACAGTGCTCTCGGGCTCGGTGACGCGCGCCCGATCCTCGGGATGGCGCACCTCGATGGTAAGCGGAACCGCGCGCTCATGGTAAATCGTCTGCACGGCCTGCCTGGTCGCCCCGCGCGTGTCCATGGCGGTCACAACGAGCGTGTTCCGTCCCTCCGCGAACCTCAGGGGAACGTTGATGGCCAAGGGCCGCTCCCCTGCCTGTCCGTCGACGCGCGAGACCTCCACGCCGTTGAGCGTCACAAGCACCTGCCTCGCTCCCGTCCCGCCGGAGACAAACCCCACCAGCATGGTACTCTCGTGATCGATGTGAGCCTGGTCACCCGGTGAAGAGATAACGAGCTGAAGGGAGGGCGACGGCGCAGGTGGCGGGGCCGGACGCACCGCGGGTGGCGACCCGCCGCCTCGTTCCGGCGCCGGTTCGTAAAAGACAACGCGCCCCTCCTGACGGCTGGTCCCGCCCACATCGGTGGCCGTGACGAGGAGCACGTTCTCGCCTTCCCGGAGCGTCACGGGGAAAGCCAGCGTCACGTCCGGGGCCCCGCGCTCGTCCCGCGACACCACCTCCATCGCGTTAAGTGTCGCGCTGACCCTTGCCACCCCCGCGCCCGACGTGACCCGAGCACTGACCAGGAGCCGCTCCGTCGCAACGCGCGCCTTGTCTCCGGGCTCCTGGACGGTGACCTGGAGCGGCGCCGGCGACGACCGGTCAAGGGCCACCAGGTGGAAATTCAACGGATCGATGCCCACGGCTTGCGCCTTCACGATCGCCCGCGCCTCAGGGGCGTACCACGTGACCACGTTCCACCACTGGCGGCCAGAGACGACTCGGAAGCGTTCGAAGGGTGACCCCGTCTCTGCCTTAATGTCGTAGACGATTCGAAATGCCTTGAAGACCCCCGCGACCACCTGAACGGGTTCGTGCGCCTTGACTTCCCAGGTGGCGCGCACTCTGATCCCTCCCGGGTGGTCTCGATTGCGCAGGACCGAATCGACGACGCCCCACTTCCCGACCTCCAGAGGCCAGGCGGGATCAGGCGGCGGATAGATATCCCATTCGACGAGCCCATCTCTCAGTACCGTGGCGACCCCGAGGTTTTTCGTGAGGTGGATCTGACGACCGGTGCCCCCGACAAAAATATAGAGGTCTTTCTTGACGGTGATCAGGTCGTATACGCCGTCGTTCAGGAGCCATCGCTCGCCGACGCTGAAGGTCGGACGCTCGGCGCGGGGTTTCTGGGCAGCCGCTGGCGACAGGGGGAGGGCCCAGGCGAGCCCTCCCGAGAGAAGCAATGCCAACACGCCCTTTCTTACCATAGCCCTT
>CAYJUC010000010.1:15875-27580 GCA_964372605.1 uncultured bacterium | reverse complement strand
TGGGCCGAAAGCGAGTGGGCGTTGCGAAGCAACGGCCGCGAGCGTCGGCCCATCGTATATCGTAATCGTATAGAGTTTTATCCCTGATGCCTGGCACAGAGAGTGGAAAACACCGGCAACCAACCGCAGCATCGGGGACAAAACTGGTTGGACTAAACCGCTGGGCAGGAGTGTACTGCGCGCTATGGGGATTGTAAAGGGCGACGGGGCGGCGGGAGGGGAAAGGAACACCCCCAAGGAGGCGGCCGGCCGCCCTTGCCCGGAGAGAGGTCAACCCAGCCCCCGCTTGGGGGTGGTGGAAGCGCCCTGGTCAGGGTCGCGAGCAGCCCGGCAGGAGCGGAGGCGAGCAGACCTGGACACGGAGGCGGATGAGAGGGGCTTCGGGGAGGGCCGGCGCGGGATGGGCTCATGAGGAGGGATCGTCCGGGGCAGTTCGGCCACCACGACCAGGGTGCCCTGCGTGCAGGCGGGGCAGCGGGTGAGATCGAGGCCGGTGAGTTCGAGCAGGAGTTCCTGAGCGGAGCGCCGAGGGATTTCAGGCAGAGAGGGCGTGAGGCCGAGGAGGGCTCGGCACCGTGGCAGGGCCTGTTGCTTGGCACGGTTGGCCAGGAAGCCGAAGTGACGGATGCGCATCAAGCGGTCGGGCAGCACATGCAGGAGGAAGCGGCGGATGAACTCCTGGGCGTCAAGGGTCATGGCTTTGCGCCGATCGCCGTCTCGGCGATCCCGGTAGCGGAAGGTGACCTGGCCGTCGTGGAGGGCGAGGATCCGGTCATTGGAGAGCGCCACCCGGTGGGTGTAGCGGCCCAGGGAGTCGAGGACGTGCGCGGGGGAGGAGAACGCCGGCTTGGCGTAGACCACCCAGGGTGTCTGGCGCAGGCGCGTGAGCCAGCCGTCCAGGGGTTCAGAGCGCGTCAGCCTGCCCTGGTCCACGGCCCCCTGCAGGAGCGCCAGGAACTTGCCGCGGAAGACACGGCTCAGGGCTTTGACGGGAAACAGAAAGGTGGGGCGGGCCGGAATCCAGCGGCGCTGATCGAAGGACAGGGCTCCGGCGGGAATCAGGCAGTGCAGGTGAAAGTGGGCGTTGAGGGTTTGCTCCCAGGTGTGGAGCACGGCGATGAAGCCGGGAAGGCCGTCCACCTGGGTGCGGGCGAAGTCGAGCAGGGTCTCACTGACCGCTTTGAACAGGAAATGGAGCAGGAGCCGTTTCTGGGTCAGGACGAGGGGGTTGAGGCGATGGGGCAGGGTGAAGACTGCATGAACCGGCGCGGCTCGGGGCTAGAGAGCGAGGAGGTCTAGCGGACTCCCAGTGGCGCCGAGCCGCTGCTGCCGGATCTGGAGATAGCGCTGGGTGGTCAGAATGGAGGTGTGCCCCAGGAGGGTCTGGATGGTCCGCAGATCCACCCCGGCCTCCAGCAGGTGCGTGGCAAAGCAGTGCCGCAGGGTATGGATGCCCTGGCCTTTCGCGAGGCCGGCCCGCCGCTTGGTCCCGGTGTAGAGTCGCTGGACAAAGTTGATAGACAGGTGACCGCCCTTGCGGTTGGGGAAGAGCCAGGCTGGCGACCGGTGCTGCATCCAATACCGGCGAAGCTCCGCCAATAAGCGGGGGGAAAGCAGCGTATAGCGATCGTTCCCCCCTTTGCCTTGCTCGACCCGAATCATCATGCGCCCACTGTCAATGTCGCTCACCCTGAGGGCTACCAACTCGCTCACCCGCAGCCCCGCCCATAGGCCGTCATCAGCAGGCAGCGGTCTCGAAGAAGGCGCGCCGCCCCCAGCAGGCGTTGAACTTCTTCCTGACTCAGCACCTCGGGCAGGCGCCAGACCTTTTTCCGGGGTGGCAGGAAGAGCTTCGGGGTCTGCCAGCCCAGGGTCTCCTGGTAAAAGAACCGCAGGCCCGAGATGGCCACGTTGCGGGAGTTGGGCGATAACCCGCGATCCTCCAGATGCAGCAGGCACGCGCGGATCTCCTCCGCGCTGATTGCGTCCGGCGGCTTGCGGCAGTACTTGACCAGTCCCACCACCGCGGCCACGTAGGCCTTCTGGATCCGGGCCGCGAGGTTCCGCAGTCGCATCTCCCCGATCATCTTGGTCCGTAGGGCGCCCATACGATACCCTCCTGTGGGTGAAGATTTTCCGCCGATGCTATCGCCGGCACAGGAGCGCGCCTATGGGAGCCGATCACTACGAGGGGAGCAGTCAAGGACCGCTGAGCAGCCGCGTGAAGACCACTCAGCGAGGGACAGAAGGAGCCACCGCGAAGCGGTTTAGTTCAACCTTGGCTAGGTGTAACCGGCGCTACCAGCCGATGGCGTGACTGGACCGGCGCGGATCGGCGCCGGCGCGGAGGATTCCTCCCTCACCCGTCACGATGGCGCAGACCGCTCCGGCCCTCCACTCCCAGTCTGACCAGGCGCGGACAGTGTGGCCAAGCTCCGCCAGCTTGTCTCCTACCTCGCGCGGGATTCGCCCCTCGACGTTCAGGAGACCCGGGAAAGAGGCGTGGGGCCAGAACGAATCCGGGAAGCTTCGCGTGGCGACTCGCGGCGCCTCCACCGCCTCCTGGGGTGACATCCCGAAGAGCGCCACGTTCAGAAAGACCTGCAACATGGCCTGGACCTGGACGTCTCCGCCCGGCGTGCCGAAGGGCATGAAGAGACGGCCGTCTCTGAACACCATGGCCGGGTTGGGGGTCAACCGGGGCCGCCGGCCGGGGGACACCGCGCCCGGGTGCCCGGGATCGAGCCACGACTGGGAGCCACGCGGCGAAATCACGCATCCCACGCCGGGAACTACGGGAGAGTCGACCGAGGGATCGCTGGGCGTGGCGGAAAAGCCGTTCCCCTCCGCGTCCACCACGGCAACGTAGCTGGTGTCAAACGCGCCGGGTTCGCCAGTCGGTCGATCGGCGGAACGGCCGGCCCCGTTCCGGAGAGCCGAGAGGCCGAACGGATCTCCTGCCGGTGGGAGATCAGGCCAGGCGCGCTCCCCGATCAGCGTCCGGCGAGCGCGCGCGTAGCTCTCCAAGAGAAGCCCATCGGTGGGGACCTTCACCTGGGCCGGGTCGCCGTAGTAGGCGTCGCGGTCGGCGAAGGTGAGCTTGATCGCCTCGATCAGGAGATGGAGATAGTCGGGCGAGTTGTGGCCGAGGGGGGCCAGATCGAACGACCCGAGCAGATTCAGGGTCTGGAGCAGCGCCGGCCCCTGACACCAGAAACCGCAGGCCGCCACCTCGAACACTCCGAAGCGGGTGGTCAATGGAGGTCCCACCTCGACGCGAAACTCCGCCAGGTCTTCGCGCGTCAGAAGCCCGCCCTCCCGGCGATGATAGGCGGAGATCGCCTCCGCGATGGCTCCGGTATAGAAGGCGTCGCGCGCGGCGCGAATGGCGCGCGCCCGCCCGAGCCTCTGGGCCCGGCGTTCCTGATGGGCCATCTCCTTGAGCGTTTGGGCCAGCTCGGCCTGCACCAGGCGCTCCCCGGCCCCGAGCGGCCGGCCCTCCGGAAGATAGATGGCGGCATTGGAGGGCCAGCGCCGGTGTTTGGCTTCGCTCTGCCGGATCAGCATCGCCGAGAAGGGCGAGAGCGGGAAGCCGCGCTCCGCGCACTCGATGGCGGGAGCCGCGACCTCGGCGAAGCTCATCGTCCCCCATCGCTCGAGAGCCGTGCACCAGGCGTCAGGCGCCGCTGGAACCACGGTGCGAAGGATCCCCTCGGGGATCTGACCCGCGCAGCGCTCCCTGAAAAACTCGATGCTGGCGGCGCGCGGCCACGGCCCGACTCCGGCCACCGTGTGAGTCTCACGACGCTTCGCCAAGTGCACCATGATGGGGGCCACGCCGGCCATGCTCACCATATCCGAGTGAACGACCCCGAGGCAGAGCCCGGCGGCCACTCCCGCATCAACGGCGTTCCCCCCCGCCTCGAGGATCTTAGCGCCGGCCTGGGCAGCCAGCGGATGACCCGCGGCCACCATCCAGCGGCTCCCCATGACCTCGGGGCGGTGGGCCAAGGGGTGATGGGTGGAAGGATGGGCTTCGGGTGTGCGCTGGGACTCGGCGGAGTCGAGGGTCATAGCCGGTATAAAAGCACGGGCTGAGAGAGCGGGTCAAGGGATGATTCGGCCGCTTCCTTGACCATCCCGATGGCCCGATGGTAAGGTGAGCCCGTGAAACGATCTCCGCTCATCGGCGTCACCACTTCCATCACTGTCACCCCAAAAAGCCAAAAACCCGAGCGCGCCTTCGTGAACTCCTCTTATCTCCTCGCCGTTCAGCAGGCCGGAGGCGTCCCCGTTCCTCTCCCGCCCCAGCTCAACGACCGCGCGCTCCAAGAGCTCACTTCCCGGCTCGACGGCCTCCTCCTGACCGGCGGGGGAGATGTGGACCCGAGAGCTTTCGGGGAATCTCCTCACCCTACAGTCTATGACGTCTCGCCCTCCAGGGACCGGCTGGAGATAACCTTGGTCGAGCGGTGCATGAACGAGGGGAAGCCGATCCTTGCCATCTGCCGGGGGATACAGTCACTGAACGTCGCGCTTGGGGGAAATCTCTACCAGGACGTGGCCAGCGACCCGGCGACCCGCATCCAGCACCAGCAAGACAAGGACGGCAGGCCACGGGACGAGCCCACCCACCCGGTCAAGATCGTCGCGGGAAGCTTTCTCGGGCGGGTCCTCGGGACGACCGGCATCATCGTGAACAGCCTGCACCACCAGGCGGTGAAGGTCCTGGGCAAGAATTTAGTCGCCGTGGCCCACGCGCCGGATCAGATCGTCGAAGGGATCGAGTTAGAGGATGCGGGCCCCACTCGCTTCGTCCTGGGCGTCCAGTGGCACCCGGAGGAGATGGTCTCACACGATGCAGCATCCCGTAATCTCTTCTCCGCCCTCGTCTCCGCCAGCCGGAAGTAACCTCGGCGGTGAAGGCCAGCGCTAGGTCGCTAGCGCCCACGAAACCCCGCTTGCCGCGGGCCCTCCCGTGGCATCCTCTGCCCTGCCGGGAGGGTCTTGGGCCAAACGCAGAACCACAGGAGGATGACCTATGAGCGAACGTTTGTGGACTCGAACAGAGTTCTTGCGGGCCACCCTGGGGGCGGTGGGAGCCCTGGCTGTCGTCCGGGTGACCGAGGGGGCGGAAGGTCCGGTGGTCCGCATCGCGGCGTCGCGTGGCGTCGTCTCGGCCCCCATTTGGAACGTCGCTAACCACGCCGCCAAGTACGGTCTCAGCACCCAGATGTCGGTGCTCTTCACGTACGCGGACCAACAGCGGGCCGCGCAGACGAGGCAGACGGAACTGGCCACCACGGGGATCAACAACCCGGCCATCATGGCGGACCAGGGGATCACGAACCTTCGCTTCGTCGCAGGCCAGCAGTTCGCCGGGCAGAACCTCATCCTTCGGAAGGGGGTCGTCGCCAACACCTGGAAAGAGCTGGAGGGAAAAACCATCGGCGTGGTCCCGGGGACGTATGTGCGCGTGCTCTTTTTCATCGCGGCCCAAGAGGGGGGCGCGGACCTGAGCAAGATCAAGTTGGCCAGCGTCTCCGTGGGCGCCACCGCCCTGGAAGCCCTCCGCAAGGGCGACGTGGACGGCTTTGTGTTGTTCGCTCCCATGACGGACCAAGTGGTGGTGGAAGGGATCGGCTACTACCCGCCCAAGCTGGACATCGGCGCCTGCTCCCTGGGCCCGGCCAACGGGGGCATCCTGGCCAACACGGACTTCCTGGCCAACAAGACCCTCGCCGTGAACTTCATGAAGGCCTACGTGGAGAGCCTCCACGAGATGAAGAACGAAGCGGCCTTTGTAAAAGTGGCCACGCAGCTCGCGGGGATCCAGCCTGGTGTCGCCCAGGAGGCGTTCCGTAACCTGTACTTGAGCGAGATGATCGACGTGCGGGCCATCACCGAGGCGGGCAAGCTGGGGCCTCGATTCGGCTACACGAAAGCGGACGTGTCGGCCAAGGTCGCCGAGCTCATCGACTTCGATCCCCTCATGGCCGCAACGGGGAAGACCCGGGAGGAGCTCACCGGCACTCCCGAAGGAGCCCTGAAGCTGGTCCGGCGCTGAGGGCGATGGCGTCGAACCCCTCACCGGCCTCGGCAGACGTCAAGCTGGCCTCCGCCGAGGTCCGCCCGACGGAGGTTGGCGAGACGGCGGCCCGGGGTCGGCGAAGGGTGGGACGCATCCTTCGCCGGGTGGCCCTCCCGCTGGTGATCCTGGCGGTCTGGGCGGGGGTGGCCGCCGCTGGGTGGACCCCCAAGGCCTCTCTGCCATCCCCTGCCGCCGTGGCCGAGGCGTGGTGGGTCTGGATCTTCGGGCCTGTCACGCCGCTCGGGTGGTATTCCGGCACCTGGGGGCTCTATGTGCTCATGAGCCTGCGCCGGGTGGCGGCCGGCTTCGCCATCGCGGCGGCCGCCGGCGTGGGCCTGGGCGTCCTCATCGGCTGGTACGCCGCGATGGAGGACCTCTTCGACGGGCTGATCAACTTCCTGCGGGCGGTGCCAATGACCGCCTGGGTTCCCTTCGCCGTCTTCCTCTTCGGCATCCACGAGTCGGCCGCCGTCTTCCTTATCGGGTTCGGGTCTTTCTTCCCCGTGGTGGTGAACGCCGCGGCGGGCGCCCGGCAGACGCCACGCATCCTCATCCGCGCGGCCCAGATGCTGGGGACGCCGCCCAGGAACCTCCTGGTGCGCGTCGTCCTCCCCGCGGCCCTGCCCGCCATCTTCACCGGCCTCCGGGTGGGGCTCGGGCTGGCCTGGGTGCTCGTGATCGTAGCAGAGATGCTGGCGGTGCAGGGGGGGCTCGGGTATGCCTTGTGGTCCGCGTATCAGTTCAGCCGGTTGGACCTGATCCTGGCAGCCATCGCCAGCGTGGGGGCGCTCGGGTTGGCGTCGGATCGGCTGGTCGGGGCGGGGGCCGCGCGGGTCCTCCGCTGGCAGAGGGGGCTGATCGGCGCATGAACGCAGGACCACCCC
Source organism: uncultured bacterium (assembly GCA_964372605.1). Lineage (GTDB taxonomy): Bacteria > Methylomirabilota > Methylomirabilia > Rokubacteriales > CSP1-6 > CAYJUC01. Next base: position 20,605 of record CAYJUC010000010.1, on the reverse strand, counting down.
TCATCCTCTGCCGGCACCTTTCTAAGAGCTTCTCCGACATCCGCGAAGGCCAGCGGGTGACCGCTCTGGACGACATCACCTTCGAGGTCCGGCGCGGGGAGTTCGTGACTCTCGTCGGGCCCAGCGGCTGCGGGAAGACGACGCTCCTCTACATCCTGGCGGGCTTCGAGCGGCCCACCAGCGGCGAGGTGCTCCTGGAGGATCAGCCCATCGACGGACCTGGCGCGGACCGCGGCGTCGTGTTCCAGGAGTACGCGCTCTTCCCGTGGCTCACCCTCCGGCAGAACGTGGCGTACGGACCGCGGGAACGGGGCGTGCCGTCTGCCGAAGCCCGCGCGCTTGTGGACCGGACCCTGGAGATGGTGGGCCTCGCCGGGGCCGAGAACCGGTATCCCCACGAGCTCTCGGGCGGTATGCGGCAGCGGGTCGCCCTGGCACGCGTGCTGGTGAACGACCCGAAGATCCTCCTGATGGACGAGCCGTTCGCCGCCGTGGACGCGCAGACGCGCACCACGCTGCAAGGGGAGCTCGCCCGCCTGTGGGAGGAGACCGGGAAGACCGTGTTCTTCGTCACCCACAGCGTGGAGGAGGCCGTGCTCTTGGGCAACCGGGTGATCGCCATGACGCCGCGGCCGGGCCGGCTGAAGGCCGACGTGCCAATACACCTGACGTGTCCCCGCGACCCCACGTCCCCCGCCTTCAACGATTATCGCCGCGCCATCGACCAGATCCTCGCTGATGGGGGAGCGACGAACCCCAGGGGAACCGCCCGTGGAGCGTGATCGCGTGATCGCGGGTGGCCTGGACCTCGTGGTGGCCGGGGGGAGCCTGGTGAACCCCGAAGGGGTCTACCCGGCGGACGTGGGCGTGGCCGCGGGGCGCATCGCTGTCCTGGGGGCGCCGGGGAGCCTCAGCGGCGCCAACACGGTGGACGCGCGCGGGCTCCACATCTTCCCAGGCGTGATCGACCCCCACACGCACCCCGGGAACCTGCGCCCTTTCGAGCAGGACATCGCCGAGGAGACCCTCGCGGCCGCGGCGGGCGGCATCACCGCCATCCTCGGCACGATCAAGTGCACCCGGATGGGCCAGCCCTTCCGCGAGGTGACCACGGCGGAGGACGTCTGCTCCTATCACGAGGTGTTCCCCCTGGCGCGGGCCGCGGTGGAGGGGCAGGCTCACGTGGATGTGGGCTTCTCCTACATAATCATGGATGCGCGCCACTCCCGGGAGATCCCGGAATACACCGAGCGCCACGGCGTGCAGTCCTTCAAGTTCTTCGTCGGCAACGCGGGCCCGAGCCCCTGGAGCGGCCGCGTGGGAATGCCGGTCTTGGGTGACGATGGGGTGCACTACCTCGGGTTCCGGGAGGCCGCGCGGGTCGGGGCCCTGGCCATGATCCACGCCGAGAACCAGCAGGTGGCGCGACTCCTCAGGGCGGAGTTGGCCGCGGAAGCTGCGGACCTCAATGCCTGGGCCCGGCACTCGCCCGGCTGGCTCGAGGCCGAGGCTGTGAGCCGCGCCGCGGCGTTCGCGGCCCAGACGGGCGCCCGCCTCTACGCGGTTCACCTCACCTCGGCCGAGGGCGCCGCCGCGGTGTCGCGAGCCAAGGCCGAACGGCCCGGCCAAGTCCTCGGGGAGACCTGCCCGCAGTACCTCGTCCTGAACGACCGCCACCCCGCCGGCCTCCTGGCCAAGTGCGCACCGCCGATCCACGGCCCGGAGGACAACGAGGCCCTGTGGCGCGCGCTCGCCGACGGGACCATCGACTGCGTCGGCAGTGACCACATCCACCAGAGCCAGGCGCGGAAAGTGGTGGAGGGGGACGTGTGGCGGACCAATGCGGGTGTCCCCGGCCACGAGACCTTGCTGCCGTTGCTCCTCTCGGCCAGGCGCCTCTCGCTGCCGCGAGTGGCCGCCGTTACCAGCACCAACCCGGCGCGGGCCTTCGGCCTCTGGCCCCGCAAGGGCGCCGTGGCCGTCGGCTTCGACGCCGATCTGACGCTGGTGGACCTAGGCAGGCGCCGCGTGGTGCACGCTGCGGACCTGGTCACCAGCGCCGACTTCTCGCCCTACGAGGGGATGGAACTTTCGGGCTGGCCCGTGCTGGCCATCCTGCGGGGCCGCGTGATCATGCAGGACGGTCGGCCCATCGGCGCGCCGACGGGCCGATACCTGGGGAGGGACAAGCCGTGCAAGACGTAAATGACCTCTACAGCCAGCAGGGGATGGGCCAGCGAATCGGCTTCGGAGAGCGGCCCGCCGTGCTGGTCATCGATATGCAGAACGACTTCTGCGATCCGGACGCGCCCACGACCCTCTGGCCCGCTATCCGCGAGACCTTCGAGCCCATCCGGCGCCTCTCTACCGCGGCCCGAGAACGCGGGGTCCCGGTCATCTACACGCAGGGGCTGGTGACGGTCGACGGGTCCACGGCCGGCCTCTGGCGGTTCAAACAGCGGTACCACGCCGAGGGACGCGTCCAGATCGAAGGGAGCCGCGGGGCCGAGATCGTCTCGGAGTTGGCGCCACAGCCCGGCGACCGCGTCATCCGGAAGTGGCGGCCCAGCGCCTTCTTCCGGACAGACCTCCCGGTCTTCCTGGGCGTGCTGGGGATCGACACGCTCCTGGTTTGCGGCACCAGCGTGAGCGGGTGTGTGCGCGCCACCGTGACGGACGCCTTCATGCGAGACATCCGGTGCATGGTCATCCGGGAGTGCGTGGCGGAGCGTTCCCCGGCCGTCCTGGAGGCGAACCTGTTTGACCTGGACCAGAAATACGCCGACGTGAACACCCTGGCCGAGGCGCTGGCCTACCTGGATCGCCTCCCCGTCGCCTCGGCGCTACCCACCGCGAGGTGACCGCCCGCCGCCACGGGGAGGTGAGGCGCCAGGATGAAGGCCCACAGAGGAGGGCGGATCATCACCTTCTCTATGGCTGCAGCATCGGTCACGCTCTCGACGCAGGGAAGGCCGACCGACAGCCGATCGCGCCTGCTCTGCCCGGAGCGGGACCGGCCAAGAAGGGCCGTTATAATTCCCGCGCTCGTTCTAGACGGAGAACTCGGCTGACGCCGCTACAGGAGTACCCAGCGTGAGGGCTGGCCGGGGACGACCTCCTCGGCGACCCTGCCGTCTTTCTTGAGCTTCTGAAGGTGGGACTGGACCGACATAGCGGCGGCGGCGTGGAGCGCGGGCGAGACGTCCACGTAGATCCGGGCCACCATCTCCGGGATCGTGCGGAGGCCGTCTTCCATCACCTCCAGGATCTGGCGCTCCCGCATGAGGCGGTGGTCGATGTACTCCTGGATCTTGGCGGGGGCGTTTTCGATGACCGGACCGTGGGCCGGGTAGATGCGCTTGACCTGAAGCGACTGGAGATTCCGGAGCGAAGCCATGTAGTCGCCGAGGTCCCCATCTTCGGGCGGAATCACGGTGGTAGAGCCACCGAGGATCAGGTCGCCAGTAAAGAGGGCTTTCTCCTCTACCAAGTAATAGCAGAGATGGTCTGAGGCATGACCGGGGGTATGGATAGGAATCAGCGTCACCCCGGCACCCAACACCGTCTCGCCGTCCCGGAGGTTCTCGATAGGACCGGGGAGGTTTTGATCGCGGAAGATCATCTTCGACACCGAGATCCCGGAGAACAACTCCCGGAGCTGGGGCACGCCCCCCATGTGGTCGATGTGGCGGTGGGTCAGGATGATCCGCGCCGGGCGCTTCCACCCGCGTTTCCCCAGATAATCCCGGAGGAGTGGCAGGTAGTCGGGAACCCCGGCGCCGGTGTCGATCAGGATCGGCTCCCGCTCCCCCACGAGATAGGTGTTGGTCCCCGGGCCGGTCATGAGGCCCGGGTTCAGGCCGAGGACCCGTCCCACCAGCCCGCTGGGCGTGGCCGTCTTCGGAAATCCGGCAGGCCGAAAGCTCCCGCCTACGGATGCCATGACGGTTTGTCAGCCCTCCAGGCGGCCGTCGCCCAGTCGTATCCCGGCCCGTAGAATTCGATCCGATCGGTGGTGCCCTCGAACTTGTGCCGGCCGTCCGCATGGTGGGCCCAGACCTCCTCGTAGCTGTCGAACTGGGCCAGGTATCCGAGCCCGTACTCGGCGGGCTCGGCCATCGCCATTTCCCCGGAGCGAAAGCGCCGATACCCCTCGGCGGGTCCGATCCAGAACCCCTCGGATGTTTCCTCGTGAAAGAGCCGCGGCTCCTGGCCGTCCGGCAGTGGCGAGAGAAAGAACCGGGCCGAGAAGCGGATCGGGCTCGCGACCGGGGTGATGAAGTGGCAGAGGCAACGGAGGGGCCGGAGATCGAAGACCCATCCCTCGGCAGCCAAGAGCGTTGCCAGCGAGCGTTCCCCGGCCATCAGGGCCTTCCGGCAACGCTCAAGCCTGGACTCGACTTCAGGGTCCCGCGGGTCTATGGGCCGCCCCGCCTCGTCCGAAGCCATGAGGACCCCGGTCTCTTCGAACAACTCCCGGGTCGCCGTGACCCAGTACCCGAGTGCGGGAACTCCGCCCATCCCCGGAAAGGTTCGCTCCGCTTCCTCGGCGGAAAGACCGTGGCAGAGCGCCTGGCTTTCTGGAGCCAGGTCGGTGGCATCCACCTTTCCCCCGGGAAAGGCGTAGTAGCCGCCGAGGAAGCGCATCTTCCGGTTCCGTCGGATCAGATAGACTTCCAAAGGCGGGCGCGGCGCAGGATCAGACGTCAAGGCGGGCGTGGCCGACAGGC
>CAYJUC010000010.1:0-15775 GCA_964372605.1 uncultured bacterium | reverse complement strand
CCGGGTGCCCGCCGCTGGGTGAGGCGGGCGTGGCCGACAGGCCCGGGTGCCCGCCGCTGGGTGAGGCGGGCGTGGCCGACAGGCCCGGGTGCCCGCCTCTGATCAATACCACGGAGGCTGCGGGCTTGGGCTCGACGGGGGTCAAAGATTAATCAGCTGGGCGACGAGCTCCCGATGGTGGGTGGCATCACCGAAAGTGAACTCGGAGCCCTTGGCCCGCTTGAAGTAGAGGTGCATATCATGGTCCCAGGTGAAGCCGGTCCCGCCGTGGAGCTGGATCCCCGCCGCCGCGACCTTCCGGTAGGCGTCGGAGACATAGGCCTTCGCCATGGAGACGGCCAGGGAGGCTTCGGCCACGCTTTCGTCCACCGCCCAGGCGGCATAGTAGGTGATGGACTTGGCGTTTTCTACGTCCACCAGCATATCGGCCAGCTTGTGCTTCACTCCCTGGTAGCTGCCGATGGGCCGCCCGAACGCCACCCGGATCTTGGCGTAGTCGGTGGTCATCTCGAGCACCTTCTGGGCGCCGCCGCACATCTCGGCGCAGAGCGCCACGGTGGCTCGCTCAATCACCCGGGCCAGGTGAGCCCAGCCCTTGTCCTTCTCCCCGACCAGCGCTTCTTTCCCCACCGACACATTCTTCAGGGTGACCTCGCAGAGCTTCCGTGTCTGGTCCATGGTGGGGAGAAGTTTCACCTCCACGCCGTTAGTGCCTTTGGGGACGAGAAAAAGGCTCACCCCCTCCTCCGCGCTCCGTCCCTCGGCCGTCCGGGCCGCGATCACCAGGGCGTCCGCGGTGTGGGCGTCGTGGACGAACAGCTTGGTTCCCGAAAGAACAACGCCGCCGCCGGCCTCCCTGGCGGTCACGGTCACCCCGCCGGCATCCCACCGGGCGTTGGGCTCCGTCCAGGCCAGAGTGACCCTGGCCTCGCCTGCGGAGATGCTGGACAGCCATTGTCGCTTCTGCGACTCGGATCCGGCCTCGAGCAGTGCGAGGCCGCCGAGAAGCACGGTGGAGAAATAAGGACCGGGAAGGACGATGCGCCCCATCTCCTCCATGAGCACGGTGAGATCCACAAACCCGAGGCCCACCCCCCCATAGGCCTCGGGGTAGATCAGTCCGAGCCATCCCTGCTCGGCGAGCTTCTGCCAGAGCTCGGGGGTGGTGCCGGCGGGATCATCCATCATCTTCCGGACGAAGGTGGATGGGCATTCGTTCTCGAGGAACTTTCGAGCCGTGGCTCGAAGCATCTCCTGCTCTTGACTGAACCCAAAGTCCATGAACACCCCTCACCCTACCCCTCGCCCCAAGAGGGGAGAAGGGCGACTACCCTTTCGGAAGGCCCAGGACCCGCTCGCCGATGATGTTGCGCTGGATCTCCGTGGTCCCGCCCTCGATGGAGTTGGCGCGAGAGCGGAGGAAGGTGTACTGCCAGATGCCTTGCTCGATGGCCCGGTCGGAGCCCTTGGTGAGCTGGGCGTAGGGACCCTGGATTTCCATGGCCACTTCCTGGAGACGCTGGTGGGTTTCGCACCACCAGATCTTCCCCGTGGAGGCCTCGGGACCGGGCATCTCCCCTTTGAGGAGCCGCGTGAGGGCGCGGGCGCCCGTGTACTTGAAGACCTCCGTGTCGATCCAGAGCTGGGCCAGCTTCTGCCGCAACATCGGATCCCGGGCCGCGCTTCGCCCGTTGCGCGTCGTTCGTTTGGCGAGCTCAACCAGCGCGCTCAGCGCGATCCGCAGTCGAACCTGAAGGCCGAAACCCAGGGCCAGCCGCTCGTACATCAGGGTGGTGATCCCCACCTGCCAGCCGTTGTTGAGCCCTCCCAGGATGCTCTCCGCCGGGACCCGCACGTTCTCAAAGAAGACCTCGTTGAACTCGGAGTCCCCGGTCAGCTGCTTGAGCGGACGAATCGTGACGCCCGGGGAGTGCATGTCCAGGAGGAAGTAGGTGATCCCTTTGTGCTTCTCCGCCTCCGGGTCGGTCCGGGCCAGGAGCATCATCCTGTCGGCCGATTGAGCCAGGCTGGTCCAGACCTTCTGGCCGCTGATGACGAACGCGTCCCCGTCCCGGATCGCGCGCGTCTGGAGGGCGGCCAGGTCAGAGCCCGCGTTGGGCTCCGAGTATCCCTGGCACCAGATCTCCTCGCAGGAGAGGATTTTGGCCAGGTGGCGTTTCTTCTGTTCCTCGGTGCCGTAGGCGATGATGGTGGGGCCCGCCATGCCGATGCCGAGGATGTTCAGGATCGGCGGCGCCTTGGCCGTGGCCATCTGCTCGTGGAGAATCAGCTCCTCCATGTAGGTGAGACCACGACCGCCGTACTCCTTGGGCCAGGTCAGCCCGAGGAAGCCAGCCTCGTAGAGCTTCCCCTGCCACTGGCGAAGAAAGCCGTAGACCTCGGGGCGAGGCACGTCGGGGCCCGCGACGACGCGAGACGTCCACTCGGCGGGGAGGTTTCTTTCGAGCCAAACCCGCACCTCCTCGCGGAAGGCCCGCTGCTCGGGGGTCAACGTAAGGTCCATACACTCTCCTGCTACGCCACCGGTTCGAACCCGCGACCTGTTTCTCGCCGGATCTCGGGGCTGCTCGGGAAAGACTGAACGGCAGTTCATCTCATTTTACGTAGCTCGAAAGCGGCAAGTCAAGGTCGATCTGGCGTCGGACGACCAGGACATCGGCGGCCGGAGTAGCCGATCGGGCGCGCGCACTGGAGGGAATCGGGATATGAAGCGGGGATGCGCTGACCAGGGGTTGGGGCCGTTTGCGCGGACGGGGCCCAATTGATATAGTGGCTAATCACGAGGGGCTCGAGTGAACGTCTGCGTGGTGGGAGCTGGTTATGTCGGGCTGGTGACCGGGGCGGTCTTCGCCGATCTCGGCAACGACGTGATCTGCGTCGACAAGGTGGTGGAGAAGATCGAAAGCCTCCGCGCAGGAATCATGCCCATCTACGAGCCTGGCCTGGAGGAGATGGTGGCCCGGAATGTGGCCGATGGACGACTGTCCTTCACCACCGATCTGGAGGGAGGCGTCGGGCGGTCGGAGATCCTTTTCATCGCCGTCGGGACTCCCGCCAAGCAGAACGGCGAGACCGACCTCTCGGCCGTGGAGGAGGTGGCCCAGGGGATCGGCCGGGCCATGGACAGCTACAAGGTCATCGTAAACAAGTCCACGGTGCCGGTGGGGACCGGCGAGATGGTCCGGGACATCATCATGAAGACCCAGCCGCGGCCCGTGAACTTCGACGTCGTCTCGAACCCCGAGTTCCTCCGCGAGGGTTCGGCGATCGAGGACACCCTCCGCCCCGACCGCATCGTCATCGGGGCCCCGAACCAGCAGGTAGCGATGACGCTCCTGGAGCTCTACGCGCCCCTGGAGCGCCCCATGATCATCACGGATGTGCCCTCCGCCGAGATGATCAAGTACGCGTCAAACTCGTTCCTGGCCATGAAGATCTCGTTCATCAACGCCATCGCGAACGTCTGCGAGGCGGCGGGATCGGACGTCGGCCAGGTGATCAAGGGGATGGGGCTGGACCACCGGATCGGTCCCACGTTCCTCCAGGCCGGACTGGGGTTTGGGGGGGCCTGCCTGCCGAAGGATACGGACTCCCTTCTCCAGACCTCGGCCGCGCTGGGTTACGACTTCAAGCTCCTCAAGGCCGTGAGTGAGATCAATCGCGAGCGGGCCGCTTACTTTGTCGGCAAGCTCCGCAAGGTGCTGGCCCCCCTGGACGACAAGATCATCGCGGTGCTGGGACTGGCCTTCAAGCCCAACACCGACGACATGCGAGAAGCCAAGAGCGTGGAGGTGATCCGGCTCCTCCACGAGGCGGGTGTCACCGTCAAAGCCTACGATCCGGTCGCCGGCGAAAACGCCAAGCGGCTCCTCCCCGACAGCGTCCGCTTCTGCGCCTCTTCCTACGAAGCCGCTGAAGGGGCCGACGCGCTCGCCGTGGTCACAGAGTGGAACGAGTTCAAGCTCTTGAACATGGAGCGCCTCCGGTCTCTGATGCGGCGCCCCCTGGTCTTCGATGGCCGGAACATCTACGAACCCGAGCGAATGCGGCGGCTCGGGTTCGAGTACCACTCCGTCGGCCGGAAGTCGGCCAGCCCCTGAGAGAAATGTGGAATTCGGAATGCGGAATGCGGAATCCATGAGCCGCGCTTTGCCTTCCGTGCCCTCGCGCCCTCAGTTCACACTCCGCGCTCCGCATTCGCCATTCCGCATTCCATGAAAGTCCTGGTGACAGGGGGCGCCGGCTTCATCGGGTCCCACCTCTGCGACTTCCTGCTGGCCAAAGGCGCGGAAGTGATCTGCATGGACAACCTCCTCACCGGCACCGTAGAGAACATCGCGCACATCCGGGATCCCCGGTTCAGCTTCGTCAAGCACGACGTCACCAACTACATCTTTGTGGCCGGCCCCCTGGACTACGTCCTGCACTTTGCCAGCCCCGCTTCCCCCGTCGACTATCTCGAGCTGCCGATCCAGACCCTCAAGGTCGGCGCGCTGGGCACCCACAAAGCCCTCGGGCTCGCCAAAGAGAAGAACGCCAGGTTCCTCCTGGCTTCTACCTCGGAGGTGTACGGCGACCCGCTGGTCCACCCCCAGCCGGAGGAGTACTGGGGCAACGTGAATCCGGTGGGACCCCGGGGGGTCTACGATGAGGCCAAGCGCTTTGCGGAGGCGATGACTATGGCCTACCATCGAGCCCACGGCGTCGATACCCGCATCGCCCGCCTGTTTAACACCTATGGCCCGCGCATGAGGCTCCGCGACGGCCGGGCCATCCCCACGTTCATCACCCAGGCCCTCCGGGGCGAGCCCGTCACGGCGCACGGGGGCGGCACTCAAACCCGCTCGTTCTGCTACATCGACGACACGGTGGAGGGGATCTGGCGGCTCATGCAGTCCCCGGTATCACTCCCGGTGAACCTCGGCAACCCCAGGGAGATGACGCTCTTGGAGCTGGCGAAGCGGATCATCGCCCTCAGCGGATCCGCAAGCGAAATCGTCTCCACCCCCCTTCCCGAGGACGATCCGAAAGTCCGCCAGCCGGATATCACGCGGGCCAGCCGGCTCCTCCGGTGGGAACCAGTCGTGGACGTGGACGACGGGCTCTGCCGGACCCTGGAGTGGTTCCGAAAAAAGCTGGAGGCGGAATGAAGATCCTGGTCACAGGCGGGGCCGGGTTTATCGGATCCCACGTGGTGGACCGGTACGTGGCTCAGGGCCATCAGGTGGTGGTGGTGGACAATCTCTCAACGGGTCGGGGAGAATTCGTGAACCCGCGCGCCACGCTCCACGTGGCGGATATCCGGAGTCCCCGCCTGGCCAAGATCTTTGACGCCGAGCGCCCGGAGGCGGTGAACCACCTCGCGGCACAGATGGACCTGCGGCGCTCGGTGGTCGACCCCGGGTTCGACGCCCAGGTGAATATCCTCGGGACCCTGAATCTCCTGGAGTGCGCTCGGCGTTCGAGCGTCAAGCGCCTGATCTTCGCCTCCACTGGAGGGGCGATCTATGGCGACGGGGCCGAGCCTCCGACACCCGAGGACCATCCGACCCGGCCGGCCTCCCCGTACGGGATCGCGAAGCTCGCCGTGGAGCACTACCTGGCCTGCTGGGAAGCCCTGTACGGGATCCGGACCCTGGCCCTGCGCTACGCCAACGTCTACGGCCCGCGGCAGAATGCGACGGGCGAAGCCGGCGTGGTGGCGATCTTCGCCCACCGGCTCGTCACCGGGAGCCTGGCCGTCATCAACGGAGACGGTGAGCAGACGCGCGATTACGTTTTTGTGGACGACGTGGCGGAGGCCAACCAGCGGGCACTGGAGCGGCACGACCTGTCGGGGGCGATGAATATCGGGACCGGGATCGAGACCAGCGTCAACGAGCTGTTTCGCCAAATCGCGCGGGCCGCCGACGCGCGGGCGGAGGCCCGGCACGGGCCTCCGAAACCCGGCGAGCAGCGCCGGAGCGCTCTGGACTCATCCCTCGCCAAGCGGCTCCTGGATTGGACACCGCGGGTCAGCCTCGACGAGGGACTCCGACGCACAGTGGACGACGTGAAACGAGGGGGAAGCGCATGATCGACGAGGAGCTCAAAGCCATCCTGGCCTGCCCTGCCTGCAAAGGGTCCCTCATCTTCGAAGAGACCCGGATCATCTGCCCGGCCTGCCGGAAGGCCTATCCGATCCGGGACGGAATTCCGGTCATGCTGATCAACGAGGCCCAGGAGTGGAACCCGCCGGCTCGATGATCGCGGGACAGTCGAAGGGGGCCTCGACGGCCCCCTCCGAGCCACCCCATGAAAGGGTTGCGCCGGCGAAGCCGGCGCTCGAACAACCGCTATTCCGACGCGCCGCGTGAGACTCCAGTCTGTGCAGGCGGTCATCCTGGCCGGGGGACAGGGCACGCGCCTCCTGCCGCTGACGCTCACCCGCCCGAAACCGCTCGTGCCCCTCCTGAACGTGCCGTTCCTCCACTACCAGCTCGACTTGCTCCGGCAGCACGGGGTCCGGGACATCGTCCTGAGCTGTTTCGACCGATGGGAAATGATCCGGACCACGATGGGGGATGGCGATTCCCGGGGGGTGCGACTCCGCTACGCGGTCGAGCCGGAGCCGCTGGGGACCGGCGGCGGCGTCCGGAACGCGGTCGACCTGGCGGATGGCCGGGTGATCGTCCTGAACGGAGACATCCTCACCGACATGGATCTGGGGGCCATGGTCGCCTTTCACGCCCAACGAGGGGCCAGGGCCACCATCGCGCTCACAACAGTGGACGACCCGAGCCAGTACGGGCTCGTGGAGACCGATCCCGACGGGCGGATCCTCCGCTTCGTGGAAAAACCCCCTCCCGGCCAGTTCACCGCTCGCACGATCAACGCCGGCGCCTATGTGCTGGAGCCGGAGCTGCTCGACCTGATCCCGCGCGGGCGGGCGATGTCCATCGAGCGGGAGTTCTTTCCGCTCCTGCTCGCCACGGGGGTTCCGTTCTTCGGCTGGACCACCGGCGCCTACTGGCTCGACATCGGCACGCCCGAGAAGTATCGCCAGGCACATCTGGACCTCCTGGCCGGCGCGCTCCGCACCGCCGTGACCCCTCCAGGGACTCCACGCGAGAACGTCTGGATCGGGGAGGGCGCGCTGATCGCTCCAGGCGCCGTCCTGAGGGGGCCGGCGGTCCTCGGCCGGAGCGTCCGCGTCGCTCAGAACGCGAGGGTGGGCCCGCTCGCCGTCCTCGGCGATCGCTGCGTCGTCGAGGCGGGAGGCGTCGTCGAGGCCGCCGTGCTCTGGGAAGAGGTCCACGTGGGCGAAGGCGCCTTCGTCCGCGAGTCACTGGCGGGGGCGGGCTGCCGGATCGGGGCCGGGAGCCGGGTCGGCCCGGGCGCGGTGCTGGGCCGCGGAAGCGCTCCCGATTCCTCCCGGCTCATGGCCTGACCCCCGGTGCCCCGACGCGCTCCCCTGACCCGTGCTATTCTGGCAGCATGACTCTTGAGCGGATCCGTAACTTTTCGATCGTGGCCCACATTGATCATGGCAAGTCCACCCTGGCCGATCGGCTCCTGGCGCTCACCGGAACCATGGATGCCCGGAAGGCCGTGGACCAGGTGCTCGATTCCATGGATCTGGAGCGGGAGCGCGGCATCACCATCAAGGCCCACGCCGTCCGCCTGCTCTACCGCGCCCGGGACGGCCACGAGTACACGCTGAACCTCATCGACACCCCCGGACACGTGGACTTTTCCTATGAAGTCTCCCGCTCGCTGGCGGCCTGCGAAGGGGCCATCCTGATCGTGGACGCCACGCAGGGGGTGGAGGCTCAAACGCTGGCCAATTTCTACCTGGCCGCTGACGCCAACCTCACCATCATCCCGGTCATCAACAAGATCGACCTCCCCTCGGCGGATGTGGGAGAGACGCGGCGGCAGATCGAGGAGATTCTGGGGCTCCCCGCGGACGAGGCACTCTTGATCTCGGCCAAGCAGGGGACCGGAGTCCCCGAGGTACTGGAAGCCATCGTCAGCCGCATCCCGCCGCCGCGCGGAAACCTGGAGGCCCCGCTCAAGGCGCTGGTGTTCGACTCCTTCTACGACCCGTATCAGGGCGTGGTGGTCCACGTGCGCCTGATCGACGGCAGTGTGCGGCCGGGGGCGAAGGCGCTCCTGATGTCCAACGGAAAGGGGTACGAGGTCCAGCAGGTGGGGGTGTTCACTCCCGAGATGACGCCGGTGGAGGAGCTCGGGGCCGGGCAAGTAGGCTTCCTCACCGCGGGGATCAAGCGGGTGGCCGACGCCAAGGTCGGTGAGACGATCACCGACATCCACTCCCCCACGGCCGACCCGTTCCCCGGCTACCGCGACGCCAAGCCCATGGTCTTCGCCGGGCTCTACCCGATCGAGGACACCGAGTACCAGACCCTTCGGGACGCGCTGGAGAAGCTCCGCCTCAACGACTCGGCCTTCACGTACGAACCCGAGACCTCGCTGGCCTTGGGCTACGGCTTCCGCTCAGGCTTCCTCGGCCTGCTCCACATGGAGATCGTCCAGGAGCGGCTCGAGCGCGAGTTCGGCCTCAACCTGATCGTCACAGCCCCCAGCGTCCGCTTCAGGGTGATGACCACGGACGGCGAGACGACGGAGATCGACAACCCGGCGCGCCTGCCGAGCCCGGATCGGATCGATCACGTGGAGGAGCCGTACGTGAGGGGCTTCGTCTTCACCCCAACCGAGTTCATGACCGCCATTTACAAGCTGGCCCAGGACAAGCGCGGCCTACACCGGTCGCTGGAATACGTCGGCAAGCGCGTCCACATCACGTTCGATTTTCCGCTGTCGGAGATCGTGGTGGATTTCTACGACAAGCTGAAGTCCCTCTCCAGAGGGTACGCCTCCTTCGACTACGAGTTCCTGGAGTTCAGGGAGTCGGAGCTGGTGAAGCTCGACATCCTCCTGAACGGTGAGTCGGTGGACGCCCTCTCGGTCATCGTCCACAAGGAGAAGGCGTACGAGAAGGGCAAGCTCCTGACAGAGAAGCTCAAGCGGGTGATCCCGCGCCAGTTGTTCGAGGTGGCGATCCAGGCCGCCATCGGGAGCCGCGTCATCGCCCGCGAGACCGTGAAGGCCATGGGAAAGAACGTCACCGCCAAGTGCTACGGCGGGGACATCACCCGGAAGCGAAAGCTCCTCGAAAAGCAGAAGGAAGGAAAGAAACGGATGAAACAGGTCGGAAAGGTGGAAGTGCCGCAGGAAGCCTTCCTCTCCGTCTTGAGGAGCTAGGGACGGGTCATGAGCCAGCGAATCCGAGAGGACTCCGAGGCGGTCGTGGCGGAAAAGAAAAAGAAAAAATCGCTCCTCCGGGAATACGCCGAGGCGATCGTCATCGCCGTGGTCCTGGCGCTCTTGATCCGGACCTTCGTCGTGCAGGCGTTCACGATTCCCTCGGGGTCCATGAGCCCGACGCTGCTTGTCGGGGATTACATCCTGGTCAACAAATTCATCTATCGCTTCCGGGACCCGACTCGGGGCGATATCATCGTCTTCAAATATCCCTGGGACGAGAATCGCGATTTCATCAAGCGCGTGGTGGGTGTCGGCGGGGACGAGGTCCTGATCAAGGGGCGACAGGTCTTCGTCAACGGCCGGCCGCTGGAAGAGCCATACGCTATTTTCGCGAGCCTGAGCCCCCACTCGGATTACGGCCCCGTGGCCGTCCCGCCAGGGGCCTACTTCGTCATGGGCGACAACCGCGACAACTCCCAGGACAGCCGCTACTGGGGGTTCCTCAAGCGCGAGAAGATCCGGGGCAAGGCCTTCATGATCTACTGGTCGTGGGACGGGGAGAACGGGTGGCTCCGTTGGCGCAGGCTCAGCAAGATAATTTGGTAGGGTGGCCACCAGGCTCCCGGACACTGGGGGTGTACCTGCACATCCCGTTCTGCCGCCAGCGCTGTCACTACTGCTCGTTCAATACCGCCCCGTACCGGCCCGCGGTCATGGACCGATTCCGCGTGGCCCTCGGCCGAGAGATCGATATGGCCGGGGACGCGAGCTGGGCCAGTCTCGTGACGGTGGGGACCGTGTTCCTCGGCGGGGGGACTCCCTCGCTCCTCGAGCCGGCCGAGCTGGCGGAAATCCTGGACTGTCTCAGAAAGCGGTTCGCCTTCTCCCCGGGCGCGGAGGTGACCGTGGAGGCGAACCCCGAGAGTGTCACGCGGGACAAGCTCGGGGAGTACCGCCTGGCCGGGGTGAACCGGTTGAGTCTGGGCGTGCAGAGCCTCGACAGTCGTCTCCTGGCCCGGCTCGGCCGCCTACATTCCCCCCGGGACGCGCGGCGCGCCTTCGATGATGCCCGGGCCGCCGGCTTCGACAACGTGAGCGTGGATCTCATGTACGGTCTGCCCGGGCTCGAGCTCGACGGCTGGGAAACCACGGTGCGGACCGTGCTCGGCTGGGAGCCCGATCATCTCTCCGCCTACGGCCTGACCCTCGACGAGGGAAGCCGCTGGGCCTCCGAAGGGGTAGCCGGGCTTCCCGTCGAGGAGGGCGTCGTCTCCCAGTACTGGTTGCTCGCGCGACTCGCCGGTGACCGAGGCTACGAGCACTACGAGATCTCCAACTACTGCCGGCCCGGCCAAAGGGCCCGCCACAACCAGGTGTACTGGCGAGGGGAGGAATATCTGGGACTGGGGCCGGGAGCGTGCGGCTTTCTGGGCGACGTCCGTTACGGGAACGTCAAACCCGTGGAGCGCTACGCGGCTCTCCTGGAGCGGGGCGCCTCCCCCGTGGGAGAGTGGGAACGCCTCACCGACCGGCAACGTCTCGGAGAACGCCTGATTCTCGGGCTCCGCCTGGCTGATGGCGTCCCGCTCGGCTGGCTTGAGGAGCGGGCACGCCTGGACCCGCATCGTCTTCCCCGCCTCCTGGAAGCCTGGCAAGCCCAGGGGCTCCTCGTCATTGAAGGGCGGGAGGCCGAAGGCCGGGCGGGAGATGATGCTGGGCGGGAGGCCGAAGGCCGGGCGGGAGATGATGCCCACGCCCGGGCCCGGCTCACCGAGGCCGGATTTCTCGTCTCCGACGCCCTCTTTGCCGAACTGCTGTGACCACCCCTTGACAAGGCAGTAGCGCGTTGTTAAGTATGAAACCAGATTCGGCTGGACGCTTTTTACGCCGGTCGCGCGTGGGGTGAACGCATGGCGGATCCGTTTTTAGACGAACGGCGCCAGCAGGTTCTCACTGCGGTGCTCCTCGAATACATCGAGACCGCCGAGCCCGTTGGCTCCCGGTCTGTGGCCAAGCGGCACCGCCTGGGCCTCTCTCCGGCCACCATCCGGAACGCCATGGCGGATCTGGAAGAGATGGGGTATCTTTCCCAGCCCCACACTTCCGCCGGGCGCGTGCCGACGGACAAAGCCTACCGGCTTTACGTGGACACCCTTGGGGGCGACCCCGAAGCGGAGCTCGTCGAAGCCAGAGAGCTTCGCCGGCACTACGCGGGGACGCCGGGCGGGGCAGAGCATCTGATGGAGCAGACTTCGTTCTACCTCTCCGCCCTCTCCCGGATGACGGGTGTGCTGCTGGCTCCGCCGCTGAAGCAGACTGTCCTGGCCCGCATCGAGCTCATTCCCCTTTCCAACGAACGGGCCCTGGCCGTGGTGATCACCGAGTCCGGCTGGATCACCACCCGGACCGTGTCGCTGGAATCCAGAGTCGTGGCCGAGGATCTCCGGGAGATCGGACGGCAGCTCACCCGCCGCTTTCAGGGACGGACGTTCCAGGAAATTCTGGAGGATCTGTCGGCGCCCGTCGACCCGCTGGATCCGCTCCGGGCCCGGGCCGGGAGTCTGGTGGACCAGGTGTTCTCCCTCCTTCGGGACAGGACCCTCTATATCGGCGGAGCGATCAACATCCTGGATCATCCGGAATTCTGGGAGATCGAGACCATGCGGAATCTGCTCCGCGCCTTCGAGGAGAAGGACCGGCTCATCGACCTCCTCTCCCAGCAGGCGGCGGAACAGGGTGTGCGGGTGATGATCGGCCGGGAGAACCCCTTCGAGGAGATGCGGGAGTGGAGCCTCGTCACCGCCACCTACACCTACCGCGACCAAGCGCTGGGAATCCTGGGGGTGGTGGGACCGAAGCGGATGCCCTACTCCAAGGTGATCACGCTGGTGGAGGAAACGGCCCGGCTGGTGAGCCAGAACCTTTCCCGGCAGCGCCAGGAATTGTATCTCCTTTCCTGACTCCCCGGGACGTCCCCCCAAGGGACTTCGCTCCCTCTGTCCTAAGACCGCTATAATAGACGGCAATAGAAGCCTGCCATGATCAGCGACGAGATGACGCCAGAGCCCGCTCAGGAGGACGAGAGTCCGACCGCTCCCGGGTCCGCGGGGTCCGCCGAGGCGGCCAACCTCCGCCGGGCCCTGGAGGAAAAAACCCGGGAGGCCGCGGTCAATTACGACCGCTACCTGCGCGCGGTCGCGGAGATGGACAACGCCAGGAAGCGGGCCCAGCGGGAGCGGGAAGAGCAGATCCGCTACGCCAACGAATCACTCCTCCGCGAGCTCCTTCCGGTTCTGGACAATTTCGACCGGGCCGTGCGGGCCGCCCGGATGGCCGAAGAGGCGCCGGGGCTTCTCGCGGGAGTGGAGCTGATCCGGCGGGAACTGCTCAAGGCCCTGGAGAAGTTCGGGGTCACTGCTTACAGCGCGGTGGGGCAGCCCTTTGACCCGGAGAAGCACGAAGCGGTCGGGCGGCTGGAGACGACCGAACACCCGGAGATGACGGTGGTGGAAGAAACGCTCGCCGGATATCTGCTCAACGGAAAGGTCCTGCGCCCCGCGATGGTGACCGTGGCGGTGCCGCCCAAGGAGCCCGGCGCGGAAGCGTCGAGCTCGTAAAACGTGGCCAAGCTCGATTACTACGAAACGCTGGGCGTGTCCCGGGACGCCGACGAGGCCGAAATCAAGAAGGCCTATCGCCAGCTGGCTCTCCAGTATCACCCCGACCGAAACCGGGGAGACAAGCAGTCGGAGGAGCGCTTCAAGGAAGTCAACGAGGCCTACAGCGTTCTCTCTGATCCTGAAAAGCGCGCCCAGTACGACCGTTTCGGAACCGTGGGGGTTACCGGAGGCGGGTTCGACCCGACGGACCTCGGCTTCGGCACGATTTTCGACGACCTTTTCGAGGGGATCTTCGGCGGCGCCGGCCGCGGGCAGCGGACCCGGTCCCGTGCCCGCCGTGGCGAGGATCTCCAGTACACCCTGGAGATGGGCCTGGAGGACGCTCTATCTGGCCTCGAGAGCAGGATTCAGGTCCCGAGGTTCGAGCCCTGTGAGGCCTGTCACGGCTCCGGCCAGGAACCGGGGACAAAGCGAAAGGTCTGCCCGACCTGCCAGGGGCACGGGCAGGTGCGTTTCTCCCAGGGGTTCCTCACCGTGGCGCGAACCTGCCATGATTGCGGGGGGGAGGGCGAGGTGAACCGGAACCCGTGCGCCAGATGCAGGGGTGAGGGGCGCCAGCGCGCCGAACGTCTCCTCAAGATCAAGATTCCGCAAGGGGTGGACGACGGCTCGCAGCTCCGCCTGACGGGCGAGGGCGGCGCGGGGCTTTACGGCGGGCCACCCGGGGATCTCTATGTAGTGATCCGGATCCGCCCGCACGAGTTCTTTGTCCGCCGCGACGCGGACCTCTACTGCGAACTGCCCCTCACGTTCCCGCAGCTGGCGCTGGGAACCGAAGTGGAGGCGCCGGTTCTGGGTGGGAAAGCCAGACTCAAAGTTCCTCCGGGAACGCAGCCGGGAGAGATCCTCCGCCTCAAGGGGAAGGGCATGCCCGGCTTGCGCGGACGGGGCCGCGGCGATGCCTGCTACCAGGCGGTCCTCGAGATCCCGACCAAGCTCACGGCCAAGCAGCGGGAGCTTCTCGAGGCGTATCAGCGCGCCTCGACGGATGAATCCGGGCCGCTCCTGGCCTCCTTCCTGGAGCGGATGAAAAAGCTTCTTGGGTAGCGCCGCGTCGTTCTGGGAGCTCTTGGTCCCCGCTTCGGGAGAAATCAGCGAGGGTCTGACCAACTTCCTCTGGGAGACCGGCGCCCTCGGTGTGGTGGAAGAAGAAACTCCCGGATCGGCCCTCCGCCTCAGGGCGTTTTTCCCCGAGACCACTAACCCGAGCACGCTGACCACCACGATCGGCGGTTACCTCTCAGGTCTTCGGGCGCTCGGTTTCCCGGTGCCCGGTGAGCCGATACTGACCCCGCTCCGGGAGGAGGCTTGGGCGGAGGCGTGGCGGCAGGCCTTTGCTCCGCGCGCGGTGGGACGGCGTCTTCTGATCGCCCCGCCCTGGGAGATCCCGCCCCAGAGCGATGGGCGACGGCTGGTCGTGATCGAGCCCGGGAGAGCGTTCGGGACCGGAAACCACGCCAGCACCCTCGGCTGCCTCGTCCTCCTCGAGCGAAGCCTGGAGCGCGGCCGCGCGGCGCGGGCGCTCGATATCGGCACAGGCACCGGAATCCTCGCCATCGCCGCCATAGTCCTGGGGGTCTCGGGCGTGACGGCGCTGGACACTGATCCGGACGCTGTCCTAGCGGCGCGCGCCAACGTCGAGCGAAACGGGCTGGGGGGACGGATCGACTGTCGGCTCGAAGGTCTCGCGGAGCATCACGGCTCACCGGTTCCATTGATCCTCGCCAACCTGCTGGCGGGGAGTCACGTCGCCCTCGCCGCCCACTACCGCCGGTTGTCTCTCCCCGGAGCGCACCTGATCCTCGGCGGAGTCCTGACGGATGAAAGCCCGGAAATCCAGGACACCATGGCCTCTCACGGGTTCGTCCATCTTGAGACGTTCGAAGAAGAAGATTGGGTCACTTTGTTACTATCAGCGGCGGGCACCCGGCCTCTCGGCACGCCCGCCGCTGGGGCGGGCACCCGGCCTCTCGGCACGCCCGCCGCGAGGGCAAGCACTCGGCACGCCGGCCAGGGGGGTGGGCGTGGCGTCAGCCCGGGGGCCCACCCCTGATCATGCCCAAGTTTCATGTCAGGCCCGAGGCCATCGACGCGGACCGGGTCGTCTTCGACCATGACGAAACCCATCATCTGGCCCGCGTCCTCCGCCTCGGCCCCGGCGAGCTTGTCCGGGCTACAGACGGCAGAGGAACGGAGTACACGGTCCGGCTCGAGTCTGTCTCCCCGAAGGGCGCCCAAGGAACCATCCTGGCCCGTTCCTCCCGCCCGACCGAATCTCCCTGCGCGATCACGCTGGCCCAATCCGTTCCGAAAGGAGAAAAGATGGAATGGATCGTCAGGGCGGCGACCGAGCTCGGCGTCGCCCGGGTGCGCCCCCTCCTCACCGAGCGATGCGTGGTCCAACTCGAGCCCGGGCGCTGGCACGAACGAGCGAGACGGTGGCAGCGGGTCGCGAAAGAAGCCGCCAAGCAGTGCGGCCGATCGGTCATCCCCACCGTGGAGCCGCCCACGACGCTCACCGAATTCCTGGATCAGCGGCCTACTGCCGACCTCGCGCTCTGTCTCTGGGAGGGCGAGCCGCAGGGACTCCGGGAGATCCTGGGAGCGATCCGGGCTCCGATCGGCTCCGCCCTCCTCGTGGTCGGCCCCGAGGGAGGATTGACGTCCGGCGAAGTGGCGGCGTTGAGGGCACACGGCTTTGCGAGCGCAAGCCTGGGGCCGCGGATCCTCAGGGCGGAGACGGCCGGGCCCGCAGCGGTCTCCATCCTTCAATCCAGCTTCGGCGATCTGGGCGCCGGTCGAGA